>JAZQQF010000137.1:0-32544 GCA_045628925.1 Oscillospiraceae bacterium | reverse complement strand
CGCGGGATGCGCCTTCTTACCGGATCCGACCATCATAGCGACCTTGTTGCCCTCGCCGAAAGAGTGCACCGCCTTGAAGAGGTTATAGGTCTTCTTCGCTTCGTCTGTCAGACCGTTATACCACTCTTTTTCGGCTTTGGTATTCCGCTTGTAGGGCGGTTCGATGCTGAATCTGGCCTCGGCAAAATCGGGGTTGATGTCTGCCGGAGCAGGCTTGTCACCATTGGTCTGGTACTGCTTTACCACCTCAGACCTCACCGCCTTCGCAGTGTCCCGGTCTGCGTCCAGCAGTTCGGTCGCATCGTAACCGGCGTAGTAGTCAGCGAGGATTTCCTCAAGGATAAGCTCCGGGCTATATCCAAGGGGCCGGTAAAGCTCGGTATACCTGTCAACCAGCTCCTTGAATTTCCCTTCCATTTTCGGGTCGCTGAGAAGTTCTTTCCTCGTTCTATCAACGATTCCGGGGTCACGGGATTTCATCGCGTGGAAGAATTCATGGTCGGCGATCATGTTCCACGTCAGACGGGGGTGGTTCGCTGTGATCCACATTTCCGTTCCCTCGTCGTTTACAGCGCCCCTTGAAAGTACGGTATCACCGTTTTCAGAAGTCTCCATCAGGCCGATGACGAAGTGCGCGTTGAAACCCTGCGCCTTCAGTTCATCCTGCTTTTTCCGCATCTGGCGGGTCATGACGTCACGGGTAAGCTCCGCGTTCGCCCGGGTGTCCGTGCCGTGAGGAACACCCATCTCATTGGTGCTTACCTGTCGGAGCCCAGCAGCAGCCGCAGCACTTCGGATTTCGTCTGCTCGATGTCTTTGGCGAGTGTAGGATCGTTCTTCGGCGTAGTTCCGAAGGAACCGTCGCGCCGCATCGCCAGATACTTTTCGTACGCCTCCGGCGTCAGCCACACCGGTTCCCCGTGCGGCCCGTCGATCAGTATCCGCCCGGCCTTCTGCGGTTTCTTCTCCTGCGGTTCCTGCGTAGCCTGCTTCTCTTCCCGCTTCGGGAATCTCGGCAGCTCGATTTTCTTCATTGTTGTTCGCTCCTTCCGTTCTGTTGGATGCGTCCATTGTACGGTTCTGCGCGGCGCCTGTCAACTCAGAGGCGGCCTGCTCCTCGGTGATTTTCTCGCCGTTTCTGACGCGCTGCGCCATGTCGCGAATCGCCTCTTCACGCGTTCTCTGAGCGCTCTCAGGCGCATTCTGGCGGTTCTCGGATTCGGAGGTGTTCTGCATTGCCGCATACTGCCTGACAGCGTCAGCGACCTGCTGACGGCCCTCTGCGCCGGGCCTGACGGTTTCCGCAAGAACACCCGCATCACGGAGCGTCTTCATAGATTCCGCGTCCTGCAAGACCCGTCTCGCCGCGTTTCCGCTGAGTTCACCACCGTTTCGGATGGTGTTCACCGCGTTCTGGAGGGCGGTGCCGGGGACGGTCGGGAGCTGGATGGTGGGCTCCGCAGATTCCTGCCGGGTTTCCTGCGGGTTAACTACCACATCCCTACCGTTGACAACCGGGTTCACAACTGCTTCAGGGGTTGCCTGCGGGTTGGAAACGGTAGGCACCGGGTTGATAACAGGCTGCGCCTTCGGGCTTCTTGTCTGCTGTGCGGTCTGCTCACTGGTTTTGGCAGCAGCGACCTTTGCGTCTCTCAGCGCACCGGCGGCATAGCTGCCTGCGATGTCAGCACCCGCCATGCCGATGCCAGAGAGGAATCCGCCGAGGAAGTCTGCGGTCAGGCCGCCAAACCAACTCCTCCACGCCTGCTTTGCCGCTTCTTGCTTTGTGAGCTGCGGATTCTCAGCCATGATATTGCGGACGTCGGTCTGAAGCTGGCTGACATCGCCGTTGATGACAGCATCTGTAATGGTATTGGCGATGGTCGTCGCGATTTCTTCTCTGCCTTCCTCACGCCCCTGATTGAAGAGGGCAATGAGGGCCTTCTGCCAGCGCTTGGATACGTTGTCTTCATTCAGAATGGAGTTGATGATCGTTCCGTCCCAGATCTTTTCCATCGGGAGCTCTTCGAAAAGTGTCTCCGCGACGCCGGCGGCGATACCGTATCCGAGTGCCTGATCATCAGTTCCACCTCGCTGCTTGACATCGACCATTGCCTGCGTAGCGGCTCCGCCGCCGAGCAGGGAAGTCGCGCCGAGGCCCTTCAGTTTTCGGATGACAAACGAATCGTTTGCGTTTATCCCCGCTTTGCCGAGCGCTCCGATAACGGCGGAATCCAGCATGGACATACCAGTCTGATAGAGGAAAGACGACACATTCGTATTGCCGATGCTCAGAGGATGTTTTTCTGCGATATCTTCTGCACGGTAATCGCGGACCTTCTGCGCTGCCTGCGAGGCAAGAATCACGCCGGTGTTCCAGTCGATGGGTCTTTCCGGTTCTCCGCGAAGCGCGTTCCTCGTCTTCTGATAAGAAGCATTTGCAAGGCCGAGTCCGCCGAGAAACACGTTCGGGACCACGGTGGAAAGGCTTGCAAGGCCCTTCTTCTCGTCAGCATACTGCCGGAGCTGCTGGTTATATGCCTGCGCGTACTGCTCATTCAGGGCGTAGCTGATGTAGTCCAAATACGCCTTTGCGGCCTGCGCCCCCTGCTGATTATAGATGTAGGTAAAGCTCCGGCGCTGGTCCTCCGTCATGTAGTCATAAGCTTCGTATCCGTCATGCTCACCGGCAGCACGGACTGCCCTCATCGTATCGGCATAACCGTCGATGTTGTTAACATAGCGGTAAACGCCGGGCGCGCCGCCGTCACGAACTACGCCTTTTACCTTGCTGGCATCAGGCTGGCTTGCGGCAGGGTAGTCAGGCTCGCTTGTGATCCCTGCGTACTGCTTCGCCTGCTCCTGCATCCACTGGCTGCCCGCATTCGCCTGCCTGCGCTGGCTTGCTACCTCCATCGCGTTCTCCGCAGCGATAGCCCGCTGACCGGCAGCATACCGCTCCGCCTCGTCCTCTGCGTATCTCGCCTCTCTCTGCGCCCTGTACGCTTCAGCGGCAGCGTCACGCTGCTGGTTGCGGAAGGTGATGTCGCTGGTTTTCCGCGCCATATCGTTGGGATCCTGCCCGGAGGCCGCAGGCGTATAGGGTGCCTGCGGCGCTTCGACATAATCGTTTGCAGTTGGGAGCCGCAGGGTCTGCACGACTCTCGGCTGCGGGTTGCGGTTTACGATGGGGTCCTGATTGGCGAGGATGTCCCGCTGCCGGACGAGGGAGTTCATGTAATCCTGAAGCTCTCTGCGGTTCTGCTCCGCCGTTCCATCCTGCACAGTCTGGATTTTAGGTGTTTCCTGCGCGTCTCTGGTAACAGTGAGCGTACCGTTCCTGATGCCCTTCAGGGTATCTCTGAGGTTCTTCTGTGCCATATTTCCCCTCCTTATCTGACGGGGACGTGGAGCATGGACAGCACATCACCGTCCACGTAGGGGAACTGCTCCGCAAGGTCGTTCACCGTCTGATTGTAGCTGGGAGTCACGATGCCGTTGAGGAAGTCGCTGATATAGCTGCGAAGGTATTCCTTATACGCGTCGTTATCAAGGCCGAGGGTACTCTGCTTTTTCAGACCATTGATAACCTCCTGCGGTGCGCCGTTCGCCTGAAGGAAGTTCTTTGCCGCACCGAAGTTGGAAGCTGCTTTTTCGATGGCGGTCCCGACGGTGTACGACGCCGTGGGCTGCTCCTCCTCTGCGCGGTATTCGCCTTCCATGCCGCGCTGGACGAAACCGTTGTCCGACAGCCACTTCGGGTCGAACTCCTCGCTGACGATCCGCCAATCGTCCGTACCGATCACGCCGCCGGGGAACATGGTCTTCAGAGAGTCGACCATGTTCTGATTTGCCTGCGGGTAATAGGTTTCGGCGAAGTACTTAGCGTAACGGTTTGCTTCATTGTCCGTCTTTGCGAGGTTGTGCGACCGGATGTATGCGTAAGCCGTTCCGTAGTCCGTCACGCCTGCGCTCATCAGCTGCTGGTAGATATCGGATTCATCTGTGCCCGTCTCGTCCCCGCTTCCGCCGCTGCTCTTGCTTCCGCCGGATCCGCTTGCCTTCGCCGCCTGAAGCGCCGCCTGCTGTGCGTAATAGCTCTGCATCTGCTGAAGCTCTGCCGTGCTGTAGCCGCTCTGGGAGAGGATATCCGCCGGGATGTTAGCCGGGTCTCCGCCCATGGAGATATAGGAAAGAACCCGTTCCTGCGCGTCTGCCTGCGCCGTGCGACCCCGATTATACTGGTCAGTTTCGCGCTGATATTCGAAGTCCCGTGCGTCAATGCTTCGGTTATAAGCTGTTTCATCGGAAAGCCTCGCAGCTGTCTGATCGTCGATGTACCGACCGTAGTCGAAGTTACGGTCATCGATGAACTGTCCCTCCTCATAATTCATGCCGCTGCGATACTCCTGCGCCAGCCCCAGCATCCGGGAGTACTGGTCAAGGTACTGCTGATACGCTGTGTTGTAAACGTCCTGGAGCCGGTCGCTCAGCTGCGCCGCGTAATAGTCGCCCTGCTGGCTGGCGGCGGTGATGGCGGCAGTGGACGGGATCCCGCCGGTGAGCGCAGCGGCCTGACCCAGCGCGTCTGCGGTCGCCCGCTGGCCCTCACGCCGATACTGCTTGGCATAAGACGCCCACAGGGGATTCGCGTTCTTATCGAACTGGAATTCCGGGTATGCCTCCATGTCGGTGAGGATCCTGCGGTAGTTCGGTTCATAGTAGGGGTCCCGTTCAGGGGGCGTATAGCTGCCGGTCCGGTTATCCGACTCAACGACGCTGAGATACTGCTGTTCCACCGTCGGCTCCCTGCCGATCTCGCTCCCACCGACTTTTTCACCGGTCGGGACCATATCTTTTTGAGACAGTTTCGTCGCGCGGGGCGCGTCTCCACGGGTAAGCAGCGGTTCTCCACCTGTTGTCTCCGGGTTGTCTACCACGGCAGCTGAAGGGGGAACAGGTTCCGTGGTATCGGGTTCCCAGACAGGGGCGGGGACGTTGCCTGTGTCCGAAACCGGGTTGTCCGGAAGTTCCGCTGCTGGAGTCACCGGGGTTTTCCCCAGATCCGCAGCGTCAGCGGCTGGAGCCGCCGCCGGGAGGTCTGGAAGACCAAGCTTTGCCGCCGCAGCGTCCGTGATGGCCTTGTAGTCGATTCCGCTGTCATTATACGCCACTGCCGTCGGCTTCACGCCCGCCGTTCTGAGGGTGCCGCCTCCCGTCGCCGTGCTGGGTGTTCCGCCGCCCGTTGCCGTCTGCACCCGGTCCGCCGCAGCCGTAGGAGCCGCAGCATTCTGGAAGCCGCCCTGCTGCTTGTCAAGATCCGCTATGATCCCGGCGTAATCAACAGGGGGAGTCGCCGTCGGCGTGACCGGCGTATTCAGGCTGTTCCATGTATTCGCGCCGACAATGCCGTCAGCGGTCAGGCCATGGTCCTGCTGATATTTCAGCACTGCATTTTTTGTATTGTTTCCGAAAATCCCGTCGACCGAACCGACATTGTACCCCAGCCGGTTCAGGGTCTGCTGCAGCTCCGTCACGCCTGCGCCGCTGGAACCGTACTGCAGCGTTGCGTATCCGCCGCCGCCGGCGCCGCTGCCGGAGTTTGTGCCGCCGTTGTCGGCTGCTATCGTCAGGAAATTTTTATTCTGTGCCATAAAGCATCACCTCACGAATTTTGTTTTTCGCTGCCCACATACCGGGTCTGCGCGATGCTGTATATTGTGACGTCTCCGATACCGCTGAGATTGAGCCGCCAGTGATCACATCTGCGTACCACAACAGGCAATACATAAGACTGCTTTTTATTGTCTTCGTACTGCGTAGACGCGGGTATCGTGCGGACTGTCGTCCAGTTTTGATCGCTGTCGTACATGATCTTTGCGGTAACAGTGCTGGCATTATCCTTTTCCAGCCGGATCAGCAGCCGCAGTACGCCTTTTTTCAGGGGGCTACTTTCGGTCGAGTCCGCGAATTCCACTTCCCATCGTTTTGTGCGTTCAGCCGTTCCGACGGGATTATCCATATTGATAAGCTGTCCGGACGTCGAAAAGAGATACATCTCATTTCCCCACCACGCAAAACCTACAACGCGTGTGTTGTCCTGCCGGTGCCACATCCCGTGGCGCGTATCATATACAAAGATGCTCCACAGGTTGTTGGTTTGATTTTGCATGGAAACGTAGTATCGGATGCCGTCGCTTCCGGCTACCGCGTCCTGCCAGCGGTAGTCCACGCCAAGCGGATCGGATATCACGGTGGGGATACCGCCGGAATATGCCACGATACCGGCAGGGGAAAGGTAAAAAAGTGTTTCGTTCGCCACGGCGAGGGAAAGATGACTTCCTTCCGCGACGCCGAATCTGGCGGAAGGCGTCCACTGAAAATTGCTTGGCTTATCGCCATACACTTTGATTACAGATTCCTCTTTGAAAAACATCGGGTATCCCAGATAGCTGATGCAGGCGGTGAAATCGCCCTTGTCGCCCACCTCGCTCTGCCAACTGTCCGTAGAGAGTCCGTCATATACATAAAAGTTTGTCGGGTCTCCCAGCTTGCTTGCCCAGATGCTGTCGCCCTTGCATCCCCACAGGCGGTTCTCGTTAACACAGATAAAGTCGAGGTCCGGAACCTCCCGTTCAAATGTCAGCTCGCCGGTCTCCGTGTAGGGCTTGATGTCAGTCTGCTGGAAGGTCAGCTCGGTCCCGCCGCTTCCGGTGGACGTAGATATGGTTGTTGTCGCGCCGCCGACCTTCCTGAGGAGCGTAGCGCCGGTCCAATCCAGCGTTCCCCCGTACGGCAGGACTTCCGTCAATGAAAACTGCCGTGTATCCGCGCCTGCTGTAAAATGGTACGTTCCTGCCGCAAGACCGCTGGTGCCGGGTGTAAACTTCCAGTTTGGATCAAGCGTGAAAGTATACTCATAAAAGCGCAAATAGTCGCCGTCGATCTCACGGACGATGGGGCGCTTGTTATTTTCAGGATGCACCGTCGCGCCGGAGATATTAACCGCATCGCCGACCATGAAATACTGGCCCCAGTTTGCATCTTGCTTATATATGGTGTTTGCCTCCGCGCTCTCGCCGAATATCTCACCGTTTTGAAATCTTACTCCGGTCAGCTCCACTGTAGCCTCCATGTCCGCCATGGTCATTGTGTCAAGGTCGATGATTTTTTTATCTGGGAATACGATAAGTTTGCGGAGCATCCTTGCCATGATTTTTGGGCTACCACTGACGGTAAAATCATTCGTCCCGTTGATCGTCAGCGTTGTGCCGTAGACCTCTACAAGGTCATCCTCCGCCCAGAGTGTTCTCGGATCAGACCTTGTACGCAGTATACCGCGGAGCCGTCTCGACCTCATGACCGGGTAAAACTCACCGGTCATGTTTTCCATATAAATAATTTCGCCATCCGTCGCGCCGATATTGTCGTTCAGCCCCCCGAAAACGGTCTGCGCCGAGGTGCTGTAATTCCCCGAATAGGGGAGGGAGGGTAATTTCATCTAATCACCTCCAGTCACCGTCATGTACCCAAGCTTGCGCCCGGTGCCACCCGCCGTTGTATACCCATGGCTGCGCCCTGTGCCAGCCACCGTCGTATATCCACGCCTGCACATAAACATCCGGCGTTATCACAAACGAACCGGAATCGGTATATCCTGCGTCGTGCCAGCCCTGCGCGTCATAATACTGCAGCGCAGCCGTCCATGTATATCCGCCCGGCGACAAACCGCTGATCGTCTCACTGAACGTGCTGACCGCGCCGGAGGACTCCTGAGACTGCACATACAGCAGTGCAATATCCTGCCCATAATGGATGCTCACACGAAGCCTTCTGTAGTTGCTGTACGCCGGGTCTCCGCCGGTGAAGGCCCCGGACAGCCTCGCGCTGGAGTGATCCAGCGCGGTGATCGTTACATCTAATGCAGCCATGCGTCAGCTCACAATCTCAAAGAAGACCTGACCGGCCTCTCCGCTGATGCCAAGGCTGATGGGATCGTCGTATCCGAAGCTGTCAGCCCCGACCGCGAACTTGTGGTTCAGCTTCACCAGCTCAGACGGAAGTTCCAGCCTTGTGGTTCCGCCGTTTGCGTCGAAGGATATCAGTGGCTCATAGATGGAACTGATCTGGAGGGTGCCGAGGCCGTTATCAAACACCTTCAAAATGGGCGTAGCCACGCCGCTCTCCACATGATAGACGACGATGGACTGGTTGCCTACCGTGTTGTCCGTGGTCAAAACATACTTACCGTCCCCGGTCTCGATGGAGTCCGCGACGATCCGCTGGAACTTCGCGACCGCGCTGTCCACCAATACGCCGTTGGCGTAGATGGTGATGGTACTCTGATTGTCCCCCTCCGCAGCGGTGAGCCTGATGGAGTTCAGCCCCTGCGATATCATCGTCTGCGCCTGCACTCCGTCGATTTTTCCGGCGACCTCCGTGCGGATCTCCTGCGCCGTTTGCTCCAGCGTGGAGATATTGCCCTCCGCGTTGCGGATGCTTGTGTGCAGCCCCGCGAGGTCCACCTGTATGGTCGCCATGTCTCCGCCGCTGCTCAGGTCGATTTTTACCGCGTTCCGGATCTCTGTTTTCAGCCCGTCAAGCTCCGCGCTGTTGAAGTTATCCGTTCCGAGGTTCTGGAGGATATACCGCAGCTCCTCCAGCAGCATGAAAAGATAATTCTGGATCGCCGCGACTTTATCCTCTGTGTTTTCCGTGCCGGTAAACCGGGGCAGCCCGGAATCCAGCATCTGCATTCCATTCGGCATTTACGGCCTCCTCCCGTACTTATCCGGCCAGCCGTATCTGTAGTTC
The DNA here is from genome assembly GCA_045628925.1 of Oscillospiraceae bacterium. GTDB lineage: Bacteria > Bacillota > Clostridia > Oscillospirales > Oscillospiraceae > UBA1774. The sequence continues at coordinate 23,730 of JAZQQF010000137.1, read as the reverse complement.
CTCCCGCTGATACGCAGGCTTTGAGCCTCGCCGCCGCTGTTTGTCAGGTCGTAGTGTATGTAGAGTTCTCCCCTCGGCGCGTAGAATGCCATGTGCGCGTTCCCACCGTCTGTGCTGTCATAGTCCAGCAGCGTCACGCCGTCGCAGGAGACGTCCACCGTGCCGCTCAGACCGTCATTGCTGACAGCAAGAGGGGAGATGACCCCTCGCATATCGCCGAGCAGGCCGAAGCCTTTCTCCTCGCTCTCACCCGGTTCCAGCCGGACCTCAAAGAACCATCCCTGCCGGTCCTTTGTCAGCGCAGGCTCAGACTCCGCCGCAAACCACCGTGCGAATTCGCCGAATGACTCGTTATAGAGCTGCATATCGTTCTGATAACGCTCATACTCCGAGTTGGCGTAGTGGATCATTGCGTGGAGATACAGGGGATAGAGCTTGGCGTAAGGGTATGGGGCGAGCAGCGGAAACCCATAATCCCCGCTGCTTGCCGTCAGGTCGGGCCTGCTCACGTCCTCCGGCTGCATCAGGTAGATGCCGGTCGCCACGCTGTCCTCTGCCCGCAGCACCCACGTGGCCTTCTGCACATCAGAATATGCATTCGGTTCGATGGCGTCGATCTCGTCGATACATTCGCGCAGCGTCATTCCCCGTAGACCTCCCGGTGCGCCTGCGCCTTGCATTCCTCCGCATACGCGTTATATGCCTGAAATTCCTCCGGCTTATCGTCCCGCTGCCGCAGGATGGCAAGCTCATCGGAGACCGAGTACCGCGCCCGCACCAGTTCGCCCACGCGCAGCGCGTATGCCTCCTGCCCCCGTCCGGCCTTCACCATCATCCGCATCGTTTTCGCATCCATCATTCCGTTTCCACCTCCGAAAGCTTAACGAGATAGTCCACACTGTTGGGTATCTCCAGCGTTGTGTCATCTTCCTGCACGAAGGTCAGGCTTCCGCCCGGCTCCGTATCCAGCATATTATCATCCGGCAGATACTCGGAGATGTCATACACCTCCGGCGTTTCGATTTCCATGTGAAGTATCACACCGGCAAGCCCTGCCTTGATCTCGTCTGCCGTCGCGTATCGGTCATCGCGGATCAGAAGGCGTCCGGGGTCTGAATCTGTCCCCGGATTAGCCGCAATCGACATATCCGGCGCATTGTCGCCGAACCCTACAAAGTAATGCTCTTCAGAGAGAGAGTAAATGGCGGATATCAGATTGTTTGCATATGTTTTCGGTCTCCCGGGGTATGTGGAAAAAAACGGGTTAGCACCGTAACCAGTACGTCTGGTATAGTCCAAGCTCCCCATGTCTACCGCTTTGACCCGCCGCGTATAGGTTTTCGCCGCCCAGTCGATGGTATTGCTGACGGCTCCTGCGCTCGCGCCGTAGTCCTTATCCGCCAGAAACGCAATCAGCGCGGCGGGGATAGTGAGAGTGTCCTCCATATAGGGTGCGTAGGCAGTCGCAGTGGAGCCGCGTTCCAGCAGAATATTGCTAACAGAGAAATTGCCAATTCCAGATTCCAAATTTGGCATCAAAGATATTCCAATGTCGCATTTTTGGGGAACAGAGAAATTTATTGATTTTCGGCCAGATGTACTGTTGCTGGTTGTCGGATAAATATCTTCTCTTTCGCCGGACATCTTACGGACAGATACAGAATTCTCAACCGCTGCGTCAACGGTATACGACAAAGCAAAATCTCCAGCCGGAAAATCATGGATAACGAACAAGGCTCTCCCGAATGACTGGAGATAATAGGCGCATTTCAGCCGTCCGTCTTGGATTGTGTATGCTGGATTCGTGATAGGAATATTGTTTGCCTGAACTTGCGTTGTTAATGCAGTTTGGAGATTCAGCATATTTTTGCCCACGCTCTTGATTTCCGTCACCTCTGCCGACAGCAGTTCGCCCGCGTTGTACTCCTGGTGCGCCTCGGCATACGCAATAATGCCGGGGATGCGGGGGTCGGAGGTGGTGGAAGGTACGTTTGCGCCGGACATCAGCGTGAGATCAAAAACCTTGTCAGTCCCGCCCGAAACGCTGATATCAGCGCCGTCGCCGGTAACGATGGCGGAATCCCCGTCGATGATGGTCAGGTACTTCCGCCCGGAAACCGTGGCAACGGCTTCTGTATCCGTATCCACAAGCTGATTCCACACCACGGTCTTTCCGCCGATGGAACCGATCTCCGCCGCAACCGCGCCGGAGGGGACGGTCTTGCTGTACGCCGCGTCGGTGTCCGTTTCCGTGTCCCATACGTTTCCCTCCGTCAGCTTCCACAGCAGGTCCAGCGATTTCTGCTGCGCGTCCAACTTCTGCGAGATCCTTCCGGTGCCGGGATAGGGCTGTTTGTACCACTGCTTGCCGGAGCCGTCGAACATATACCTGTCGCCGGTGTCGATCTCCGTAAACTTCGCGCCGTTATAGCGATTGGTAGGTTTTGCGTCGGTGGACAACCCTACCAGCTTCGCTGCGCCGTTTTCATTTGTAATCATTTTCTCCACCTCACTGGAGTCGCCACTCCATGTGTTCCTTATCAAATCGGTACACAAGGCCGGTGTCGATCTCCCTATATTTTGTGCCGTTGGGGTAGTTCGTGGGTTTCGCGTCGGTCGACAACCCTGTAAGGACTGTCTCCGTGAAAATCTCTGTGACCATGTCATCACCTCATCATTATGATATAAGAATGCCGTGGGTTTTTCGCCCACGGCATATTGATTTCGGCTCCTCAGGTGCCGTCCGTCAGGATGGTCACCGTGCTGCCGTCAGCGGTGGTGCTGGCGCGGATCAGCGCAGCCTTCCCGGCTCCGATGGAGGTTCCGGTGTCTCCTGCCACGTTCTTCAGCGTGAAGGCATTGGAGTTGCCCACGTTTGTAACGATAGCGCACCAGCCGTCCTGAAAGCCCAGCGTCAGCACCTTGCTGGCAGCCGTCGCCTCGGCGTTGATGACGAACTGCTTTTCAGCCGCCTTCAGGGTGTAGTCGGCGGCGAAGCTGACCTCCGCGCCGAACTGGGGGCCGCTGAAGCAGTCCGCCGCCACGTTGGTGAATCGGGTGAATTCAGCCATGCTCAGCCCTCCATCAGGAGAGGGCATTGCCAGCCGCCATGCCGCCGACAGCCCACGCTCTCCAGTCGTTCAGGCCCACGCCCCAGCGGGCATAGCCACGCCACACGTTGGCGTCGGTGTCCTCGTCCAGCGCGGAGCGCACCTCCAGAGGCACACGCTCCAGCCACACAAGCCCGGCGTAGTCCTTGTTGTAGCGGCTGTCCATCATGATCCACGGAGTATTGCCGGAGCCGATGTACTGGTTGAGATAGGACCACACGATGATGTTCCAGCGACCGAACTGATAGTTAAAGGCGTTGTTCGCGGTGTCGGGATCCTTGTCCGCGCCCACCGCAGCGAATACGGCCTTCTTCAGGCTGTGGATGTTGGGGATGAGGATGGTGTCCGGGACGATGTCCAGCAGATTCCCGTTGTCGTCGTAGGTGTTCTGCATCGCCACCTCCATCATGCCGATGGCATCATCGGATACGGCGTCCGACCACAGGTTGCACTGGTTATCGCCGTAGATGAGGGCATCATGGTTGGTTGCAAACAGCGGCTTGCCGTCCGCACCGGTGGTGTCGAAGCTCACGCCGCCGACAGAGAAGGAGGTGCTGCCCTGAATCGACGCACCGAGGAACTGGGCGCCGAACTTCTCGCGGCCCCGGTGATACGCGGTGATGAAGGCCTGAGGGCGCTGGCGGAGGTTCATGAGGTTGGAGTCATCGGCGATCTCGCGGGAGATGCTGAAGGAGTCCTTCCATGTCATGTGCTCGATGATCTTGCTGCGGCCCTCGCGGTACCCGTCGATGGGGTGGGAGCCGTTCTCGCCGACCGGCTTGAAGCCCTCCATCGCGGTGAGGCTGGTGAACTTCTCGGCATACTTATTGGATTTGCCCATGTAAAACAGGTCCTTCAGGACGCTCTCACGCTCGAACTGCTCGGCGCGTTTTTCAAGGAACATTCGGATAGGGGCCTGCGACTTGCCGAAGATGGAATCGTTGACGTTGCTGGCCTCGGAAAAAGTGATACCTGCCATTATATCTTACCTCCTCTCTCAGAATCTGACATAGACATCGCTGCCGGAATCATCGCCGCTCTTGGCAACGATCTCAGCGACGCCGCTGGCGGTGGTGGCGGTGACCTGCATACCGCTGGACGCATGGAGCGTGACCCTCGCCCCGACGCTCACCCCAGACAGGGACGCGGAGTTGCTGGTTTTAAACAGGATGTCAGAAGTCACGCGGATGACCGGGACGATGGTGCCGGCGGTGACGGCGGCAGGGTATTCCGCCATGCAGATGTATTCCGGCTTCGTGGTGCCGGTAGCGATAGCCAGCTTGCCGGTGGAAAGCGCCATAGCCATGCCGACCTTCGGCTGGATCGCACTGCAGGGGAGGTATTCCCAGGGGGGAACGTGTCCGTCGATGACGGATTCGGGGTAAAAACCCAGCATAATAAGCTCCTTTCACGGGCAATGCCCGTTATCTGTTGTAGTATTTTTCAAACTCCGCATCTGCCACATCCGGCATCAGCGCCCGAAAGATCTCCATCTGATCGCGGGGAACAGGGTTGCTGCCCTGCCCGCGCATCACGGTGGCACCCAGATGGTCCTTGCTTGCGGCGCGGTTTCGTGCGGCCTGCTCCGCAGCCTTCTGCTGGCTGGCGGACATTTTGCCGTAAGAGACCTGTTTGTACGCCTCGATAAAGCTCAGGTTCTTCTCCTGCACGGCCCGGCGGAATTCCGCCCCGTACTCGCCCTTCAGGATGTCGTCCAGGGAGCTGACGCTGGGGTCCAGCTTGTGGATCTCCGCGATCTGGCGATCCACGACCGCCTGCATCTCGTCCTTGGACATCTGCTTCGGCTGGGGTTTCTCCGCGCCGACCGCCTCACGGGCGACCCTTGCGATGTCGCTCTCCGTTGGCTTGCCTGCGGCGATTCGCAGGGAACTCAGAGAGCGCTCATACTGCTCCAGCTTGTCGATGGTATCCACCGGCTCTCCCGTCTCCGGGTCCGTGATACCAAGCCGTTTGAGCAGGTCCGAGGTCTTGCCGCGTTCCGCTGTCACCGCCTCCCGCGCCGCCTCTTCCCGTTCCCGCTGTCGCCGTCCGTAAGCCTGCCTGCTGCGTTCCTCCGGGGACTGTACAGTTTCCTTTTCTTCCGGTTCTGCGCTCTCCTGAGTCGCCTCAGGGGACGTGGTTTCGGTTTCCTCTGCCGCAGGTTCGGCGACCTCCTGCTCGTTTCCGCCTTCAAGGCCGAGGGCCTCATAGATGCTGTTCTCGTCCATTGCTCCTCCATTTTTACGCATTGGCTGCGGAGGGATTTTTGCGCTGTTCCCATGCGAATTCATCCCATACATCTCAGATGTTACATACAAGTGAAAAGTACAAGGAGGCGTGGATCAATGCGGGGGACAGGATTACTTTCCGCCCTTGACGCGGAGGTCGTTGCCGGTCTTGACTACCTTGGTTCCGCGCTTGTCAGCAGGCTGCGGGACCTTGATGGTCTGCGTACCGGCATGGCTGATCTTGCCGATGTAGGGGTTGCCCTTCATGCGATTTCCTCCCTTCCTGCGGGATTTGGGATTTTTCCGCTTTCCCGTGCGAATCGTTAAGGGCTTGCGCCCGTCACTTACTGGTTCTGCTGTGCGGCCGTCCTTGCCTGCGCCTGCTGCGCCGCAAGGCGCTGCTGCACGGTCTGATAGGCGTCACGTCTCGCCTGATCCTGCTGCTGGATGGCGAGCTGCCGCTCCTGATCCTGCTGGGCGTACTGCCGCTCCTGCTGCCTCTGCGCCTCCTGCATCGCTGCCTGCTGTGCAGCCATCTGCGCCTGCTGGGCCATCTGCTGCTGTGCCAGTTGCTCCAGATACTCCAGCGTGTCTTCCGCGCCGGGGTAGTGCAGCAGCCGCATCTTTGTCCAGTAGAGGATCAGGGTGTTGATATCCTGCGGATTGCCGAAGGCGCCCATCTGCAGCTGCGCGGTGCAGTCCTGCCACATCATCTCCCGGTTATTTGCCAGCGGAGAAGATGTGTCGCAGGAGAACAGAAAACGGTCATCGTCCAAAATGCAGTGCCACTGACCGGTCTCGTCCATCTCGTAAAAATCGTGCCGATCAAACTCGGAATATTTGGAGTTCCCCCGGTTGTCCGTGCTGACGACGGGTCTCGGCTCGTCGGCATACGCCACCTTCAGCTGCACGATGCGCCTGAACAGCTCCGCGTAAGCAGTCTCCTTCAGCACCCGCTTGGACTCCAGACGCCCCGCAGACTGGGCCGCAGCATACTGCTTTGCCACGCCGCTGGTAGCGGTGGTGTCGTGCCTGCCCTGCCAACTGTCCGTGATTCCGAGGATCTGCCGCGCCTCCTCATAGACGGCGTTGTAGTACTCCATCTCGTAGCGCAGATCGCCGGAAAACTGCATCACATCGATGAGCTGCTTGTCAGCGGGGTTGCCGATGTACCATTTCTCACCGTCCTCCGGGTCCATGCGGAAGTCCGGTCTGTCCGGGAGGGTGATGCGAGTGCCGGCCTTCACCAGCCGGTCGATGATCTTCTTCTCGATGCGGTTCATGGTGTTCTGCTGGTCCTCGATCTTGTCCACGTCGCTGTCACCCAGCAAGCGACCGAAGACGCTGATATTACGCTGCAGGAACACCGGGAAAACGTCCGGCTTGTAGTTGGGCAGTTTGGTGGGGATCATCATCGGCATTCCGGCCTCGTCCGTGCCCTCCTGCGCTCCGGGGATTTTTGTACCCATCGCCGTGCTGATGGGCCGGAAGACCTCCTCGTCCTCCTCCTCATGCTCCGCAGCGCCCTTGCTCCCGCACTCCGGGCAGGCCGTCTCACCGGGCGGGACCACCGTGCCGCAGGCGGTGCAGCGTCGCAGATGCCGTGCCTCATAGTCCTCCATGTCCTCGATCACTACATCGCCTACCCACGAAAACTTGCCGACGCCGCCCCTGCTGTTGCGGTAGTAGGCAACGTACTGGGTAACGAGGTCCTCCGCGTCGGAGGTGTCGCCGTCAAGCCCGCGCACCTCGGGGTTCTCCTCGCCCTCCTGCTCCAGCTTTTTGCCGTACACGGATTTGATGTACGCCTTTGTCTGCGGAATTTTCAGGACGACCGCGTCCATGTCCTCCAGCCGGGTGTACACGCCGTCCTGTGGCACCACCTGTTTGGGATGGATCACGGATACCCGCACATCGCCAACTGTGCTGTGGGTGCGGATGCGGTTATCCCACTCCACAAGCCAAAAGGCACCGCCCTGTATCGGGATCGTGCGCTCGATCTGGTCGTTCAGCTCCTCCATGGGCAGCCGGTCCAGCTCGTTCCGCAGCATATCCTCCAGCACCTTTGCCCTGCCTTCGTCCGCCTTTCTCCGCGCCGTCACCTTCGGCTGCGGGATGGTGGAGCTGATGGTACTTTCGATGTTCTCGCTGATGATGTTGCGCAGATGGATGATTTTGTTGGGTCGGTTGTCCCGCGATGTATCCAGCGTGGTAAGAGGGGTTATATACTCCTCTTCTCCGCGATACAGCCGCTCCCGGTGATCCATCTTGCCCAGCTCACCGGCAAAGGCGCTCTCGTTTTTGCTGGTCCACTCCTGCCAGTACTCCAGTTTCTGCTGCTTATCCATTTGGGTCCCCCCACTTATCCTTCAGGTACTCCCGCGTCTCCCGATCGGAGGCGAGGTAGTCGTCCCACATATCCTGCGTCCACTTGGTCTTCCGCCGCTCCGGCAGCGCCGGTTTAACCACCATCGTCTGCTGGGATCGTATGTACCATGCGATGGCCAGCGCCATGACCGTATCGTCGTGCGCTCCGGGCTCCGCCTCTGGACGGAGCTTTTCGTTCCGGACGAAGGTGAGCATTTCCTCCAGCGTGGCCCTATCGTTGATAAGCTCCACGCCCTCGCCGCGCATGGCCTCGACGAGCTGCCCGATGATCACCGGGCGGGTGGTTGATGTGGTGCGGAATCCGTATGCCGTCTGCATCCTGCCGGTGTAGGTATCCTCCTGCTGGCGGACGAACTGATTTCGGTATCCCATCTGTTCCAGCCGCTTGATCGGGTATGTGGAAAAGTTGGCCTCGATACCGATAAGCGCCCCGTTATACCATTTCCCGAGGCAGTACATCTGCTTGGCGTAGGTGTCCTCGTCGGCCTGATGCCGCAGCACCGCCACCTGCTCGCCGGTGCTATTGTCCAGCACCTGCCCAACAAACCAGTCGCTGCCCTCGCCGGATGTGTCTCCGCCGATCACATAGGGGTGCCCGTCTTCCGGCTTGCGGTAGATGGTCACCGGCCCGACAGCATCGTCCACCCAGCGTATATCCGTGATGCCCATGCCGTCCTCGCGGTACTCCCACAGGCCAACTGCCTGAGGCTGCGGGAGCCTGCCGAGCCGCATGGATACTGCCTGCCCATCAAACACCGTCTTGCCGGTCACGCCCCACTCTCCGAGGCAGTAGACCTGATAGTAATAGGGGTCCGTGTCCCGGAAGGCCTCCAGCGTTTTCACCGCCTCCGGTGTGAGAAAACGGTTATCCTTGTAGGTGCTGCGATGCGTCGTGGCGCGGGGGTCCGCCCTGTCAAAGAACCGCCGTTTCAGCCAGTGCGTGACGCTGATGGGGTTAAACGATAAGATCATCTGCAGGTAATAGGGAAAATCCGTCCTTAACCGGATATCCAGCTGATTGAAGTCGCCCTCTTCCAGCTCCGACGCCTCCTCCACCCAGATCCCCGTGATATCGTAGATGGATTTCAGCTTCTCCACGTCGTCGAGGCCCGCAAACAGGATCTCGCTGCCGTTCCGGAACCGAAGCCGCATATCCCCGGACAGCACGGTCAGCCCGCAGTCCGCGTAATACTGCCGCGCCTGCCCGACGAGTTGGGCGAAGCAGCTGTCCCGCAGCGTCCGTGCCACCTTCCGGCAGACCAGCCAGCGGTGCCCCGGCTCCGTGGTGCAGCGCTCCAGCACCTTGCGCCCTGCAAAAATGCTCTTCCCGCTGCCGCCGCCCCCGCACAGCACCAGATAGCGGTGATCATCCCAGTAGAGTTGGTAAAATCTGCTGTTGGTATCCGCCTGTAGGGCCACCAGATGCCGTGTAGCTGCATCGCACTGCTGGGTGCTATACATCATCCCCAGCCGGAGGGAGCCCACGCAGGACCTGCTCCGCCGCCTCTCTCATCTGCTCCAGCGTCATGGGCGCGAGGATTTCCGCCCGCGCATCAATATCCATCGGCTGTGTAGGTTTGCCCAGCACCCTATCGCAGATGTACATGGCGCACTTCTCGTCGCCCTCCTGCGCGTGCTGGATGATGCAGGCGATCGCGTCCGGCAGCGCGTCGCGCAGCATCTGCCGCGCATCGGCAGGCAGTTTGGATTTACCGCCCGGGTTTGCCACGGACCCCTTAACAAATCTCCCATGCTCATCTCGTTTTGCCGCCATCCCATCACCTCCATTGCTGTGGTCTACAGTTTGTAGTTTAACCCGCGTTGGCCGCGTTTTCGCCCACGCAAAATTTTTCCAAAAAAATTCTTCGTTCCCCCCCTTGACAATCCGCACAATGTGCGGTATATTAAAGCCACAAAACAAAACAACCCGGCAGGACCGGGCTTGAAACGAAAGGAATCCAAAAAATGAATTACACCAATCTGATCCGCGAACACGAGGACGAGATCCTCGCCGAACTCCGCAAGGCCGACAAGCTGGCCTATCTCTATCCCAGCTGCGAGTACCGCGTGTATGTCGATACCGACGGTGAGGTCGGTCACGAGGAATGGGCCTCCGGCGACAATGGCTGGTATGAGTTCCGCGATCCCGATTACGATCGCATCTACGTCGGCACCCTCCGCCACGAGTACTACAGCATCCTGTGGGACTACTGGTTCGCCGACAGCGACGTCTTCGCCTCCTGTTTCCGCGATCGCTTTGGCGTTGACCTCCAGGCCGAGACTGACGAGGACGGCGACGAGATCGACCAGCCCCTGAGCGATATGGCAGACTACACTGTCAAGGCCTGCGGTATCTCCGGGGATGATTACGCGGCGTGGGTCGCCGAGCAGACGGACGAGGCCATCGAGCAGGCCTGCGGCGAGACAGACTACTACGAGTACATCCGCGAGGCCCTCCGGGAGCAGGAGTTCCGGGACCAGGAGGACGACTGATGTACCAGTTCCCCTCTCTGAGCAGGGCGGCATCAAAGCTGCCCTGCATCGATATTGCCGGCATCGGGCTCGCTGAGCGATACCAGTTGTGGTTCCGCGAGGCGGAGGGCATACCCCGCTGCGTCCCTCCGCTTTATCAGGATTTTGTGATCCGGTACAGCCTGAGATTTGGCGGCGGAGATCACAGCTACGTTGATATCGTGCATTACAGCGATGATCTCACGCAATTTGAGGTATGCCACACAATGGATGGCAAAAAAATCCTCACGGCGGAATCTGATTACGCAGATTATTACGATCTCATGGTGCACGCAAAGGTCCACGCTCCATCAACCACGCAGTATCAGCTGGATTGGCTAAAAAACGAGGGCCTCGCGGCTGTTTTCTGCGTCCTCGCGACGCAGGCGTTTATCCTGTACCACCGGCCTGATGTTGTGCCGGTAGAGATTCCGCAGCCGCAAGGCAAGAGTAAAAGCAAAACCGGGAGCGTCGCCGCCCCGGCGAAATCGCACATAAAGGACTCTGTGAGGCAATACATCAGGCTTACAGAGTCTGATCAGGCCCCAGCCCAGCGCAACTACAGAGCTATCCAGTGGCAGGTGAGAGGGCATTACAGGCATCTCGAGCGTGCAGACGGTACCAAATACGCCGTCTACGTCAAGCCACATCTCGCCAAGCGCGGGAACAAACAAAACGTTCCAAATGCTCCTAAAACCATTGAGATCGATGCAGTTCCAAACAAGGAGGTATTTTATGGAAATGACGATTGAGACCCGCCGCACCTGCGTCTCCGAATCCCTCAATTACGAGGATCGTGACGCTTACATCAGTGGCATGGCACTGTCCAGCATCTGGGGCGATTCCGAGGACGCCGACATCCCCACCGACCGTGTCTCGGAGCTGGGCCGCATCTGGGACCGTACTCACCGTGACATCCGCGGCATCAGGGACGCGTCCGGAATGACATTCCGCGATCTGGCGCAGCGGTTTTGCATCCCCTCCCGCACGATGGACAGCTGGTCGATGGGTGAGCGCAAACCGCCCCTCTACACCCTGCTGATGATGCAGGAGATTCTTGACATCTGATAACAGCAAAGCGCCGGGGATTTCTCCCCGGCGCCGTATTTACTCTCCGCAGTATTCCTCGCCCAGCAGATCGGGCGTTTTCTCACACGGCCTCCCGCCGCCGAAAATCTCATGATACCAGCATCCGCTGCAGTCGTAATCATGCTCGTCGCAGAGTTTCCGCAGAGTTTCCGCTGTCCGCTCCGGCGTTCCGAAATAAAACTCCCAGTTCGTCAGTTTCATGGTCAGCGCCGTTTTCGGCGCCGGAATCGGCTTAAAATCCGGGCAGGTCCCATCCAGATATCCGCCGCAGCTTTTATCCCGGAACCGGGCGCAATCCCTGCATTTTCCCGCGCTCACAGCTCCACCATCCCGTACAGGCACCGTGCCATCGACACCCCGGCGTCCCAAAAAGCGACTCCCAGTTTGTCATCCCGCATCCCTCTTTCTCAGTCTCTCCAGCATTTTAATACTCTTTATCTTTTTGAATACCTCAACTGTCATGCCGTCCGCAGCCAGTCCAAGCACATCCATGCAGACGTTTACGTCCGCCCACTCCTCGCGCAGAGCCGCCCAGCAGCCGTTCAGCGTTTCGCCCGTGGGAATCCCATGTCCCAGCGCCCGCCGGAGCTTCAGAGCCGCCTGTGCCAGCTCTGCGGCCTCCTCGGCTAGTTGCGCAAGGTTTTCCTCTGTTTCGCACAGCCGCCGCGCCTCCAGAATTCGCGCCGTATAGCTCATCGCCGCCGGAACCGGGCGCGGCTCCCAGTTCAGGTCTGCGCAGCCCTCGCAGGGTCCATTGGACGACCAGCGGTATTTGCAGGTGGTGCAGTCTCTCACTGCCTCGCTCATTCCGTACCTCCGTCTATTTCGATCAGGAACGCAAGATTGCACGCCATGTGCCACAGGTGCGGCAGCCCACTCTCCTTGTCCCTCGGCTCTCCATCCAGATACGCCAGCCAATGCCGATAGGCTGCATCCACATATCGTTCATACTCCACGGTTTTCCAGTTTTCCGGGTCTCCGTATTTCGCAGTGCCATACTCCCGCACTGCTGTCACCGCCCGGATCAGGCTCACAGGGACCAGCGACGGGCGCGGTTTTCCAACATCGGCTTTTGCTTCCGCGCCGGTCGGCTCGAAGTGGGTGTAGACCACCTTTTCCGCCTCCAGTTTGAAGGGATTTTTGCTGTCGTTGAAGCACATTTTTTCGCAGTTCGCGCAGATTTGACGTTTAACAGCCTCGCTCTCGCTGCCGTGCTTACACTTTCCGCAGGGTTTCTCGCTCATTTTGTGCCTTCTTCCGTTTCTTTCATCCGGCGCATTACGCCGGAATAAAAACAAAAAACGTCCGATAACGTCTTCATCGCATCGTTCGCGGACCATTTCTCGGTATCATACTGCTCCACCACGGCGCTCAAAGCGGCTTCCAGTTCATCACGAATGATTTCATTTACAGCGTCCCTGCAGTTCCTCAGCGCATTGATCTCAAGCTCCGTCATTTTACACCTCCTGTATCTCGATGCCGTGCCTCCACAGCATCAACTTTTTTTTGATCTTGTACTCCTGCGTCATCACACCCTTGGCGTCCTCGACGATCATATCGCCGTCCCGCCAGTATACAAAATCGGCGATGTACTTCACCGGCTGCAGGATCTTCCCGGACTTCGTCATCTGCCCCGGCACAAGCTCAAACGGCACCTGCCTCCGCATCCCGGCGATCTTTCCGGCCCTCTCCAGCCAGCGCAGCTCGTCCCACCGTTCCGCCTCGTGCTTGCTTGCGAAATACACATACTCGCCGTCTACTACGCGCATGGTTTTCTGCGCGTGGTATTTATTTTTCTCCATCAGCCTCCAGTTCCTCGTTAAGCTGCCTTGCGAGGGTGCATTTTCGCCATCCCTCAATGCTGCAGCAGTATTTTTCGGCATATTGATACAGCATCTCCCGACTGGCCAGCGTCACCCCCCGCGCTCCGACGCAGTTGATCTTCGTCTTCTGATCGCCCGTGTAGTACGGGCAAGCCCAGTACCGATGCGTGTATCCCATGCTATCCTCCTTACCTCGTCCGCCAGTTCGTCTTGTTTTTAAACGGCATATAGCACCCTGCCTTTGCCCGCTCGTATATCCGGCTCCCAAGCGCCTCGTCTAGCTCCGTTATCCGGCTGATCGGCAGTTCCGTGGAGATGATCGTGATTTTCTCGATGTCGTTGTATCTGGCGTTTATGATCTCAAACGCAAGCCGGATATCCGCCGGCGTTGGATCCGTGCCTTTCCCTGTTTTCAGGAAATCATCGATGTAAAGCACCTGTGTCTTTTTCAGCGGCTCCACCAGCTCCGCGTAATCATCTGCGTAGTTGGCGCAGCCCTTCGCCCTTGCGGCAAATTCTGGCCAAACGACATAGCGTGTACTTCGCCCGGATCGCAGCAGCTCTATCGCAGCAGCGCTGCACAGATGGCTCTTTCCAGCCCCCACGCTGCCGCAGGCGACGAGCCAGCCGGTTGGAGCTTCTATGTATCCCTGCACCATCTCGCGCGCCTTCTTCTGCCATTCTTCGACGCACTGCCAGCGCTCCAGCGTATAGCGGTCCATGATGCTCTCCAGCCCGGATTCGCGGATCCGCTTCAGATCTCGCCGGATCACCATGCACCTGCACTCCTGATTCACGCGTCTCCCGTCCTTCAGGCGGACGAAATAACCACGGTTCAGGCAATCAGGACAATCGTAGCCTGTCAGATGCCCGGGCTCCCGATTGCAGATGTCAACGATGTCCTGTTCCGGGTCTCCGTCATAGGAAATCGGTGGAATCAAGGCCTGCAAACCGACCAGCATTTTCCGTCACCCCCCTCTCAGCGTCGTGCTTCTCCCATGTCAGAAGCTTCTGTTTCCAGTTTTTCACTTCGTTTCCCTTCGCGTCCTTCCAGCCGCCGGCATCGTAATACTGCCAGAACCGCACTGGGTCCACGCTGCTCTTCCGCTCGGAGACGTAAGCCTTCACCTCGTCCAGCGTTGGCGGCGTGAAGCGCGAAGCGGCTTTTTCTTTCACTTCTTTTTCTTCTTTGCTTTTGGTTTTTGTTTTGCTTTTGCTTTTGGTTTGGTCACGTTCGTCAACGTTCGTCAACGGTCGTGGACGTTCGTCAACGGTCGTCAACGGTCGTTCCGATGCAGATGCACGGTTTGCTCGATTTTTTTCGCATCTCGCCTGGTACTGCTCTTCTGCCCTGTCGATATCGTCTACTATAAAATCAAAGGCGATCGATTCCCGTCCCGCAAGTTCCTCCCTCTCGCCGGTCGCCGCGTATTTCAGCAGTGACCGGAATAGACGGCCTACCTCTTGATCTGAGAGTCTTTCAATCTTCTTAAAATAGCTGTGATAGCAGGGGAAATACTCAAGCGCCATAGCGGTCAGAACGGCAGCTCGCCGTCATCGATCTCGTCCATCACCGGCGGCTCCGGGTCCTTTTCCGTGCCGATTTCCCGGCTGTCGGAGTCCCTCTTGCTTCCGCAGAAGTTCACGCTGTTCGCGTTGATCTCCCAGCTCGTCCGCTTCCCGCCGTTTTTGTCCGTCCAGTTTCTTGAGACCAGCCTTCCGGAGACGAGGATCATGTCCCCCTTGTGAAACCACTTGCAGATAAAGTCCGCAGTTCCGCGCCATGCGACAACCGTGATGAAATCCGTGTGTCTGCTGCCGTCCTTGGCAGTGTAATCATCATCGCAGGCAACGTTGATGGATATCACCGATACGCCGCTCTGCGTTTTTTTCATCTCAGGGTCGCCGCACAGGCGACCCTGAAGCACGATCTGATTAAGCATTCGATACCTCCTGCTGTACCATTTTATTACGCCTGATCTCCACTTCCGCCTTTTTGATCTCCTCCATCACCGGATCCAGCATCCGCAGCACAGCGTACTTCCGCTGAAACGCGTCGATATCCCTCAGCGCCGCGTCCATCAGGCACTCCATCTCACTGGGCGACCGCATCGCCACGGTGATGGGCCTGTAATCCTCGGCCACATGGACATAAGCCCGCGTCTCGACCTTCCTGCCCTCCTCCGTCACGACGGTGACGGAAAGGTTTCTGATGATTCCACGCGCTTGCTCGACGCGGTACTTCTCCGCCGCGACATCGTCACGCCACTCGAATTCCCCGTGCAGAACTGCGTCCTCGCGCCTGCTCTCCTGCACGATGCGCTCCGGCGAGAGCTGACCGTCCGCATCAGTGAGGCGTTCCAGCTCCTCCCCGGCCATCTGCGGGTCCGCGTGATGGAGCCCGCTGATTTTCCAACGGTAAAAACCCAATTTTATTCCTCCTTTGCCTTCCGGGGCATAATAACTCCCAGAACACACCATACCTTGCCCAAACCAGCCTTTCCGCATCCCGCCTCGCCTGCCGCACCGAACCACGACACACCTTTCCCAAACTCGCCTTTACCAAACGCACCTTGCCTGCCGTACCTTCCCGGGCCACGCCTCACCACCCAAAACTAACCAGTCCGCACCTTGCCTGCCACAGCTTGCCGAACCTAACCTAACCGCCCTTACCGTGGCACACCAGTCCTGCCTTACGCGTTCTGGACGTGGTACATCCCGTTCTGCCCGTCTTTTTCCGGTCTCCACTCGCCGATGCCGCAGACGGTTCCGCCAGCATTGATGATGTTCACGATATCGCTCAGCGTGAAAGCTCCGGACTTGTTGTAAGAAATACGAATATCTGCCCACCAGTTTCTGATCTCTGCGCGGTAGCGGATGTCCGCCGTACCCATTCCGACGCGAACCATATCCTCGCGCATCACCGGCGCATCGCCGTGGATCTCCACCATCGGGAAGCTCTTCCACACATTCTGAGCGATCTCGATCTCCTTCAGTTTCTCGTTGGGGATGAGGTCACCGGCGTAATAGCCGTCGGAGTCCGCGTCGATGAAGTACGCGCCGCGCAGTTCCATCTTGTTCTTGACCCATCCCAGCCGATACGCCGCGCTGTTCGCAGCCAATTTGAAGGCGGAGACAGGGAAACCGAACCTGGCATTCTGGAAAGCATTTTCGACCGCCGCTTCAGTCATCTCCTCCGGCGCGGGCGTGAGCCAGTACAGACTGGAGACGAAGTCGCTGACCGGGTCTTTTGCTTCCTTCCGCTTGGTCTTCCCCCATCCCAGCTGTGCCTCCAGCATGGATCGCTTCGCCTTTGCGTCCCACGCATGGATGATCAGGGGTGAGTCGCCAACGACGCGGATGACGGTCTGAGCCATCTGGATAGGCCGAATAACGACGGATTCCTCGTTCACTTTCTTTGTAGCCATTTTTTGTTATCCTTTCTTATAGATAATTCTGCCCGAATTCGCGAATGAACCGCTCCGTGTTCCACCCGTATTCCTCCATGACCTTCCGCTGCATCATAGCCTTCAGCATCCTGTCCATTTCCCTTGAATGGTGCACCCCGGAAGGCGGCTCGTTGTGGCAGCAGTGGCAGAGATCCACGGTCAGTCCCATCTGGTCAGCCTTCTTCCGGTACGGTCCGTGAAAAACGTGGTGCCGTTCCAGCGGCCCGTAGATCCCGCAGATGTAGCAGTAACCTGTCATTCCCACCCCTCCGTTAGCGCTTTAAGCCTGTCCGGCGGCATTGTCTCGATGCCGAGCGCCTGCGCGTCCTGCACCAGCCGGTCGATCAGGATTGACATCTGCCTGCTGTCATAAGCGCTGGATCCGTAGTATAAGATCATGTTCACGCAGCCATTCAGCTTGCTGGGTACGGTTTCCGTCTGCCATCCGGTTCCTCTGCTCTCCCAGCTTTTCTTCAGCGCATCAGAGGCCTCAGACCGCACACATACGATATCTGATACACCCCCGATGCCACGAATGGCATTTCGGTATACCTCTTCTTTTGATAGCCTCAGCGCCTCTGCCAGCTTGTCTACAAGGACCCAGCAGTAAGCGTTCGCATCAAGACTGCGCCGTTTCTTTGCCTTTTTGATGTCGAAGTCTCCGGCCTGAAACTGATACGCAAACCGGATCGCTTCGGGGTCCCGCGTTGTCAGGTGCAGGACCCCGTCTCGATATTCAGCCTTATCCAGCCGCATTGGCGGCTTCCTTGGCGCAGTTCAGGCACAGGCATTTTCCATAGCGTTTCCTCGTCCGCTCCGCCGCTTCCTCGGCAGTGCATTCGATGGTTCCGTCTTTCCGGGTGATGCCCATAATCAGGCCGCCGCAGTTCTCACAGGTGGGTCTTTCTTCTTTCGGACTGCTGGCTTCCGGTGTTTCCGCATCAGGGTCAACCATTTCCTCCGTCGGGATGCAGAAGATTTGGAACATCACATACTTCATGGCCACGCTCATGGCCTTGTTGGAGCTTTTATCGGCGCTGTCCATTCCCTCTCCGATGACCGTTGCGGAAACGCTGCTTCCGTCCTCGGCATAGAAAGTAAACTTCACCTTCAGGATGCTGTAGATGAGCTGACCGCCCTTCGCGGTTGTCCGCTCCTCACGGGTCTGTTCCAGCACTTCGGGAACAAGAAAGATTTTGTACTTGCTGAGAATTGGCTGGAAAACATTCATCACCGCGTCGATACCGCGGTACCTGAAGCCCTGCTGCTGGTTCCTGCTGTCCTTGGCGATGTGATATCCTTCCGACATCGCCGCCGTGATGCTCTGATAAATGTTCATCATCTTATTTCACCACCATGCTAATTTTCGATTCTACCGTCGCGCCGGGGATGATCTCACCGCTCTGGATCGCCTTTTTAACGGCAACCCGGTCGATTTCAGGCGCTTTGTACCGCAGGAATTCTTCCCGGTTTACCGCCGCCCACTCAATGAATCGGCTTTCGCTGTCGAACACTGCCGAAGGGGGTGCCTTTCGGAACGTCACAGTCACGCGGGGGGAGCGTAGCTCTTCGTCGTGGCTTGTTTCCCGAAGATAGACCATGGCGCGATCTGCGCGGAGTTCCAGCGCTTTTCGGCGCTCTGCGAGGATTTTTTCCTGCGCCCTGATCGCCTCCGCCTCTCCACGCAGGTTTACGATGTGACAGGCGACCGCCTCGCGCTTTTCGTCGCGTTCCATCAGGAGAGCATCCAGCGCGTCATAGTCCGTCAGGATTTCCCCGGTTTCCTCGTCAACCGTTCCGTCCAGAAGCGACGCGATCCTGCTGTCGATTTCATACAAATTCATTGGAAATCCTCCCAGTTGATTTCTATTCCGTCATCTTTGGCAACGTTCCGCATTTCGTCCAGTGTCAGCCTGCCTTCAATGACATCTTCAAAATAGCTCTTTGCCGTGTTCCAGAAGTCGATTTTCCGCTTACTGCCGAACCCGTACCGATCATGCAGGACGCGGAAGAAAATCAGGATCGCGAGCTCGAACATTTCGGACGAAACCGTTTTCGCCTGCTTCTCTGCGTCGCGGCGGAGCTGTTTCTCCAGCTCGATCAGCTCGGCGAGGCTGAGTTTTTCTTTCAGCGCCGCACGAAGGTCAACGCTCAGTCTCGCGTCCGTTTCCCGCGGGTCGTACTTCGGTAGCCGCCCGGCGTTACGTTTAAGT
The DNA here is from genome assembly GCA_045628925.1 of Oscillospiraceae bacterium. Lineage (GTDB taxonomy): Bacteria > Bacillota > Clostridia > Oscillospirales > Oscillospiraceae > UBA1774. The sequence continues at coordinate 4,919 of JAZQQF010000137.1, read as the reverse complement.
GCCATGCTCCGCCTCCCACTTCCGTCGCCATTCGTGCTTTCCAGCGATGACCTTCCGAAGCTGCGTATCGTCCATCTGCTCCCACTTGCGGATAAGCGCCATCTGATACGCCGGGTCTGCCAGCTTCCGCGCCCACGCGAGCTTCGATGCTTCCGAGGTGCATCCGCTTCCGGGTCTGCGAACCTTCCGCTTCTCCGCCCGAACGTCCTCCGAGATATCCCGCGCCATCGGCGGGATGACCACGCCGCCGACGCGCTTTTTGGTGCATTTCGCTCCGGCAGGGCAGCCACGCCGGGAGCCGGTGATCAGGATGTAGTCGCAGGTGCGGCGGACGCCGTTCTTGCCGCTGCTGTTGCGGGACAGATAATCGCAGCCGTCGCAGGATTTAGAGCAAGTGTTCAATCGTCGTCCTCCATCTCCGGCACCTCCGCCGTCGCCCGGAAACCCTCCACGCAGCCCTCGCAATAAATCCGGTCTGCGATATCGTAGTACGCTTCGCCCTCGTAGATTTCTTCTCCGCAGCAATCGCAGTGATAAACCACTCGGGTCTCGACCCACGGGTCGTCGTACTGGTTTCTGATTGGATATATGTGTCTCTGTGCCATTTTCACTCATCCTCTCTTTGGGTCGTAGTCTTCAAATCGATCCACGCTCCGAAAGATAAATTTGTTGTTGCACCATCGCTGTAAAAGCCGCAGTTCTCTGGGTGCGTTCGGCTTGTTGTAGACCATGACGTAAGGGTTATACCCAAGCTCGCGAAGCGGATATATCCTTGCCAGCGCGCGCTCAAGGTGTTCCTTCGGCGTAAGCCCCGGTTCAAAGCCCGTCAAGCAAAATACCTCGGTCAGTTTTCGTTTACGCCCGGTAAACTTATCGGAAAAGTTTTTGAACCTTCCGTAAAGATCGTCGTTCGGATTGTCCCACGCAAAATGCAGAGATTCCAGCCTCATCCGGTTCAGGTCTTCAATGTCCTCGTCGTTCGTCAGCCGGATATCCAGCCCCTGATCAAATTTCAGGATTGCGCCGGTTTCCATGTACTGCCGGAAGAGTTCCCGCTTATCCCTGCAAGCGGTGATGTTCGGGTCCATGATTTCGATCTTTTTCTGTCCGCTCCAGTAAGCGGATACATCGGCAACTTTCCGGCTGCATCTGCCTTCCTTCGCCGCCACATGGCAGAACGGACATCCGCGTGGGCATCCGCGTGTAGTCATTGCGATGGCAAAATCATACTGCGGATAGATGCTGTAATCCGGCTGCATCGCCTCAATTTCCGGCGGAAGGTCGGGGTCTCTCGCTTTGTCGTAGCGTTCAACACCGTAAACAAGGGATATGGCGTACCCGGTTCCGCCCTTGATGAGCTTGCCGCAGTTCACGGGGTCGGGCTTGTCCTTGGTATAAGCGTCGGAAAAAACCTTGCTCTTGTAGACGATATCAAAATACTCAAAATCGCTCCACCACCATTCCACAACGTCGCCCTGCGACTTGTGCCATGCGCTGATTTTCATCAGTGCCAGATTGGGGAAATTATGACCGTCTACGTCAATCAGGCCTATTTTCATTCAATACCTCACAAACTGCCTCTGGATCGCTTCGTAAAAATCGCCCTTCAGCCCGGTGTCCTCGTCCCCGAAGTGTTTCCTTACCACCGCCTCGGCATTCTTGTCGATCTCACTGCTCCACAGCACCGATTCCGGTCCGTTGATCCGTCCCCAGATCAGCGGGAACCCGCCCTGCCCGTCAAACAGGCTACCAAGCGTCGGCGTATGCTCAAATTCCGCTGAGATTCGCCGCATCAGGAATGTCCAGTACGGAAGGGCGATACTGTTGCCCTGAAGCTTGTATCTTGTGGAGTCGCTCATCTGTTTCTCGGTTCCGTCCGCCATGACGCCGGACTCACTCCAGCCGTCCGGGAACCCCTGTAAGCGTTCGCACTCGACGGGGGTAAGACGACGGACGATTGACGATGCTCTTACAAGATTCGCTTTTGTTCCATCCCCTGACGTCGGCGTCCTGACGGTTTCTGCCGTATCCGATTGATTCCACCAGCCGATTCCGGTATTCTGAAAACACGAAATATGTACAGAGTTCGTGTAATTCAGGGGCTGTCCGCCGTTCTCCTTCGCCTGCAGCGTCCCGCTGACCTCCGATTCGTTCAGATTCCGACAATCCACGGCAGTAATCATAACCGCCTGCTGGTCGTGCATGGTGTCCAGCGAATTCGCCAGATTCTGCATCGTGATGTTGCACATCTGACCGTTTCCGATACAGGATACTTTCGGGGCGCAAACAATGTTTGTGTAATCCGTCACCCGGTTCTGATGGTCGCCTGTTATAGTGCAGGCAACTGCTCCGTCCCCGTTTCCCCTACCGTCGTAGACCGCCGGCGCCATGAACCCACACTGTCCTGCGCCGATGGTCGGCGCCTGTTCCGGCTGGTATCCGATGCTCCCGGCCTTACTGCCGTTCTGGGCGCGGAATCCGTACACCGCCGGTCGGTCGATTCCGTTGCCTTGGAGGCAGTAGGTTATTTCGCCTGCGCCTCCAGCGCCTCCTTCAGCTCTTTTGGCAGCTCCTTTCCTCTCCGCTCGGCCCGTCTCAGGATCCCGGCGCACGCTTTCGGTGAGAGTCTGTACTTCTCCGGCGCGTCTGCCAGCAAGATCCATGACAAGCGAGATTCGGCGACGGCGCTGGGGGACTCCCCAATATTGCGCGTCGTGAACTCTGTAGCACAGACTCCATCCGTCTCCCATGAGAAGCCCGAAACTTGGCCATCCCTTATCAGGCGCAGGAACATCGGGGGCCTCCGGCTCGACGATCCGGACGAACTCCGTGAGGACAGCCTGGAAGTCCCTGCCGTCGTTGCAACTGGTGGCACCGTAGACGTTTTCCCAGACGGCGAATCGCGGAAAAACCCGATCTGGTCTTCCAGCACATCCATGCTCTCTCATCTCCTTTATGATCCTGATCTGCTCTGCGAATAGCCTGCTTTCGCTTCCATCAAGGCCCATGCGGTTCCCGGCTATGCTGAAATTCTGGCATGGGCTGCCACCTACGATCACATCCACCGGCGGAAGCTCATCGCCCTTCAGCTTTGTGATATCGCCGAAAAACCTCATCCGCAGATCACCCGCGCCGCCTCGGTCTTCGGAACGGGAAATTTCCCCGTCAGCTTAGGCCAGCGCCTTGCTACCGTCCGCCGGTCCACACCGCAGAACGCCGCAAGCTGCGCCTGCGTCACCAGATACCCGATCCCGGAATCGGTCATAAGCTCGATGGTCTCCCGGTATCCCTGTTTCTCTCTGCTCATCTGCAATCCTCCTTTTTTAATGACTTAGAGATGCCCCGGTGGACCACCACGGCAGGAGTGACCGTTTGCCGCGCTGTGGCGCTGCTTACGCCTGTCTTTCCCTCTCGACGGCGGCGGGTGACCGCTCACGTCCGGGGCATCTCTCAACCATTAATAAGGTGCAGGAGGCGGGTCGTCGCGTCGTCGCTGTCCGGGCGCGGAAGCTCTCCGCTCGCCGTCTCCTGCTGTGCCGGTCTTTCCCGGCTGCCAGTACATGAGTTGCCGTCTTTCCGGCGGTCAAAACTAAACGCCTGCCCTCACAGGCTGGTGGAAGCGGGCGGAATTGGACCGCCTACCTGCTGGCAGGGACTCCGTGATATCCCGGTGTTGCCCTTCAACCGCTCTACCGTTGAGCTTCGCTTCCGTGTCGCCGGTCTTTCCCGGCTGCCATCGGGAGGAATTTCACCTCGGCCCCGTGTCTGATGCGGGGAGCGCTCATAAACGAACGCGCTTTACGAAAGGAGGTACTCTTTGGCTGGCAAGTGCCAAGGCACCTGGTGCTGGCGGCAGGGCTTGAACCTGCGACCCGGCGATTATAGATCGCCCGCTCTGCCACTGAGCTACGCCAGCATGGAAGAAAATTTCAATCGTGAACCCATCGGATTTTCTGCCCGATGGGATACCCGTAATCCCCTCTGCGTCTTGCCGGAGTGTCCCACCCGGTTTTGTGAGTCGTTACGCCATCCTCCCGGAACCCTGCGGCCCTGAGGCTGCTGCCGGATTCCTCCGGGAGCGTGTAGGTGATGACCTTCCGGTATCCCATCGCTTTCGCCGCCCGGACCGATGCACCGTAGAGCATGGAGTTTGCGTTCTTCCAGCCCGGCAGGACGCACACCCGCGTGATTTCCGCCGTCCACCCATCATCCAGCAGCCTCGCTACCGGCCTGCCGACGATCGCTACCCCGATAAGCTCGTCGCCGTCCTGAAGGCCGATGCTGAACCGGTGTCCGGCTGGGGGCGCGTTGTACCGGTGGTTCTCCTTAACGAACTGCTGGGCTTGCGCCAGCGTGACTGGGACGAGCTTCATCTCCGTTCCCCCAGAGACCAGATATAAACGCCTGCAGCGCACCCGCCTGCCATGGCGATCATCACCATGATTACAAGGTCCAGCCGCTCCTCCGGCACGCCGTCGATGCAGCAGATGATAAACAGCAAAGCAGTGAGGCACATATACCCGATAAGCTTACCGGCGATACGATAGAAACGCTTCATTCCACACCCTCCCTCTCATAGTCCGCGCATTCCCGAATCGGGCATCCGATTGCCCTGTGCTTAGCCACGCTGCAGCAGGAGATATCCTCGCCCCGGTGGACATCGTGCTTGCATCCGTTGCAGATGCAGGAGGGGACATCCGTGCAGGCCTGATGGAGCCTATTCTTCGTTCCCATCCTAATCCGCCTCCGTCTCAGCCCACTCACGGATGGCTTCGCGGTATTTCTTAACGCTGTAGGCGTAATCGAGGATGCAGAACTCGTAGAAGTCGCAGTTCCCGCATTTGATGTCGAAGCAGCTCAGCGGCTTTCCGTTCACCAGCGCCAGCGGGCCTCCGTCCAGCGTGATCTGGACAATCTCC
>JAZQQF010000136.1:0-17293 GCA_045628925.1 Oscillospiraceae bacterium | reverse complement strand
GTCGCCGCCCATCCCGTTGATGATCTCTCTCGAAGCGAGTTCCTCGATGGCGGCCCGGTTCGGGCTGTTCTTCACGTCCGAAAACGTAATGCCCGGCTTCGTCACGGCCTTGCCCGTAACGGCGGGGTCTTTCCCCGCGAGACCGGTCTTCCCTTCCGGCCGTTCTGCGTTTTCCGCTTTGACCGCGTCGCTCATGCGGTACATACTGCTTTTGCCCTGCGTCACGCGAATCGCATCCACCAGCGCATAGAAGCCCTGCTCCGTGCTCATCTGATTGTCGCCGTCGGACCCGTCCAGAACGTGGGTGAATCCGCCGTCTGCTTTCCGGTAGGTGCAGAGGTTTTCCAGTAAGGTGTGTCCATTCTTCACAAAGCGTGGGTCGTCCAGCGGAACTCCCAGCTCGCACAGCGCCACCACCACCTGCGCGCAGCTCTCGAGGTTGGTCGTCCCCCAGCTGGCGTAGCCGCCCAGGTTATCCTGCAGATTGCCGAGGCAGTCCAGCGCCTTTTCCACCGCCGCGGCCACCTCCGGCTGATCCTGATACTTCGCCAGCGCCTGCAGCGCCATGGCGGTGATATCCGGGTCGGCGGGGCCGGTATCGCCGCCCTTGCCGTTCAGGGAAAAGCCGCCGTCCGCCAGCTGGCGGGAGAGGATGCGGTCCACGTACAGCTGCCGGGTGGCCTGCGTTGCCGCGTCGGGGTTCACGGGCATTTCGTAGCTCCCGGAATCCAGCGCGATGAGCGCCCAGATGGGGCCGTTCAGCCCCTGCCACACCGTCTTATCGAAGTCGCCCAGCGGAGTCAGCAGATTATAGCCGCCCACATCCGTGGGATCCCTGCCGATGGCAGAGAGGGCGATGACGACGCGGGAATACTCCGTGTATTTCCGCTTGTGCAGGATGCCCTGTGCCGCCTGCACCCGCTCCTCCACTGAGGCATAGTAGGTGTCGAAATACCCGTCCGGCACCGCGTGGCCGCTGCGGGCCAGCGCCATGACCGCCCACTCGCCGCCCGTTTCGCCGGAACCGGCCTGCGCCACGGCGGAAAGCAGATATTCTGCCGTACCATCCACAAGGGCCTGCAGTTCTGTTTCGTCTGCCGCCATGGCCACCGGCAGGAGCGCCAGCAGCAGGATGAGTACTAGCGCAAGGGACATGACTCGCTTCATTTGAGGATCCTCCTGTTCGTATGAAAAATGCCTTGTCGGGGCGCGGCCTGAGCCGCGTCCCGACGCTGCTTTTCTGAGATGAAGCCGGATATACCGGCTCCATCTCAGTTTTTAATTACTTCACGATGAGCTTCACCAGCCGCTCCAGCAGCGCGGCGACCTCCGCACGGGTGGCGCTGTCGCCGGGGTTCAGCTCGCCAAGTTCGTTGCCTTTGAAGAGGCCCACGTGCACGGCCCAGCCCATGGCGTCCTGCGCCCAGTCGGAGACCTCGCTGCCGTCCGGGCAGGCTTCCAGACTTTCGGTGCTGCTCACGTCCAGACCGATGTACTTCGCGTAGCGGTACAGGAACACGGCGATCTGCTCGCGGGTCACGGGTTCGTCGGTACCGAAGCTGCCGTCGCCCATGCCCAGCACGATCCCGTTATCCGATGCCCATGCCACCGCGTCTTCATACCAACTGCCGGCTTCCACGTCGGTGAAACTGCCCTTCGCTGCCGCATTAGGCTCGTCCTCCAGACGGTACAGCACCGTCACCAGCATGGCGCGGGTCATGGTCATCTTCGGGGCAAATTCATCGTTGCCCACACCGTTGAACAGCTCGTGACTGCTCACGAAGTCCACCGCGGAAGCGAACCAGTCGCTGTCCTGCACATCCGTGAAGGTCATCCGTTTTTCCACGAACTTCACTTCCGCGCCTTCGGGGATGAGCGCATAGATATTCTCTCCGTCGGAATAGGACTTCTTCACGACCGTCTCGCTGCCGTCGGGATTCACGATGACAAGGACCTTGCCTTCCTCTGCGGGCAGTTCCTGTTTCACAAGCCTGCCGGTGCTGCTTTCGGCGGTCTCATTCGCTTCCGTTCCTTCTTCCGCAGACTCACCGCTGCCGGGCTTCTCTTCGGGCTTCTCCTCGGGATCCGGGTCGCCCCATTCCTCGCTGCCCTGCTCCTGCGTGTAGTCATCGGTAAAGTGGAATACGACCTCGTCGCCGTCGCTGAGAAGCTGTTCCGCAACGCCCAGATTCGGATGCGTCCCGTTCAGGGTATACATCCAGCCGGACGTGCTGGTGTTGTCAAATTCGCCGATGGTCACGCCGCCGAAGGTGATGGTCTCCACGTAGTTCCCGGAGGGGTTCTGACATCTGCCGCCCGCTTCCCGCAGGGCCAGTTCCAGCAGATCCTTCACGGTCGCGCCCTCATTCAGCGTGAACGCTTTCTGGGCGATCCACGTTTTCAGGTTTCCTTTTTTCAGCGTGTGGATCGTATTCTCATCATGGAGGTTGTCGCCCAGCAGGGTAAACCAGACGGTGATGGTCTTGCTGACCGGTTCATCGCCCGGCTCGTCACCCGGCTCGTCACCCGGCTCGTCCCCCGGTTCGTCCCCCGGTTCATCGCCCGGTTCGTCGCCCGGTTCGTCCCCCGGTTCGTCCCCCGGTTCATCGCCCGGTTCGTCGCCCGGTTCGTCCCCCGGTTCGTCGCCCGGCTCATCGCCCGGCTCGTCACCCGGCTCGTTGCCCGGTTCGTCCCCCGGTTCGTCGCCCGGCTCGTCACCCGGTTCGTCGCCCGGCTCATCGCCCGGCTCGTCACCCGGTTCGTCGCCCGGCTCGTCACCCGGTTCATCTTCGCCCGGTTCATCTTCGCCCGCAGGTTCCACATCGCTCATGTCGTACAGCGCGGTCATGTCATTCTTGAAGCGGTCATACGCCACCAGCGCGTAGGCCGCCTGCTCGGTGGCCATCTGGTTCGCGCTGCCGTCGGAAACGTGTTTGAACTGTCCTTCGCCCGCATAATAGCTCAGGAGCTCGGAAAGCACGTCGCCAAGGTCTTCGTCCGCCGCCGCGTCACGTCCAAGGGCGGACAGAGCCACAACGACCTGCGCCGCCGCTTCGCTGCTGCCGAAGCCGTTCTCACCCTTCGTTTTCAGGAAGCCGATGGCGCTTTCGATGGCCGCGGCCACGTCCGTATCCGCCGCATCACCGGCCAGCGCCGTGAGGATCATGGCGGTGACGTCGATATCGCTGCTACTGCCGCTGCTGATGGGCCAGCCGCCGTCCGCGTTCTGCGCTGCCAGCAGACCGCTCACCAGTTCCCTGCGGAGCGCTTCGTTCTCATAGGGCGCGCTGTCCAGTGCGATCAGCGCCCAGCAGGTGCCGTTGTTGCCCTGCAGGGATACGGTACGGTTTTCGCCGTCCGTGTCCGCCAGGTGGGAAACAAGGTCGTATTCCGCCGTGTCGGTTTTGAATGCGCTCGCATCCACGCCCAGCGCGCTCAGCGCCACAATGACGCGGGAATACTCGGTATACTGATACTTCGTCCGGCTGAGCTTGCCTTCCTTGCTGTCCACGGTCTCTGCCAGATTTTTAAGGTAGGTCTCAAACCATTCGTCGTCCTCCACGCCCCCGCGGTTCAGCGCCAGCACGACCCATTCGCCCTTCTGGCTGGCGTTGGCAGGATCGGTGACGGTGGTGTGCAGGTAGTCCAGCGTGTCTTCGAGGATATCGCTGTATGCTTCGGGTTCGTCGCCCGGCTCGTCACCGGACTCGCTGACCTCCACCACACAGAAGGGGGCAATCACAGGACAATCCTTCTTCTCAGTGGTATAGCTGGTCCAATCCGTAATCACATCATCCGAAACGGTACCTTTCGCCGTCACATAATAGGTCCCGGGTTCCGCAAAGGAGATCGTGACCGCGCCGTTTTGATCGGTCACTGCATTTGTGATGGCAATGAACGTGCCATCTTCCCAGACGCCGATCTCCACACCCGCAGCCGCAGTCGTGGGAGCGAAGGGATAGGCCATACCCTGACAGCCAGTCAGCGTCAACGTAAATTCAGCGCCCGCGCTCACCTTCTTTTCGGCGCTGTCAAATGCGGTATACCAGTCGCTGAAATAGAGATCATCTGCATTGACGGAGGCCAGCAGCGTGTCGCCAGCCTTCACGGTATCGTCCCCCACACTCAGCGCGAGAGGCGTTCCGTTCACGAAGAACAGCGTATTGTAGGTATCGCTGCCCCAGAGTTTCGTGACGGTCAGGCCGTAATCGGAGGCGGCGGTCTCATAGCCGCTCGCGGCGTTGTAGGTTTCATGCGCGGCGATGAGGGCTTCATCCACGGTAAGCACGCCATCCGCATTCAGGTCGCTGACGGTGACCGGGCAGTTCGCCATGACTTTTCCGTCGTTGTCGGCAGCCAGCACGCCCCGAACGCTGACCGTAACGGTGATTTCCGCATCTTCTGCGGCTTCCGGCTCTTCGCCCGGGTCAACAAATTGCTCCATCGTGTAATCGTCGGTGAAGTGGAAGATCAGCTCGTCGCCGTCGCTGAGAAGCTGTTCCGCAACGCCCTTGTCCGGGTAATCCCCATTCAGGAGATACATCCAGCCGGACAGATTCGTGTTGTCGAACGCACTCAGCGTTACGCCGTCATAGGTGACGGAATCAATATAGTTGCCATCCGGATTGCTGATGGACAGCAGATCGTCGCCCTCGTCCAGCCATTCAAGGAACGCGCCGACGGTGGTGTTCGCTTCGATGGTGTAGGAAGCTCTCGCCATCCACGTGATGAGATTTCCATCGCTGTAGGTATGCTTCACGCTTTCGTCGTGGAGCGTATCGCCAAGGAGGGTAAACCAGATGGTGATATCGCTGCCGCCCGGTTCCTCACCCGGTTCCTCACCCGGCTCTTCGCCCGGTTCCTCGCCCGGTTCTTCGCCCGGCTCCTCGCCCGGTTCTTCGCCCGGTTCTTCGCCCGGTTCTTCGCCCGGCTCCTCGCCCGGCTCCTCGCCCGGCTCCTCGCCCGGCTCTTCGCCCGGCTCTTCGCCCGGTTCTTCGCCCGGCACCTCACCCGGTTCTACGCCCGGCTCTTCGCCCGGCTCTTCGCCCGGCTCTTCGCCCGGCTCCTCGCCCGGTTCCTCGCCCGGTTCCTCGCCCGGCTCTTCTTCTGTCCGGTCCAGCGTGATGAGATAGCTGCGCGTCAGGCCGTCCACATAGCTCACAACGTCGATTTTGATCGCGTCCGCGCCGGTGATCTCCAACTCGTCCAGCGCCCACTTGCCGACGGGGTAAGCGTTTTCGTCCGCGGGCGCGACCTTGACCGCGTCGCCCACAGCGGCGCCGTCCTTCATCAGCTGCACCGTAACGGTGTCGGCTTTGTCCGTGGTGTTGGCCGTTTCGCTGACGGTCTGCTGCAGCATGGCGGCATTCAGGCTGATTTTCTCCGCTTCGCCCACGGTCAGCGTGTATGCCGTGTCCGTCAGGTTCCACGCCTTGTCAAAGTTCAGAGCGTTCTCCCCGTCCGTCACGGTCAGCGCCGTGATGACCGGGTGGACGTATTTCAGCTTCGCGGTGCCGCCCATCACCACGTAGTGATAGCTGACCGCGTCTTCGGCTTCGCCGTCCTCGGGCATAATGGTGAACACCAGATTCAGCGGCTTGGAGGTATCGACCTTCCAGTCGTCGCCGACCGCGATCCGGAACTCGTTGTTCGCGGGGACAGCGGCGGTCTTCAGGGTCTCGCCCTCATACCAGTAGGTGAGGGACATGGTATTCGCATAGAGCTTCGGCTGCGCCGTAATGCTCAGGTAGGCATTTGCGTTGGGGTTACTTTTCCACGGGGCGCCCGTGTCCTTGGCAGCGGTGAACTCCACATATTTCGTGGTACCCATACCGCTGAAATAGCCTACGTGGATGTTGAGGCCCGCCATCTCCGTCAGCTCCTCGGCGGTGAGGGCTTCGCCGTCCTCTACCGTCAGCGTCAGCTCGGGCAGCTTGCCGAAGCAGTAGGCGCTTTCCGGCGCATTGGTGTTGACCGGCACGCCGGCGTCGTTGGTGCCCCGGTGTGCGCCGGGCGCGGAGCCGAAGACGCCGGTGGTGATATAGCCGTCGCCCAGATGCAGTTCGCCCGCCTTCGAGGCCACGAAGGTCACGGTGCAGACCTCCGGCGTGGCGAAATTATACTGCGTGCCCTTGGTAACCTGCGTATACTGCCCGTCGATCAGGTAGACCATCTTGCAGGTCCCGCCGAAGCCGGGGTTATACAGGCCGCTCATCTTGGGCAGGGGCATATCCAGTCTGTCCAGCGTGACGCTCACCGTGTCGCCCAGCGTGATCTTGAAGCCTTCGTCGGCGCTGGTCTTGCCGGTGGTCACGTTGGTGACGGTCACGTTCACCTTCTTCGCCCGCACGAGCCGGTAGTCCGTGCCGGCAGCGGAGGTGATGGTCAGGAGGTTGGAACCGTCGAAGACCGGCGCGTTCCACTTTCCGTCCTCGTCCTTCGCAACGGTCACGGGGCTGCCCATGACCGTGCCGCGCAGGTTGGTGACGGTGACGGCGGTAGCGGTATCCGAGGTGAAGCTGAAAACGCCGCCGTTCTCGTCCGCGTAATACACGGTGTCGAACTCCGCGTCCCAATCGCCGTCCTGCGAGATCGGCGTGATGGCAACGGTCGCATCCTCGCCCACGTTCACGACCACGTAGCCGTAACGGGCGGGGTTCGCTGCGCCGAAGAAGCCGTTCCACTGGGCCGCGCCGCTGATGCTGATGCCGTCATACCAGACGGCAATGACAGCCGTGCCGGTCTTCAGCGCCTCGATGTTCATCCAGTTCCCCGAGGCGTTGCCGCTGACCGCGTCGGTGACCGGAGTCACGCTGACCACGCCATCGCCGGAGAGGATGGCGAAATGGAAATCCGGCTCGGTCATATAGTTGCCGGAAACGTCGCTGACGATCTCCCACGCATTGCGGAAAGCGCGGAGCTTGAAGGTGTCGCCCACCTGCATCGCCAGCTCGTTCGTGTCCTTCGTATCGTCGATATTCAGCAGAACGCTGTTATCGTCGTAGGTCATACCCAGCGCCGTGGTGGTCGTGTCCGTGGGCGTATGGTCGGTGAGCCAGCTGACCGTTTCGGTCTTGCCGCTTGTCAGATAACCGGCCATCGTCACCTCGCCCGCCTTGGTGGCGCGCCACATATAGCTCTTGTTCAGAGTGGTCTTGCCCTTGATGGCGTAGGTCGTGGTGCCGTCGCCGTTCACCGTGACCGTGAGACCGTCCGCCCATTCCTCCACCTTGAAGTTCTTCACCTGATGATAGAACTTCACCGCCGCGTCGGAGGGCGCGATGAGGGTAAAGGTCTGATAGGCCGTGGCGGTCATGCTCTTGTTCTGCGCCGCCGTCGCCGTCGCGGAGATGGTGAAGGCCGCCACGGTGCCGGGATAGAAGCCGTCCAGCTTGCTGTCCGCCAGCGTCAGGACTGCGCCGCTGTATTTCACGCCGCCGATGAGCAGCGTGGGCGTGTAGACCTTGTTCGCGTTCACATACTGCGCGCCCATCGTGACGGGTGCGCCGGTGGAATCGTTTTTCAGCCCGCTCAGGGTGTAATCGCCGGGCTGGTTGAAGCTCGTGCTGTTCACGTAGAAATTCGTGCGGACGAGCCTGAAGCTCTGGCCGTCCGTCTCCGTAACGGTCAGCGCCCCGCCGCCAAGGTCGGCACCGTCGTCCGTGCCCCGGTAGTAATAGGTCCCCGCGGGCAGGCTCGCGGTATAGGTCCCGCTCCCGCCGGTAAGGCTCACGGCCTCCGTGCACGCCGCATCCCGATACAGGCTCAGGCTCACGGTGTTGGGCACGGTGGTCAGCGTCACGCCATAGGCGGGGGCGGCCGGGGTGCCTCCGCTGACCGTGAGCGTATAGGTCTGCGCATCCCCGGTGTTGTCATTCATGGTGGGCCAGCTCTTATCGCCGCACTTCACGGTGATGACCGTGCCGTCGGAGACCGGGATCGCCGCCGTGCGCGAATACTCCTTGTCGCCCACGAAGGTGCGGACCTGATAGTTTTTGTTGGTCGCGGTGGGCGTCACGGTGACGGCGCTCACGTTCGTGCCCAGCGTCAGCGTATAGGCGTGGGTATCCGGGCTGAACGCGGGATAAACGCTGCCGTCGCTGACGGTGAGGGCCTGCAGCGTCTTTTCGGTGCCGTCCCAGCTGCCGCCTATGTCCGGGCCGAAGTCGCAGGTATACAGGATGCGAATCTCGTCGCCCGCTGCGAGCGTCCCGTTCGCCACCGTAAAGCTCCCGAAGCCCTCATTGGTGAACCAGTCGTTCAGCGTTCCCATCCAGCCGGACATATCGCCCCCGTCGAAGGCGGCGAGACCGTTGATCTCCGAGATGTAGTTGCTTTCCGCGCCGGTCTGGGTATATCCCTTCTCACCCAGCGCGGCTACGACGCAGGACATCATAGTGGAATCGTTGTCGATCTCCACCCATTCATCCAGCAGCGTCCCGTCCCACGGTGCGCCCTTGCTTTTGGGGTAGGTCGTGTTTTCCACGATGACCCGCACCTGACTTTTGCTGTCATCCCTTGCTGCCGCAAGTCCCGGCACGCTGAATAAGCTCAGCAGCAGGACGAAGCTCAACAGGAGCGACAGACTTCGTTTTGCCTGTTTCATGCTTTTCTCTCCTTTTCCGAAATGATGTGATCGCTGCTTCCCTCCCGGAAGCGGGGCAAAGTAAAAACCATCACACAGTTCGGACAGGAGGAACCATCGGTTGCTGCTTCTATCCGGGCACAGACGCCCCGCGGACCCCGGCGCAGGCGGAAACTCGGTTTTCCGCTTGCAATCCGGGGTCACATGGGATATACTGTCCCCGAACAGAGGGTGTCCGCCCTGTGTTCGGTGGGACATCCCGCAGCGCAAGTTTTGACCGGCTTCGCTGCGGGGTGTCTTTTTTATATTCACGGCATCGCCGGGAATACCATTTTCCCCTCCCCCGCAACTCCGGGCGGCGGGAGTCGGTCGCCGCCCGAAGAAGGGGTCTTCTGAACAGGAGGTGGAGGATTCTATTTCAACGGGCGGCCCATGCCCGGTGAAATCAAAAGTGGAGATCCGGTAACTGGGCGGTTGTCCGGGCCGCCCTGTACCGGCGCAAGGGGAATTTCCAATATCATCAGCGGGGAAGTCACTCCCGATGAATCCGTTTCACGCTCCTCCCCGTTCCGGACGAAGCCCCTTCCGCTCCGCCCGGAACGCTGATAAGGAGAGTCTTTCATTCGGCAGGCAGCCGATGAAATCTGTTTTTCGTCTGCGCAGCCCGACAAACAAAAACGCTGCCGGAACCTGCAGACAGGCACGGCGGCGCAAAGACAACAATACCGCCGAACCGGTACATACCAGCTTCGACGGCAGACTTATCCTCAATAAACCCCGGAGATCACGCCCGCCGTTTATCATCACCACCGTGTAAGTCTTCTGACTTGCGTTAGGAGAGCTACGCTCTCTGCGCCCGATTTCCTACCTTCTCATGGCCAAAGCCACAATGGCGGACTTTCATCCAACGGTCTACCCCGTTTCGGAATGGGCTCACGCGCACAGCACCGTTCGTGTCGGCATTCCTGCCTGCTTCATTTTTGGCTGCCTCCTGACCTTCGCGGGTCTTTGCGGGATTGCAGCCGCACGGTGACGTTCCGTATTCACTTTTCGGCGCAAGTATAATGCCGTTTTTTCCGCTTGTCAAGCCCCGGTTTTGCGGAGGCCCGAAAAATGCGCTTGCCAAACGGCATTTCCTGTGCTATGGTATCATTGAAAAGTTCATGAAGGTCAGGTCGTCCGTGCCGCAAAGGCGGGGTCCCCGTCAGGCGCGGACGTAGACGGAATGGGGTTCAAGACCCCGCGCAGCCGGCGCTGTAGGCGTGAGGCGCTTCCGAAGCATCCATGATGTGAGCCGAAAGGCTACCACTGCGGCATTTGCCGTGGGAAGGCAGGATAGCGACGCAGGAAACGGTTTCGTTTCCCTATCGCAAGTCAGAAGACTTACCGATCTTCGTTTCATCACACAGACCGGCGGGGTCTGTGCGTCTGCGCACAAATATCGGGTGCGCCGAAGTATCATGCTTCGGCGCACCCGTTTTTTTCTTCGGAGGCTTCCATGCAGAACCGCGATTCTTTTTCCGGCTATCATCCGCTGGTGAATTTTCTCTTTTTCGGGCTGGTACTGGGCTTCAGTATGTGTCTGATGAATCCCATCTGCCTGCTCATCTCCCTCGTTTCCGCCACCGTGTATCACGTGCAGCTGAAAGGTCGGAAGGCTCTGCGTTCTTCCCTCACCACGCTGCTGCCCATGATGCTGCTGGCGGCGCTCATCAATCCCGCCTTCAACCACGAGGGCGTGACGGTGCTCAGCTATCTCCCCTCCGGCAACGTGCTGACGCTGAAAGCATCCTCTACGGCATCGGCGCGGCCATGATGCTGGCGGCGGTGGTGCAGTGGTTCGGCTGTTTCAACGAGGTCGTCACCTCCGATAAATTCGTCTACCTCTTCGGGCGCGTCATCCCGGCGCTGAGCCTTGTGCTGAGCATGACGCTGCGCTTCGTGCCCCGATTCCGGGCGCAGACGCAGGTGGTGCGAAATGCGCAGACAAGCCTCGGACGGGACGGCGGCGACGGTTTCCTTGCGAAAATGAAGCACGGCATCACGATCCTCTCCATCCTCATCACGTGGAGTCTGGAAAACGCCATCGAAACGGCGGATTCCATGCGTTCCCGGGGCTACGGGCTGCCAGGCCGCAGCGCCTATTCCATCTACCGCTTCGATGACCGGGATAAGGGCGTATTGCTCTGGCTGCTGGGCTGCTTCTGGGTTCTGCTCTTCGCCTGTCTCTCCGGCGGGCTGTATTTCCGCTATTATCCCAGCGTGAAGCTGGCTGCGCTGACGCCGTTCTCCGTCAGCTTCTACCTCTTCTTTCTGGCGCTCTGCCTGACCCCGGTGATCCTGAATGCAAAGGAGGCAAGCACGTGGAAACGTTTGCAGTCCGAAGCCTGAGCTTCGCCTACCCGGAACAGAAAAACGATACGCTGCACGACCTGAGCTTCACCATCCCGCAGGGACAGTTCGTGACCCTCTGCGGCCCCAGCGGCTGCGGAAAATCCACGCTGCTGCGGCAGTTCAAGACCGTGCTGGCCCCTCACGGACACCGCAGCGGGGAGATTTTCTTCGAGGGCAGACCCCTTGCCGAACTGGGCCAGCGGGAGGAAAGCGCCCGCATCGGCTTCGTGCAGCAAAGCCCGGAAAACCAGATCGTCACGGACAAGGTCTGGCACGAGCTGGCCTTCGGGCTGGAAAGTCTCGGCTTCGATACGCCCGCCATCCGGGCGCGGGTCGCGGAGATGGCCTCCTTCTTCGGCATTCAGACGTGGTTTTACAAAAATGTGACGGAGCTTTCCGGCGGGCAGAAGCAGCTGCTGAACCTCGCCTCCATCATGGCGCTGCAGCCCTCCGTCCTGATCCTCGACGAGCCTACCAGCCAGCTGGACCCCATCGCCGCCTCGGACTTTCTTGCCACCATCGGGCGGGTGAACCGGGAGCTGGGTACCACGGTCATCCTCACGGAGCATCGGCTGGAGGAAGCGTTCGCGCTTTCCGACCGGGTGCTGGTGATGGATAAAGGCCGCCTGATCGCGGACGGCAGTCCCGCGCAGGTGGGTGAAAGCCTGCGCAGCGCGGGCCATGCCATGTTCCTCGCCATGCCCACGGCCATGCGGGTCTGGGCCTCCGCGGGCGATACCGCCCCCTGCCCCGTCACCGTGCGGGACGGGCGGGACTGGCTCATGGATTTTTCTCAGCGCCGTCCGCTCCTGCCGCTGCCGGAACCAAGGAAGCCCGCCGTCGGCAGCGAAACGGTCATTTCCCTCCGTGACGTGTGGTTCAAGTATGAAAAAGACCTGCCGGACGTGGTGAAGGGTCTTTCGCTGGAGGTGAAAAAGGGGGAATTTCTGGCGCTGCTGGGCGGCAACGGCACCGGCAAGACCACCACGCTCTCCCTGCTTTCCGGGCTGCGCCAGCCCTATCGGGGCGAGGTGCAGACCCTTGGGCGCGCTGCCGCGCTCCCCCAGAATCCGCAGACGCTTTTTGTGAAAAAGACCGTGCGTGAGGACCTGTATGAGCTGTTCCGCGGCACGGATACGGAGAAGCGCATACAGGATGACCGGGTCGCCCGGGCGGTGCAGCTCTGTCGGCTGGAACCGCTGCTGGACCGGCACCCCTACGACCTTTCCGGCGGTGAACAGCAGCGTGCCGCGCTGGCCAAGGTGCTGCTGCGAGACCCGGAGATCCTCCTGCTGGACGAACCGACGAAAGGGCTGGACGCGGAATTCAAGCAGCAATTCGCTGTCATCCTGAAAGCGCTGAAGCGCCGGGGCGTGACGGTATTCATGGTGAGCCACGACGTGGAGTTCTGCGCGGCCCATGCCGACCGCTGCGCTCTGTTTTTCGACGGGAACGTGGTTTCGCAGGGCCAGCCCCGGGAGTTCTTTTCCGGCAACAGCTTCTATACCACCTCCGCCAACCGCATGGCCCGGGGGCTGGTGGCGGAGGCGGTCACGCCGAACGACCTGATGGCCGTCTGCGGCGGGGTCTTGCCGCCCCAGCCGGAAATTCCCGAGGAAGCCCCGCCGCTCCCGGAGCCGGAGGCGGATTCCGCCGCCGCAAAGCCGCCGAAGCTCCCCCTGTGGCGAAAGCTATTGGGCATCGCTTCCGGCCTTGCCGCGGTCGTGCTGTTTCTCTACACCGTCTCCCGGCAGGATCTCAGCGCGCTGGTGACGGAAAGCGGCTTGACGGATGCGGCCGTCAGCGATCTGCCCCGCTATCTCGCGCTGATCGCCTGTCTTTTGTGCTGCGCCTTCTGTCTGAGCCGGCGTGCCCCGCAGCCCGTGCGCATTTCGCCGAATGTGCAGAAACGGAAACTCTCCAAGCGTACCATCGCCGCGGCGGTGAGCATTCTGCTGCTGATCCCCGTGACGATCTTCGTGGGCGTGTGGTATCTGGGCGGGCGGAAATACTACTTCATCGCCCTGCTCATCCTGCTGGAGACCATGCTGCCCTTCGCGCTGGTGTTCGAGGGGCGCAAGCCGCAGGCGAGAGAGCTGACGGTCATCGCCGTTCTCTGCGCCATCGGCATCGCGGGGCGGGCCGCCTTCTTCATGCTGCCCAGCTTCAAGCCCGTGCTGGCACTGGTCATCATCTCCGGCGTGGCCTTCGGCGGCGAGACCGGCTTTCTCGTGGGGGCCATGACCATGCTCTGCTCCAACGTGCTGTTCGGGCAGGGGCCGTGGACGCCGTGGCAGATGTTCAGCATGGGCATCATCGGATTTCTGGCGGGCGTGCTGTTCCGCAAGGGTCTGCTGCGCCGCAGCCGCGTCTCTCTCTGCATCTTCGGCGCGCTCAGCACCATCGTCATCTACGGCGGCATCATGAATCCCGCCTCGGCGCTCATGTGGTCGAACACGCTGGAATGGAAAACGCTGCTGAGCTACTACGTCACCGGCTTCCCGGTGGACCTCGTCCACGCCTGCGCCACCGTGCTGTTCCTCTGGCTGGCAGCGGAACCCATGCTGGAAAAGCTGGACCGCATCAAGGTGAAATACGGGCTGGTGGAAGGGCCGTAAGGTTTTTTTCATAGAAACAGGCGGACACGATTCAAAATCGTTTCCGCCTGTTTGGTACGCCCGAGGGGACTCGAACCCCTAAGCTCTCGCAGTGGCACCTAAAACCACCGTGTTTACCGATTTCACCACGGGCGCTTATTTACTTTTGTGAGGTCACGTTTTCTCCCCCGTCACTCTCACCTGACAGCTTTTCAGCACCTCGATCGCCGCGAGATGCTTCTCCGGCGTGACGCCCGCACAGCAGGCGGCATCCACCGAAACAGGCGTTTCCGGATAGAGGGCTTTCAGGATGAGCGCATTGGAGACCACGCAGATATCCGTGCAGACGCCCACCAGCTCGATCTCCTCAAAGGCCGGACGTGCTTCGCCGTTCTTCTCAGCCCAGCCCTTCCAGCCGAAATTCGGCTTGTCGATGTGCTCCCGCTCCGGCAGGTCCAGCTCCGAGGGGATCTGCCACCCATCCGTGCCCCGGATGCAGTGCGCGACGGGCAGGCTGCGGCCCTCCGCGGTTTCCGGATAGTCCGCCCCGTGGGTATCCCGCGTGAAGATGATCTCGCCGCCGCAGCGGACGTATTCCTCGATCTTGCGCTTCACGTTGGGGACGATGGCGACCGCCTCCGGCGTACCCAGCGTGCCGTCGATAAAATCCTTCTGCATATCAATGACGATGAGGGTCTTCATAAGCGCAGCTTCCTTTCTCCGCGGTTACTTGAGGGAGTGCCGTTATCATATCACCCTCACCGGCGGAACGCAAGTCTTTTTCAGCGCCAGCCTGAAGGCAAAGAAACGCTCCGGGCCAAAAGGCCCGGAGCTTCTAAATGCTCAGGCTTGGGTCTCCCCGCGTTTTTCCAGAATGGCAACCTCCTGCACCCCGTCATACTCCATGACGCGCACCTCGATCAGCTCGCGCTTGGAGGTGGGCACGTTTTTGCCGGTATAGTCCGCCCGGATGGGCAGCTCCCGGTGGCCCCGGTCGATGAGGACGGCCAGCTGGATGGCGGCGGGTCTCCCCTCATGGATGACCGCCTCGATGGCAGCCCGCGCGGTGCGCCCGGTATACAGCACGTCATCCACCAGAATGACGGTCTTCCCATGCACGTCGAAGCCCAGCTTCTCCGCCTTCACGGCGGCCTGCTCACTGATCTCGCTCAGATCGTCCCGGTACAGGCTGATATCCAGCGCACCCAGCTGCGGCGCTTCGCCGCAGATCTTCGCCACGTTGTCGGCGATCTTCCGGGCCAGCACCGCGCCGCGCCGATAGACGCCCACGATGCACAGGTCCCGGCAGGGCGCGTTCTTTTCCACGATCTCATGGCTGATGCGCATGAGGCTGCGGTCCATCGCCGCCCCATCCAGAAGGATGGCTTTCTGGAAATACATGGTTATCTCAGGGCTTGATGGAAGCGTTGATGCCGGTCATGTCGGGACCGTCGTTCAGGTTGTTCCAGTTCCACTCGCGGCCGCCGAGGAACACGCTGGAGTTCATATCGTTGGAGAGGAAGATCAGGATGGCTTCGGGGAACTTCATGCACATATCATAGAAGAACTCCTTCATGTCCTTCGTCTTGGCCAGCTCCTCGTCGGTGGCGACCAGATAGTCGCGGGTGAACTTGAGGCTGCGGGCGTCGAAGGGCTCGCCGTGCTTCATGTGGCCGGGAATGATCACGTCGGCATTCAGAGCGGCCAGCTTATCCAGCGCGTCGATCCACTTCTTGCGGCCGTTGGCGCTGACTTCGCAGGTGAAGGGATGGGCGTTGGAGAAGATAACGTCGGAGCCGATGATGGTCTTGATGGAGGGGACCCAGACGACGGTGTTGTACTGCAGATCGCCCCAGACCTGCGGGAACACGACGATCTCTTCGCCTTCCAGCATGATCTTATTGTCCTTGGGCAGGGGGGTCAGCTCGGTAAACTTGCGGCAGAGGTTGACCTTGCCGATGATGCCTTCCCAATGCTCGACCTTGTCGCCGAACTGGACGTTGATGGTGGGGATGTCCTCTTCCATGGCGTACACGACGCAGTCAGGGAAGGCTTCCTTCACATGGCCGATGCCCCAGTAATGGTCGGGATGGGCGTGGCTGGCGAAAACGGCCTTCAGGTTCAGGTTGCGCTCGCAGATCTCCGCGATGACGCGGTAGATGTTGGAGCGGGTCCACTGGCAGTCCACCAGAACGGCGTCATGCTCGCCGAAGATCAGGGTGCTGACAACGTTGAAGCCGGCTTCATCGGAAATCATCGCGAGGGTCTGCAGCTTTCCTTCGCCGTGGGTATTCAGACGTACTTCCATGCTCATAATGTGTAATCTCCTTATTTCCAGATTTGAGTTTTTGCGGAAAACTTCCTTGGGTACAGTTTAGCATAGATGATTGCAAATCCGCAAGACTTAAGTTATAATTATTCGCAGAAATGAACCGAAATCGGAGGGAAGCATTATGTATACGTTCCGTCCCGCGACCGAGCGCATCCGGAAAATGCGCGAGCTGATCCGCGACCGGGTCATCCGGAATGACGCCGAGCGCCTGCGCATCATCACGAAGGTCTATCAGGAAAACGAGTTTCTGCCCCCCATTCTGAAGCGTCCGCTGGCGTTCAAGGCCCTGTGCGAGCAGATGACCGTGCTGGTGGAGGATTTTGAACTCATCGTGGGCAACAAAGGCCCGCATTTCTTCTCCAGCCCCCAGTACCCCGAATGGGGCATCCCCGACTGGATGGTGGAGCCCATCGACCGGGGCGAGTGGACCATCCGGGAGGACGGGCTGTATCACAATCCCGACACGGAGGAGCTGAAGCACACCATCAGCCCCGAGGATTATCAATCCCTCAAGGAGCTGCTCCCCTACTGGGCCACCCGCAAGGTTGGCACCGTGGCGGACGCCTGGCAGCCCCGGCACCATGCGGAGCTGAAGCGGCTGAACGTCTCCAGCTATGTGGACGGGGGCGGCATGGGCCTCATCTCCCTGCCCGCGGGCCATCTGGTGGCGGGCTATGAGAAGATCCTGCGCGTGGGCTACAGGGCCATCCGCGATCAGGCCCAGCAATGGCTGGACGAGCATTACGGTTACCTCATGGGCGAGGACGTGGAGAAGAACAGCTTCTATGAATCCGTCATCCTCACCTGCGACGGGGCCATGACCCTTGTGAAGCGTTATTCCGCCGCCTGCGCGGAGAAGGCCAGTTCGGAAAAAGACCCGAAGCGGAAGGCCGAGCTGGAAAGAATGGCTGACGGGCTGATGTGGCTCAGTGAGAACCCTGCCCGCAATTTCTGGGAGGCCGTGCAGGGCACCATGATGTATCAGGTCATGATCCAGATCGAAAGCACCTTCCCCTCCCCGGCGCTGGGCCGGTTCGACCAGTATACCTGGCCCTATCTGGAAAAGGACCTTGCTGAGGGGACCATCACGCTGGACGAGGCGCAGGAGATCGTGGACGCCTTCTTCCTGAAGGCCAACTGCTTCTACGGGGCCGGTCCCGCCAAGCTGGTGAACACCACCGGCATCGGCAACACCTATCAGCACACCACCCTCGGCGGCGTGAAGCCGGAAACGGGCGAGGACGCTACGAACCCCGTGACCTATATGGTGCTGGAGACCGTGGGCCGTTTGAAGCTCCACGACCCCACCATCTCCCTCCGCTTCAACAAGAACAGCCCGGATAAGCTCTGGGAGCTGGCGCTGGAGACCAGCAAGCTGGTGGGCGG
>JAZQQF010000135.1:0-11174 GCA_045628925.1 Oscillospiraceae bacterium | reverse complement strand
CACTTCAATTACATGATGAACGCATGGGGCGCGACGCCCTATCAGGTGTGGATGAAGGCGAAGGACACCACCGACTTTATCTATGATTTCGTAACGGAAAACGACCTGAAGCTCACGTACTTTAACGACGCGACCGCGCAGCTGGTCGACCTGAAAAACGACCCCATCTTCCAGGGCACCAACGGCATCCTGACCCTGTGCTTCGTGGTGGCGCTGGCCCTGTGCGCGGTGGGCTTCCTCATTTACTGGATCCTCTCCATCCGGGGGCGAACGCTGCTGCTGGGCATCTTCCGGGCCATGGGCATGACCATGCGGGAGATCATCGGGATGCTGCTGAACGAACAGGTGTTCATTTCCTTCGTGTCCATCGCGCTGGGCATCGGCGCGGGCATTCTGACCAGCCGCCTCTATGTGCCGCTGGTGCAGATCGCCTACGCTTCCGCCGACACGGTCATCCCGCTGGAGATCATCGCGGAGCAGGCGGATATGACGCGGCTGCTCATCGTGGTGGCGGCCATGGTGGCGCTGTGTATGGCGGTGCTGGGCGTGCTCATCTCCCGCATCCGCATCTCGCAGGCGCTGAAGCTGGGCGAAGACTGAGCCGGGAGGTGGATAAGATGGAACATTCGGAAATGATCCTGCAGGCGCAGAACATCGTGAAAGCCTATCCCATGCCGGACGGCGGGAAGTTCTTCGCGCTGAACGACGTGACCGTGGAGATCCCCCGTGGGCAGCTGACCATCCTCAAGGGCCGCAGCGGCAGCGGCAAGACCACGCTGATGAACATCCTCTGCGGGCTCGACCAGCCCACTGAGGGTAAGGTCCAGCTGGACGGGCGGGAGATCACAACCATGAGCGACCGGGCACGGACGAAGCTCCGGCGCACGGAGATCGGCTTCGTGTTTCAGTCCGTAGCGCTGATCCCCATCATGACCGCCGCGGAAAACGTGGAATATGCCCTCCGCCTTTCCGGCTGGAAGGGCGACCGGAAGGCCCGGGTAAAGGAATGTCTGGACATGGTGGGCCTCAGTAAACGCATGAGCCACCTGCCCAATGAAATGTCCGGCGGCGAACAGCAGCGCGTGGCCATCGCCCGCGCCATCGCCTTCGGGCCGAAGCTGATCTTCGCCGACGAGCCTACCGGCGAGCTGGATACCAATACGGCGCTGCAGGTGGTGAAGATCTTCAAGGAGCTGAACCGTTCGGAGGGCGTGAGCATCCTCATGACCACCCACGACAAGGGCTTCATGGAGATCGGCGATCGGGTCTATTCGCTGGAGAATGGGGTGCTGAAACCATGAGCGAAGCGGAATACATCATTGAATGTGATAACCTCGTCAAGATCTACAAGACGGACGAGACGGAGGTCATGGCCCTGCAGGGGCTGGACTGTAAGGTGGCCCGGGGCGAGCTGATGGCCATCATCGGAAATTCCGGCAGCGGTAAAAGCACCTTTCTGAATATGATCGGCGGGCTGGACCGGCCCACGGCGGGCAGGCTTTACGTGGACGGGCTGGATCTGTTCCGCATGAACGAGAAGGAGCTTGTGGAATACAAGCGCAGCAAGGTGGGCTTCGTGTGGCAGAACAACGCCCGCAACCTCATTCCCTACCTCCCGGCGTGGCAGAACGTGCAGATGCCCATGCTGCTGAAAAGCCGGAAGGACGGGCGAAAGCGGGCGGAGGAGCTGCTGGAGCTGGTGGGCATGGGCCACAAGAAAAAGAGCAGGCTCAGCGAAATGTCCGGCGGCGAACAGCAGCGCGTGGCCATCGCCATCGCCCTTGCCAACGACCCGGATATCCTGCTGGCGGACGAACCCACCGGCAGTGTGGACCCGCAGACTTCCACCTATATTTTCGATACCTTCCAGCGGCTGAACCGGGAGCTGGGGCTGACCATCGTCATCGTCACCCACGACCTGAGCGTGGCCGACAAGGTGAACCGGGTGGTCTCTATCCGGGATGGGAAGATCTCCTCCGAGCGCGTGATGAAAACGGACTATGCCGGGCGGATGGCCGACGTGGCCACCTTCGATTCCGCCGGTCAGCAGATCTTCACGAAGCACGAGGAATTCGCCATTCTCGACCGGAACGGCCGGGTGCAGATCCCGCCGGAATACCTGAGCGCCATGGGTATCGACGGGAACCGGGTGAAGCTGGAGCTGCAGGACGGGAAGGTCGTCGTGGCGGCCCCGGAAAAAACGGAATAAAAGACGGGACAGATACGAAATCGTATCTGTCCTGTGTTCGTTACGGGCTTTTCTCGTAGAAGAAGCCTTCCCAGTCCCAGAGGCAGTAAAGATATTGCCGCTCCGGATCGCCTTTGACGGCATAGACCCGGAATATCGTGCTTTCTCCGTCGGTCACGCATCCCAGATGGGTGCCCCGGTCCTTTTCGCTGAGACCCTGCGTATCGTCCATCCTATGGTACTCCGTACCCTCCACGGTGATCGTCTGCCATTCCGGGCCGCTGATCTCCCCCAGGTTCTTTCCGGGAGACGACACTCTGAGCAGCCCCTGCCGCAGCCACGGCACAATCAGGAGCAGCAGCAGTACCAGGATCAGGAACAGTACCAGTACGCTTTTCCATTTCATCGGCATTTCTCCATTTTGAAAAGCAGGGCCCTGCGGTGCAGGGTCCTGCAAACTCATTTACGCTTTTTCCCCGTACAGGGCCTTCACCGCCGCATAGGTCATATACAGATCCGCCTTGGAGATGACCTCGAAGGGCGCGTGCATACTCAGAACGGGCACGCCCGCGTCGATGGTGTCGATATCCCGCTGAGCGGAATACTTGGCGACCGTGCCGCCGCCGCCCTGATCCACCTTGCCCAGCTCGCCCATCTGCCAGCTGACGCCCGCGCCGTCCAGCAGCTTCCGCACCTTGCCGACCACCTCGGCAGGCGCGTCGTTGGAGCCGGATTTGCCCCGGGAGCCGGTGAATTTCATGATGCCCACGCCATAGTTCAGCTTGCAGTTGTTGCGTTTTTCGCTGACCTCCGGGAAATTGGGGTCGTAGGCGTTGCACACGTCGGCGCTCAGGCAGAAGGAATGGGCATAGCACTCATACAGGCTCACGCCCTGACCGCGGCACAGATCGTCCATGAACCGGTCGAAGGCCTGCGCCAGCATACCGGTGGTACCCTCGGAGCCGATCTCCTCCTTGTCCACCAGCAGGCAGACGGCGGTCTTCTCCGGCGCTTCCGTTTCCAGAATGGCCAGCAGCTCGCTGTAGGCGCAGACGCGGTCATCATGCCCGTAGCCGCCGATGAGGCTGCGGTCCAAGCCGATATCGGTGATCTCGTCGGCCGGGACGGCGCACAGCTCGGCGGAGAGGAAGTCCGCTTCGGTGATACCGTATTTTTCGTTCAGCAGCTTCAGGACCATGAGCTTCACCCGGTCGGCGCCCTCTTCCTTGTCGGGACGGGTGCCCAGCAGGATGTTC
Source organism: Oscillospiraceae bacterium (assembly GCA_045628925.1). Lineage (GTDB taxonomy): Bacteria > Bacillota > Clostridia > Oscillospirales > Oscillospiraceae > UBA1774. Next base: position 7,730 of record JAZQQF010000135.1, on the reverse strand, counting down.
AGGCTCTCGCCGGGGATGAAATCGCTTGCGTTCTTCTTCATCTGGTCGCCCGCCAGATGGGGCAGCAGGTCGGTGATGACGAAGCGGGGCTCGCCCTTCTGAAGGCCGATGGACACGTCCACGCTCGTCCCGTCACCCTTCACCACGGTGCCCACCAGCGCCAGCGGGGTCACGACCCACTGGTACTTCTTGACGCCGCCGTAGTAATGGGTCTTGAAAAAGGCCATCTCCTCGTTTTCATAGAGGGGATACTGCTTCAGATCCAGCCGGGGATTGTCCACGTGGGCGGCGGCGATGTTCGCGCCCTCCGCGAGGCTCTTTTTGCCGATGACGGCCAGCGTCAGCCCCTTCTCCCGGTTCACGAAATAGATTTTATCGCCGGGAACGTACTTCCCGCCCGGGACCCATGCCTTGAAGCCCTTCGCCTCGGCGAGTTTCACGCTCTCGCGCACGGCGAGGCGCTCGGTGCGGGACTTATCCAGCCACACCATGTAGCCCTCGGCGAAGTCGTAAATTTCCTTGATCTTCGCCTCATCCGCGGTCTCGTACACGCTCTTCTGCTTGAAAAACAGTTCGTCTCTCGTCATTTCGTCAGCCCTCCCAACACGGTCTTCATGCTTTCTTCAATGATGGAGAGGCCCTCCATCAGTTCGTCCTTCTCAATGGTCAGCGCGGGCATGATCTTCAATACGCAGTCGTTCCGCCCGGCGCGCTCGATGATGAGGCCCCGGCGGAAGCATTCCTTCGCCACCAACCCGCTCACGTCGCCGATCTCCTCAAAGTCCACGCCCTGAATAAGGCCGATGCCCCGGCGCTTCAGGCGGGTGTCCATGGGCAGCAGCTTTTTCTCAACGAAGTCCACCACGATGGCTTCCTTCTCCTTCACCTGCTCGTCCAGCTTTACCAATTCCCGGTATTCGATGGCAGCCTTCGCGCCCACAAAGGCCATCTGGTTGCCGCGGAAGGTGCCGTTATGCTCGGCGGGGTCGAACTGATCCAGCTCCGGCTTGATGAGCAGCAGGCTCATGGGCAGCCCGTAGCCGGAAATGGACTTACTCAGCACCACGAAGTCCGGCACGATGCCCGCACGCTCGAAGCTGAAAAAGCTGCCGGTGCGACCGCAGCCCACCTGAATATCGTCCACGATCAGCAGCACGCCCTGCTCGTCGCAGAGGGCGCGGAGCCGCTGCAGCCACTCCGTGGGGGCCACGTTCACGCCGCCCTCGGCCTGTGTGGTCTCGATGATGATGGCGGCGGGCTTCTCCACGCCGGAGTAGTTATCCGTCAGCAGCCAGCGATAGTATTCGATGGTGTCGAACTCCACCGCGCAGGGGTGCGGCAGGAAGGTGGTGAAGGGCAGCGGCACGTGCGCGCCCTGCTGATGGTCCACGCCGCTGGTGACGCTCAGGCTGCCCAGCGTCATGCCATGGAAGGAGCCGGTGAGGGCGAAAACGCCGATGCGCCCGGTGACCTTCCGCGCCAGCTTCAGCGCCGCCTCCACCGCGTTGGTACCGGTGGGGCCGCAGGACATGATCTTATAATTCAGGCCCCGGGGCTGCAGGATCATTTTATCGAAGGTATCGAAAAAGGCCGCCTTCGCGCCGGTGAACATATCCAGCGCGTGGGTGATACCGTCGTTCACCAGATAATCAACGATCTTCTCCTTGATATAGTCGTTGTTATGTCCGTAGTTCAGCGCGCCCGCGCCATTGAAAAAGTCCAGATAGGACTTTCCGTCGGGCGTATACATCCGGGACATTTTCGCACGGGTAAACTCGGTGGGAAAGGCGCGGCTGTAAGACCTCACGCCGGATTCCAGCCGTTCCAGAATTTCTGTATCCATGGGTCGTTCCTCCTCCAGCAGCGCACGGAAGCGCCGCAGACATTCCGCTTCAAATTCTTCCCTGCTGCCGTTATTGGGCAGCGTCAGGTCGCAGTGTTCCCGGAACCACGCCTCATCCTTCTGGGCGCGGATGCGCAGACGGGCGTATTCCTCCGTGATGCCCTCCCGGGCGATGAGCCGCTGCACCCGCGTCTCCTCCGAGGCGGTGACGGCGGCGGTCTTGTCGCAGAGCCGCCCGAGGCCGCTTTCGATGAGGGCGATGGCGTCGATGGCAAGGAGCTTTCGCCCCGAAGCCTTTTCCGATTTCAGCCGCGCCTGCACGGCCCGGTCGATATAGGCATGGGTGATGCCGTTGAGCTTTTCGAGCTTTGCTTCATCGCCGAAGACGATGCTCCCCAGCTTTTTCCGCTGCAGCTCCCCGTTTTCCACCACGCCGGGAAACGCAGCTTCGATGGCGTTCAGCAGCTCCGTATCCGTTTTCAGCAGCTCATGATAGAGCGCGTCGCAGTCGATGACCGCGCCGCCCAGCGCCTCCACCGCGTTCAGCGCCGTGGTCTTCCCCACGCCGGTGCCGCCGGTAATGCCGATCACAAACATAGGATATTCCCTCCCGCCGCTTTTTTCAGCCGGTTCACTACGGCCCGGCCCACGCCCGTTTCTTCCGGGCAGGGCACGCAGATGAGCTTCACTTCCGGCGTATCCAGCTCCCGCAGGCAATCGAATACCCGCGCCGCCAGCGAAGCCGGGTCGTCCTCCCGGCCGAAGCAGAGGGTCTGCTTGCCGGGATAGCCTGCTTCCTCCCCTTCATAGCACAGCACCGCCGTGCCTTCATCGGGAAGCCCGGCAACATACGCCCGAAACGCTTCTCTCGTTCCCCGCAGCAGGCGTACCTCCGCCTGCGGGGAATAATGCCGGTATTTCATGCCGGGAGCCTTGGGGGTCTCCCCCGCCTTCACAAGGCCGGGGTCCATCTCCACCTCCGGCAGCAGCGCCCGCAGCTGCTCCAGCGTCACGCCGCCGGGCCGCAGGATGCGCGGCGGGGACACGGTCAGATCCAGAATGGTGGATTCGACCCCCACCCGGCAGGGCCCGCCGTCCAGAATGGCGTCGATCTTCCCCCACAGGTCGTGGATGCAGTGCTGCGCCGTGGTGGTGCTGGGCTTGCCGGAAAGGTTCGCGCTGGGGGCCGCTACGGGCACCCCCGCGAGCCGTATGAGCTCTCTGGTCGCCGCATGGTCCGGGCAGCGCATGGCCACCGTGTCCAGCCCCGCCGTCACCTGCAGCGGCACTTCCGGCTGCTTATACAGCACCATCGTCAGCGGTCCCGGCCAGAACCGTTCCGCCAGCAGCATCGCCTCCGGCGGGATATCCCGGCACCACTTGGGCAGGTCCGCCGCCGAAGCCACATGGAGGATCAGCGGGTTATCCTGTGGACGCCCCTTCACTTCAAAAATGCGCTTCACCGCGTCCGTATCCAGTCCGCTGGCGCCCAGCCCGTAGACCGTTTCCGTCGGTATGGCCACCAGCCCGCCGCTGCGGAGGATCTCCGCACCCTCGGCGGCCTGCGCCGGGGTCAAAAGCCGCGTATTCATGCTTCTTCCGCCTTCATTCGTTCCGCCCGGTCGGCGCTCAGGAGCGCGTCGATCAGCTCGTCCAGTCCCCCGTCCATCACGCTGCCGATCTGATACAGCGTCAGCCCGATGCGGTGGTCCGTGACCCGTCCCTGCGGGAAATTATAGGTGCGGATGCGCTCGTTCCGCATTCCGCTGCCCACCTGACTTCTGCGCTCCGCCGCCACGGCGGCATCCTGTTTTTCTTTCTCGATCTCATACAGGCGGCTGCGCAGGATGCTCAGCGCCCGGTCCTTATTCTTATACTGGCTGCGCTCATCCTGACATTCCACCACCATGCCAGTGGGCAGGTGGGTCACGCGGATGGCGGAGGAGGTCTTGTTCACCTTCTGCCCGCCCGCGCCGGAAGAACGGAACACGTCGATTTTCAAATCGTTCGGGTTCAGCTCAAACTCCACTTCTTCCAGCTCGGGCAGCACCGCCACCGTCACCGTGGAAGTATGGATGCGGCCCTGCGTCTCCGTATCCGGAACGCGCTGCACCCGGTGGACGCCGCTCTCGAACTTCATGCGCTCATAAGCGCCGACGCCCTCGATGATGAAGCTGATCTCCTTCACGCCGCCCAGCTCGGTCTCGTTCAGGTTCGTGACCTCGCAGCTCCAGCGCCGCTTCTCCGCATACATGGCGTACATCCGGTAGAGGGAATGGGCGAACAGCGCCGCCTCGTCGCCCCCGGCCCCGGCGCGGATCTCCACGATCACGTTCCGGTCATCGTCCGGGTCCTTCGGCAGCAGGAGTAGCTTCAGTTCCTCGTCCGCCGCCGTGAGCTTCGCCCGGCCCTGCTCCAGCTCCTCCTTCACAAGGCTGCGCAGCTCCGGGTCGGCTTCGGTCTTCAGCAGAGCTTCCAGTTCGCTAAGCTCCCCGGCCAGCTTCTGCCGGGCGCGGAACGCCTCCGCCACCGGCTGCAGTTCCTTCTGCTCCCGACTCAGCTTCCGCAGCGCCGCCGGGTCGTTATAACAGGCGGGATCGGCCATTCTTTCTTCGATCTGCCCGTATTTTTTCTCGATGGCGATGAGTTTGTCGATCAAGCTCCGTTCCCCGCCGGTCAGCCCTCCAGTTCCTCGGAGAGCGCCGTCCAATCCTCGTATTTCGCTTCCAGCGCCGCTTCCGCGGCGGCCTTTTCCTCAAACAGCTCGCCCAGCTTCGCGTAATCCGTGGCGTTTTCCTCGATTTCCGCGTCCAGATCCTTGATTTTCGTTTCCAGCGTGGAAATCTCCCGTTCCAGCACGGCCAGCTTTTTCTGAGCCGCCTTCTGATTGTTCGCGGGCTTCTGCTTTTTCGGCTCGTCCCGCTTTTCCTGCTTTTCCAGCTTCTTTTCTGCTTCCCGCTTTTTCAGCTCGACCTGCGTCTGCCGCTCCTTGCGTTCGCGGTATTCCTCAAACCCGCATTTCCAATCGGTGATGGTGCCGTTTTCCAGCTCCCATATGCGGGTAGCGAAGCGGCTGATAAAATATCGGTCATGGCTGACGAACAGCAGTGCTTCGCTGTAATCCGTCAGCGCATCCTCCATCCATTCGCGGGACACGATATCCAGATGGTTCGTCGGCTCGGCCAGAATGAGGAAGTTCACGTCGTCCTTCATAAGGATGCAGAGCCGCAGACGGCTCAGTTCGCCGCCCGAAAGGTCGCCCACGAATTTGAAAGCGTCCTCGCCGGAAAAGCCGAAGGCGCCCAGCCGGTCCCGTGCCTGCTGGGGCGTACAACCGCCCTCATAGAGCATGGTGTCCACCAGCGTCCGGTCCATATTCTCAAAATGCACCTGCTGCTCCAGCATGGCGCACTTCACCGCCGGACCGAAGCGGGTCACGCCGCTGTCCCCTGTCTGCTTTCCCATCAGGATGGACAGGAAGGTGGATTTGCCCGCACCGTTATCGCCGATGAGGGCGATGCGTTCCCCACCTGTGACCTGCAGTTCCACGTTGGTGAACAGGTCGCGGCCGTTAAAGCCCTTCGTCAGCCCATGCACCACCAGCGCATCATCGCCCCGGAACTCGGTCTCCCCGAAGCGGGCCTTCATGCGCTTTTCCACGGTGGGCTTTTCATTCTGCTTCAGTCGTTCGATGCGCTTTTCCATGCTGAACGCCCGCTTATGCAGCTTGTCATTGCCCATAAAAGCCCACAGGTGCAGATCGTCCGCCGCCTTCTGCAGCTGGGCGATCTGCTTCTGACTTTTTTCATAGGCCTTTTGGGCTTCCTCAAAGCGCCGCTGCTTTTCCGCCACGAAGAAGGTATAGTTCCCGGCATAAAGCTCGGCCTTCCCATCCGTCAGCTCCACGATGCGGTCTACCGCCCGGTCAAGGAACCAGCGGTCATGGGAAATGGTCAGCACCGTGCCCTTGAAGTGCAGGAGATAATCCTCCAGCCACTCCGTGGCGTTCAGATCCAGGTGGTTCGTCGGCTCGTCCAGCAGGAGCACGTCCGTCTCCTCCAGAATGAGCCGGGCGAGGTTGACCCGCGTCTTCTCCCCGCCGGAGAGCAGCCGGAAGGGGCGCTCCCGCATGGACTGCGGGATATCCAGCCCGTTTGCCACCTTGCTGCGGCTGACCTCGGTATCATAGCCCCCGGCAGCCTCGAAAGCGCTCTGCAGCCGGTCATAAGCCCGGGCGTCTACTTCCTCGCCCGCGGCCATCTGCTCCTGCATCCGCGTGAGCTTCCGCTGCATCTCGTCCAGCCGGGCGTGGGCCGTTTTCAGCACGTCCTCGGTGGTGTATTCATCCGGATAGCGGGGGATCTGGGTCATGACGCCCACGCGCTTCCCCGTTCCCAGCACCACTTCGCCCTTGTCGGATTCCAGCTCGCCGGTGATGATCTTGAACAGCGTGGATTTCCCCGCGCCGTTCTTCCCCAGCAGACCGACCCGCTCGCCTTCATAGACCTCCAGATCGACGCCTTTTAAGATATCCTTATCCTGCTCAAAGGCTTTCCAGACGCCTTTGACTGCGATGTCGATCACTTCGTGCCGAAGATGCGGTCGCCCGCGTCGCCCAGGCCGGGCACGATATAACCGTGGTCGTTCAGCTTCTCGTCCATGGCCGCCACGTACACGTCCACATCGGGATGATCCTTCAGGACCTTGTCCGCGCCCTGAGGCGCGCCGATGATGCACATCAGGCGGATGTGCCGCCCGCCGTGCTGCTTGATGAAGCTGATGGCCGCGCTGGCGCTGCCGCCGGTGGCCAGCATGGGATCGAGGACGATGATCTCGCGCTCCTCGATGTCGTTGGGCAGCTTGCAGTAGTATTCCACAGGCTCCAGCGTTTCGGGGTCGCGGTACAGGCCGATGTGGCCCACCTTGCAGCCGGGCACCAGCTGGACGATGCCGTCCACCATGCCCAGACCGGCGCGGAGGATGGGCACGATGGCCATCTTCTTGCCGGCAAGGCGGCGCACCTTGGCGGTGGCCACGGGAGTCTCGATCTCCACTTCCTCGGTGGGCATATCGCGGGTGGCCTCAAAGCACATGAGGCTGGCGATCTCGCTCACGAGTTCCCGGAATTCCTTGACGCTGGTGTTCTTGTCGCGGAGGATGCTCAGCTTGTGCTGAATGAGGGGGTGATTAAAAACATGAAGGGTTCCCATTTTTCTATTTACTCCTTTTCGGTTGTGATTTCTTCTTTCTCTTTCGCAAGCCGTGCGTTCCGGTCCCGCTCGGCCTGACTCAGGCGCAGATACACGGGATTCGGCTCGCCCCAGCTTTCCTTCGGTGCCCGGAGCGCCGCCATGGCCACGCCCCACGCGCTCTGGGTGCGGATGGGCTCCGGCGCCAGCGTGAAGTTCTTCCCCGCTTCCGTTAGGAATTTCGCGGTGATGGCCGCCCCGTCGCCGATCAAAACCGGCGGCTCCGTGAGTTCCGGCAGCAGCTCCGCAAGACTCAGCGCCCGATCGGGCGTCACCCTCGTAAGACGGTCGCCCTCGGCGCGGAACAGCGCATTATAGACCTGATTGCGTCTTGCGTCCATGCAGCAGCACAGGAGCCGACCTGCCAGATGCGCGCCCTGCCACGCCATGCTTTCCAGCGTGCTGACGCCGCAGCAGGGCCTGTCCCCGCCCCAGCTCAGCCCTTTGGCGGGGCTGACGCCGATGCGCACGCCGGTGGAGGACCCCGGCCCGTGGGCGACTGCGATCAGGTCCACGTCGCTCAGCTTCCAGCCGCAGCCCTTCAGCAGGTTTTCCGCCATGGGCAGCAGCGTTTCCGAATGGGTCAGGCCGCAGTTCTGCAGATAGACGCCCACGCATTTCCCGTCCTCGCACAGGGC
>JAZQQF010000134.1:0-5192 GCA_045628925.1 Oscillospiraceae bacterium | reverse complement strand
TCACGTCCTTGATCATCTGCACTTCCAGCCCGGCGGACTGCAGCGCACGGATGGCGGCCTCGCGTCCCTGACCGGGGCCCTTGACGTAGACTTCGACCTGCTTCAGGCCATGCTCCATGGCGGCGCGGGCAGCCGTCTCAGCGGCGGTCTGCGCAGCGAACGGAGTGGACTTTCTGCTGCCGCGGAAACCCATGCCGCCCGCAGACGCCCAGGAAATGGCGTTGCCCTGCAGGTCGGTGATGGTGACCATGGTGTTGTTGAAGGAGGAGCGGATATGCACCGCACCCTTCTCAATGTTTTTGCGTTCGCGGCGCTTCGTGCGGACACGGGCGTTCTTCGCGTTCTTCGCGGTTGCCATTTATGCTTCCCCTCCCTTACTTCTTCTTGTTGGCGATGGTGCGTTTCGGGCCCTTGCGGGTACGCGCATTCGTCTTGGAGCGCTGGCCGCGCACGGGGAGGCCCCGGCGATGGCGCAGGCCGCGATAGCTGTTGATCTCGGTGAGGCGCTTGATATCCAGCGCCACGCTGCGGCGAAGGTCACCCTCCACCATGTAGTTCTTATCGATGCACTCTCTGAGCGCGGCTTCCTGCGCCTCGGTCAGATCTTTCACGCGGATATCGGGGTCGATGCCCGTAGCTTTCAGAATGTCGTTCGCACTCTTTCTGCCGATACCGTAGACATAGGTGAGACCGATCTCAATGCGCTTCTCTTTAGGCAAATCAACGCCGGCAATACGTGCCATACTTGTTAATCAATCCTTTCTGCGAGCTTCGGGCTTAACCCTGTCTCTGCTTATGCTTGGGGTTATCGCAAATCACCATAACTCTGCCCTTGCGCTTGATGACCTTGCACTTTTCACACATGGGCTTTACGGAAGGCCTGACTTTCATTGTTAACCTCCTATTATTTGCTTCGCCAAGTAATCCTGCCGCGGGTCAGATCGTAAGGCGACATCTGTACCGTGACTTTATCGCCAGGCAGAATGCGGATGAAATTCATCCGGAGCTTACCGGAAATATGGGCCAGAATGGTGTGCCCATTGCCGATATCGACGGTGAACATCGTGTTGGGCAGGGATTCGACTACCGTACCCTCCAGTTCGATGGCGTCGTCTTTCGCCAAAATTCGTCCCTCCTGATCTTAATTCGCCTGCTGTGCGGCGGCTGCTGCCAGCGCCCGCCGGATGGCGGCGTCCGTCAGCGGACTGCACAGCTTCCCGCTGACGGCCTCCAATCGGCTGTCTGGCAGGAATCTTACATGCTTCCTGTTTTTTCGTTTCGGGCTGCCGAGCTTTCTCAGCTTCCCGTCCGCCAGAAATACGTTCTTCCCTTCGTCCCGCAGGACCAGGTACAGCGTACCTCTGTCGTGCCCCGCCTGTGCGAGGGCCAGACCAACGTACTCAGACATCGAATCCGTCCCCGCCCGTGGGCGTCAGAATTTCGGGGTCGCCGTTCGTAATGAGGATTGTGTTCTCATAGTGGGCGGCGGGTTTCCCGTCCACCGTGACAACGGTCCAATCGTCGCTCAGCACGCGCACCTCGAACTTCCCCATGTTCACCATGGGTTCGACGGCGATGGTCATGCCCGGCATCAGTCGGGGACCATGGCCCGGTTTCCCGAAATTCGGGACCTCCGGATCCTCGTGCATCTTGCTTCCGACCCCATGCCCCACGTAGTCCCGCACCACCGAGAAGCCCGCGTTCTCCACATATTCCTGAACGGCATGGGAGATATCGGACACTCTGTAGCCGGGGCGGGCAAAGCGGAGCCCTTCAAAAAAGCTCTCTCTCGTCACGCGGATGAGCCGCCTGATCTCGTCGCTCGCCTCTCCTGCCACATAGGTCGCGGCGCAGTCGCCGTGGAAGCCATCGATATTGGCCCCCACGTCGATACTGACCACGTCGCCCTCGCGGATCTTCCGCGAACCGGGGATCCCGTGGATCACCTGTTCGTTGATGGAGACACACACGCTGGCGGGATAACCGTTGTAATGCAGGAAGGAAGGCTTCGCGCCCTGACTGATGATGAAATCATAGACCGCTTTGTCGATGGCTTTCGTCGATACGCCGGGCTTTACCATTTCCCCTGCTAACGCACGGGCAGCCGCGGTAATTTTTCCGGCTCTGCGCATCGCATCTACGTCACGGCCCGTTTTCAGGGAGATCACTTCAGCATCTCCAGTGTCTGAACGAGCTTCCCGGAAGTTTCTTCAACGCTGGCGGTACCATCCACCGCATAGAGCTTGCCCTGCTGCTTGTAGTAGCCGATGATGGGCTCGGTCTGCGCATGGTACACAGCGAGTCTCTGCCGCACGGTCTCGGGCTTATCGTCCTCGCGGACGGTGAGCTGCTCGCCGCACTTGTCGCAGATGCCTTCCACCTTGGGAGGATTGGCCTTCACGTGATAGGTCGCACCGCACTTCATGCAGGTGCGCCGGCCGCTCATACGCTCCTCGATGGCAGCGTCGCTGACTTCGAGGCTGATGGCGGCGTCGATCTGAACGCCCATCTGGTCCAGCATTTCCGCCTGCACGATGGTGCGCGGCACGCCGTCCAGAATGCAGCCCTTCCCCAGATCGTGGCTTTCCAGATAATCCTTCACGATGCCGATGATCACGTCATCCGGCACCAGCTGGCCCTTGTCCATATACGCTTTCGCGCTCAGGCCCACGGGGCGCTGCTCGGCGATCGCCGCGCGCAGGATGTTGCCGGTGGAGAGCGTGGTCACGCCCAGCTTCTTGCTGAGCACTTCCGCCTGGGTGCCTTTGCCGGCGCCCGGAGGTCCCAACATGATGATATTCATTCTTGTACTCTCCTTAGTCCAGGAAGCCCTTGTAATGACGGAGGATCATCTGGTTCTCCAGACCCTGCACCAGCTCGATGGCAACGCCCACGGCGATGATGATCGAGGTGCCGCCGAGGCTCACGCCGCCGGCCTTGGTGATGCCGGAGAACGCGATGGGCAGCGCCGCAACAACGCCCAGATAGAGGGAGCCGAAGAGGGTGACACGGTTCAGGACCTTACTGATGAACTCGGTCGTCGGACGTCCGGGTCGGAAGCCGGGGATATAACCGCCGTTCTTCTTCAGGTTATTGGAAACTTCGATGGGGTTGAACTGGATCGTCGCATAGAAATAGCCGAACGCGATGATCAGCAGGAAATAGATGATCATATAGGGGATGCCGTCGGTGTCCATGAAATTCAGGAACTTCGCGCCGAAGGAACCCGCCTTGGGGGTCCGCAGGAAGGACGCGATGGTCGCCGGCAGCGCCGCGATGGACTGGGCGAAGATGATGGGCATGACGCCGCTCATGTTCACCTTCATGGGGAGGTAGGTGCTCTGACCGCCATACATACGACGGCCGACCACGCGCTTGGCATACTGCACCGGGATCCGACGCTCCGCATCGGAGACGAACACGATCAGGATGATGATGATCGCCACACCGATGATGATGCCGATGAACGCGACCACGCTCACGCTGCCCGCGATCAGGTTCTTCACCAGATTGTAAACAGCGCTGGGCAGACGGGAGATGATGCTGGCGAACAGGATGATGGAGATACCGTTTCCGATGCCGAATTCGGTGATCTGCTCACCCAGCCACATCAGCAGCGCCGCGCCGCCGACGAAGGTCATGATGATGACGATAGCAGCCCAGAAGCTCTGTCCGCCTTCAGCCAGCAGACCCTGGTTGCGGATCAGCAGGTAGTAGGCAGTGCCCATGATGAGGCCGATGGCCACGGTCGCATAGCGGGTGATGGAGCTGATCTTGCGGCGGCCCTCTTCGCCGCCCTCTTTGCTGAGACGCGCGAGGGCGGGGATGGCCACGCAGAGCAGCTGAATGATGATGCTGGAGTTGATATACGGCTGAATGCTGAGTGCGAAGATGGTTGCGGTGCTGAAGGCGTTACCGGACATCATGTTATACAGGCCCAGTACCGTGTTCTGCAGGCTGTTGAAATAGTTCTGGAGCAAAGCGCTGTCGATATACGGAACCGGCACGGCATTGCCAATGCGGTACAGAAGAAGGATGAACAGGGTGAACAGGATCTTCTTTCTCAGTTCCTCAATCTTCCAGGCGTTCCGGAATACCTGAAACACTTACACCACCTCGGCCTTTCCGCCAGCCGCTTCGATCTTCTGCTTCGCAGTCTCGGAGAAAGCGGAGGCGTTGACCGTCAGCTTCTTGCTCAGTTCGCCGTTGCCGAGAATTTTCACACCGTAGGTGCACTTGCTCAGAATGCCGGCGTTCAGCAGCGCTTCCGCGTCCACCACGGCGCCGTCATCAAACTTATTCAGCGCGGAGACATTCACAGATTCGAGGGGCTTGGCAAAAATATTGTGGAAGCCTCTCTTGGGGATACGACGGGCCAGAGGCATCTGGCCGCCTTCGAAGCCGATACGGACGCCGCCGCCGGAGCGGGCCTTCTGGCCCTTGTGGCCTCTGCCGCCGGTCTTGCCGTTGCCGGAGCCGGGGCCGCGGCCTTTGCGCTTGGCTTCCTTCACGGAGCCGGGAACCGGGCTCAGTTCGCTGATCTTCATTCCGAAACCCTCCTTATTCTTCGGTGACGGAGAGCAGATAACCGATCTGGGCGATCTTGCCTCTCGTCTGCTCGTTGTCGGGCTGGACGGTCTCGTTGCCGATCTTCCGAAGCCCCAGAGAATGGGCCGTGTCGATGTGCTTGTCAAGTCTGCCGTTCAGGCTCTTGACCAGCTTGATTTTCAGATTCGCCATTTTTCAGCCCTCCTCAGCCCAGAATTTCTTCCGCGGTCTTGCCGCGGGTCTTGCCGACCTGCTCGGCATTGCGCAGGCTCATGAGACCCTGCATCGTCGCGGCGACCACGTTGTTGGGGTTGTTGGAGCGCAGGCACTTGGTACGGATGTCCTTGATGCCGGCAGCTTCCACGACCGCACGCACGGCGCCGCCGGCGATCACGCCGGTGCCGACGGGGGCGGGCTTCAGGAGCACGCGGCCGGCGCCGAACTCGCCGATGATCTCATGGGGGATCGTGCTGCCCTGCAGGGTGACGTTCACGAGGTTCTTCTTCGCGTCGTCGATGCCCTTACGGATCGCTTCGGAAACTTCGGAGGCCTTGCCGTGGCCATAGCCCACGCGGCCCTTCTCATCGCCCACCACGCACAGCGCGCTGAACTTCATGACGCGGCCGCCCTTGACGGTCTTGGAG
>JAZQQF010000133.1:0-12510 GCA_045628925.1 Oscillospiraceae bacterium | reverse complement strand
TGACAGAAGAGAAATTCGACGAAGTATTCCATCCCGAACAGATGGTGTGATAAGGAGAAGCGAACATGGATTATAAAGCGGAAGCACTGAAAAAGCACTATGAATGGAAGGGCAAGTTAGAGGTCACGCCCCGCGCAGCGGTGGATAACCGGGAGGCGCTGAGCCTTGCCTATACCCCCGGCGTTGCCCAGCCCTGTCTGGAAATCCAGAAGGATATCTCGAAAAGCTAGGAACTGACCCGGCGCTGGAATACCGTCGCCGTCATTATGCTGGCGGGGCTGAAAAACGCGCTGAAAGTGGTAGGAAAAGCGCTGGAAACCGTGAAAATCGTCGTGAACGGTGCGGGCGCGGCGGCAATCGCCATTACGAAGCTGCTTCTGAACGCGGGCGCGCAGGATATCACCCTCTGCGACAGGAAGGGCGCGATATACGAGGGCCGCGCCGAGGGCATGAACCCGGCGAAGGAAGAAATGGCGAAATGCACGAATCCCCGGAAGCAGAGCGGCAGTCTGGCGGACGCGCTCATCGGCGCGGACGTGTTCATCGGCGTGTCCGCTCCCGGCGCGGTAACGGGGGAGATGGTGAAGACCATGGCGAAGAACGCAATCATCTTCGCCTGTGCGAACCCCACGCCGGAAATTTTCCCCGAGGACGCGAAGGCCGCGGGCGCTGCGGTGGGGGCCTCCGGGCGCAGCGACTATCCGAACCAGATCAACAATGTTCTGGCATTCCCCGGCATCTTCCGGGGCGCGCTGGACGCGAGAGCCAGCGAAATTAACGAAGCCATGAAGATCGCCGCAGCCGAGGCGCTGGCGGCGCTGGTGCCGGACAGCGAACTCAGCGCGGACTATATCATCCCCGAAGCCTTCGACAAGCGGGTGTGTCCCGCCGTGGCGGAGGCGGTAAGGAAGGCCGCCGAGGCGACTGGGGCAGCCCGTATCTGACAAAATGCAGACCGCCCCCATTCGGAACCGTGTTCCCGAATGGGTTCGTTTTCATGATTCAGAATCTTCCCAGCTTTTTCAGCTGGCGGATATCCTGCCCGTAGAAGCGCAGCACCTCGAAATTGCCGCGCAGGCGGGAGGCGATCTGCGGGGAATAGCGCTTTTCCAGCTCCTCCGGGGCGAGGTTGGAGGAAACGACGGTGCTTTTCCCATCCCGCAGGCGGGTGTTCAGCAGCTCATAGACGGTGCTGACGCTGAAGGAGGTGTTCAGCTCCGTTCCCAGATCGTCCAAAATCAGCAGGTCGCAGCGGAGATAGCGGCGCACGTCCGCCTCCGCCTCCTCCTGATCGCCGTGCCGCCCGAACTTCGCTTCCTCGAACCCGGCCAGCACGTTCACCGTCGTGTCATAGACGACGCTGAAACCCTTTTCCGCGACGGCGGAGGCGATGCAGGCGGAGAGGAAGGTCTTGCCCAGCCCCGGATCGCCGGTGAGAAACAGGCTGCCGCTCTCGGGCGAAAAGGTCTCGGCATAGCGGCGGCAGACAAGGTAGACCATTTCCATGCTCTGCCGGGGGCTGACGCCGGAGGCCGGGTCGGGCCGGGCAGGGTAATAATCCAGCCGGAAAGCATCGAAGCATTCGCCCTGCAGATCCAGCAGGCGGCTCAGCTCCTTCCGCTGCTCCTCTGAATAGAGCTTCATCAGGCAGGCGCAGGGTTTCGTCCCCACCCAGCCCCGGTCGCCGCAGACAGGGCAGGCGGGCGTATCGTCGATACACGTTTCCGGATAGCCCAGCGCGGAAATGCGCCGGCGGCGCTCCTCCTGCAGGGACAGGTTCCGTTCCTGGATCTCTTCGATGGCGCGCACCGGATCCGACCCGCCGCCCACGGCGGCCGCGGCCGCCTCCGCCACGCTGGTGCGGAGCAGCCCGTCCAGCCGGGCGATGCGGGGGTCCTTTCTGTAGATCTGCTCACGCAGGAGCGCCGTTTCCGTTTCCCGGCGGCGGCCCATCTGCTCATACCGGTCCAGCGCGCGCCGGAGGATCTTCCCGTCAAGTGCCATTCTTTCCGCCTCCGTTCATCTGTTCCATAAGGTCCCGCATCCGCTGCAGATCCGCCGCCGCCGGACTTGGCGGCTGCTGCTTCTGCCGGGCGCGGGGCGGCAGGTCGCCCGCTTCGATCTCGGGGACCGTATGCAGATTTTTCTGATGCCAGTTTTCCAGAATGCGGTTCATATAGGGCCACGCAAGCTCGCCCTTTTTCGTGATGGTCCTGTCATATGCCTTCATGACGGCTTCCCGCCCGAAGCCCATATCCAGCCACGCGGTGAGGTATTTTTCCTCGGTGGGGGAGAGACCCCGGTCGTAAATGCCCAGCAGCTTTGCCAGCTCGGCGCTCTCCGTCTGCCGGGTGCTGCGGGTCTTCAGATACTGCTCCGCCCGTTCCAGCGTGAACAGCTCCCGGTTGCCCCAGACGTAGGCTTCCTTTTCGATCTGCCGCAGGGTGGGGATCTGCCCGGAGCCGAATCGCCGCTTCGTTTCCCGCACACACCAGCTCACCAGCAGGATGATGACGTCCGCCGGAAGGCCCACGTAATCATAAATGGCGAACAGGGTCTTCAGATCCGCACCGGTGAGCATCTTGCCAAGCCGGGCGGCGGTCTCCTGCACCAGCTTCTGAAATGCGGGGTCGTTGTCGCTGCGGCGGGCGATCTCCTCCGAAGCGTATTCCGGGCGTTCGTCCGGCCTTTCCGGCTTCGGCGGCGCTTCATCACCTTGAACGGCATTGACCAGCCCGGCCTTCTGCAGCAGGGCCATACAGTCCGCATAAGAAGCGGAGAGGCCCAGCACGGCGGCGGCCTTCTCATCGCATTCCCCGTGCCGGAGGAGATACAGATAGAGCAGTGCCGCGTCGCCGCTGCGGAGGCCGAGCAGCCGGTCCGCCGCTTCGGCAGGGATGGAAAGCGTTTCCCCCTGATTCAGAATATACCGTTCGGCCATGCTGCGCCTCCTTTCCCCCGATCTCGGGCCGATTCGACAAGACATTATACAGCCGTTCCCGCCGCCCTGCAAGACGGAAATTGGACGGAGAGAAATTTTGCGCCCGAAGCGGAAAATGCGGATTTGCCCCTTTGAAAAACCGTGTCCGTATGGTATACTATGATATTCAAAAAGCATGACCCGGAGGGAGGCAGCAGCATGGAAGTAATTACCTGCGTCAGCACGGCGGAGGCCCTGAAAGCGGCGGTGACCGCAGGGGCGGACGGGGTGCGCATCGGGCTCAGAGGGTTCAGCGCCCGGGGCCTGTCCATGGAGGAGCTGAAAAAGGCTGCCCGCTACTGCCGGGTCCGCGGCGTCTATCTGGCGGTGCGCATGGATGCACCCGTTTCGCCCGACCGGTTTTCGGAGGCGTGCGACGTTGCCGGCGCGCTGGCAAAGAGCGGCGTGAACGCCATCACCGTGGGCGATGCGGGATTCCTGCACGCACTGCGGCTGATGCTGCCCGGCATGAAGCTGGAAACGGCGGAGAACCTGCCGGTGACGGACGCCATGGGCGCGAAGCTGCTGCAGGCGGTGGGGGCAGACCGCATCCTGCTCCCGGCCATGCTGGAGCGGGAGGAGATCCGGCACCTCTGCAAGAAGTCCGGTATGGAGATCGAAGTGACCGTCTGCGCGGACAGTCCCTGTCCGGCGGTGGGCGTCTGCCGCATGAGCGCATTTGCGGGCAGCGGACAGAGTCTGCTCTGCGGGAAGGAATGCCGGGAGCATTTCCTCTGTCAGGGCGTGAACGGGGAAATGCGGCCCGCGCTGAAGGGCGTGCTGCTGCCGGAGGCGCTGAAGGAACTGCGGGAAATGGGCGTCCGGGCCGTGAACCTCCAATGCGGGGAGGGGAAAGCGGACTACGCTTCCATGGCTTCGGACATTTTTGCGAGAGCGCTGCGGGACGGGAAGAACCCGCCCGCACGGGATATTGAGATCCTCAGCCGCAGTTTTCTGAAGGACGGGGCGTCGGACGCGCTCTATCGGGGCGCGCCGTCGGAGGCCCTGCTGGGAAACAAAACGGAATGGAAATGGCCCAATCTGGGCAAAAACATCGGGAAGGGGCCCGCGAGAGCGGAGCTGGCGGGCGGTGAATTTCAGCGCGTGGAGGTCACCTTCCGCGCCGAGGTGCGGCAGGGCACCTTTTCCCGCATCGCGGTGAGCGACGGGGAAGGCCACACCGCCGGGGCCACCGGGCCGATCCCCTCCAAAGCGGGAAGCGGAAAACGGGAACTGAATACCGCAATCCTCCGCACGAACCTGTTCAACACGCTGGGAACGCCCTTCCTCTGCACGGACGTGACCGCCTCGGTGGAACCGGGGCTGCACCTCAGCTCCGCGGATCTGGGGCAGATGCGCCGGGAGGCCCTGAACCGCCTCAGCGATCTGCGCGCCGAAGCGCCGGAGGTGAACACGGAGCCGCTGCCCAGCCTTGTGCGGGATGCGGGGCAGACCGCGCCGCCGGATATCACGATCTCCGTGCAGCAGACGGCCCAGCTTTCCGAGGCGCTGGCGGCGCTGCGGCCCAAGGTGCTGTACGTGCCCATCGAAGCGCTGCTGCGCCAGCCGCAGGCGGTGACGCCCTTCTGGGAAAACGGGGTCACGGCGGTCTGCGCCGTGCTGCCCGGCCGCTGCAGCGCGGCCGAAGCCCCGGCACTGTATGCAAAGCTGAAGGATCTGCGGGCGCTGCAGGTGGAGGAAGTGATGGCGGAGAGCTTCAACGCCGTCATGCCCGCGAAGCTGATGGGCTTCCGCGTGCGCTGCGGGCTGGGTCTGGAGGCATGGAACGACTGGGGCCTGCGGGCCTGTAAGGAGCTGGGCGCGGAATCCGCGATCCTCAGCCCGGAGCTGTCGCTGGCGCAGATCCGCAGCATCTCCAAGCGGATGGACACGGAGCTGTATGCCTACGGGCGTCTGCCCCTGATGACCTCCGAAGCGGCGATGACCGCGCCGGGCGCGTCGGCGGACACGCTGCGCGACCGGAAGGGGCGGCAGTACCCGGTATTGAACACGCTGGGGCGGAGCGTCCTCTACAGCCCGGACAAGCTGTTTGTGGGCGACAAGCTGAAAGACCTGCAGGAGCTGGGCGTCTGGTGCCTGCATCTGGGCTTTACAACGGAAAACGCGGCGGAGTGCGTTTCGGTCACGGAGCGGTATCTGGGGCTGAACGCCTATCTGCCGAATTTCAGAACGAAAGGTCATTACTATGAAAACGAAACTAACGCTGGCCTCCGCCTCCCCAAGAAGGCGGGAGCTGCTGGAAATGCTGGGCGTCTTTGAGCTGACCATCCTGCCCGCAAAGAGCGAGGCGGAATATCCGAAGGACCTGCCGGAGGCCGAGGCTGTGCAGTTCATCGCCGGAGAAAAGGCGAAGGACACCTTTGCCCGCGCCCCGGAGGGAAGTCTCGTGCTGGCAGCGGATACCATCGTCAGTCTGGACGGGACGATATTGGAAAAGCCGAAGGACCGGGAGGACGCCTTCCGGATGCTGCGGACCCTGTCGGGCCGGAAGCACACGGTCTATACCGGCATGGCCCTCATGCAGGGCGACCGGTTCCTGACGGACTATGCCGCGGCGGACGTGTGGTTCCGCGACCTGAGCGACCGGGAGATCCGGGCGTATATCGACACCGGCAGCCCGCTGGATAAGGCGGGCGCCTACGGGGCGCAGGACATGGCGGCCCTGTTCGTGGAACGGATCGACGGGGAGTTCTATACGGTCGTGGGTCTGCCCATCTGCAGGCTCGGGCAGATGCTGCACGCCTTCGGCACGGATATCTGGGGGAACGATGCGTAAATTCTTCAAGACCGCCGGGCTGATCGTTCTGGCGGCGCTGGTGCTGGTGGTCCTGCTGACGCTGGCGGGCAAATTCAGCAAGGGGACGAACCCCACTACCCGCGCATTTCAGACGGCTGCCGCCCCGGTGGAAAAGCTGCTGAAAAAGGGGACGGACGCTTTCGGACGCCTCCTTGCCTATACGCGGGGCTATGACGAGCTGCTGGCGGAAAACGAAGCGCTGAAGTCGCAGATCGCCGAGATGGAAGGGGAGGTGCGCCGCAGTCAGGCCGCCAATCTGGAAAACGAGCGCCTGCGCACCGCGCTGGGGCTGAAGCAGAGCCACACGGACTATGACCTGCTGGACGCGAAGCTCATCAGCTGGAACAGCTCCAACTATGCCAGCTCCTTCGATCTGGACAAGGGCACCTTCGAGGGCGTGGAGAACGGCGACTGCGTCATCACGGCCGACGGGTACGTGGTGGGCGTGGTGACCGAGGCGGGGCTTTACAGCTCCTCCGTGCGCACGCTCATCGATTCGCAGGCCGCCATGGGCGCCATGCTCCAGTCCACCGGCCTTTCCGCCGTGGCGGAGGGGGATTTCAGCCTGATGACCTCCGGTCAGCTACGCCTGACCTATGTATTCGAGGGCGCGGCGCTGGAGATCGGCGACACCGTGCTCACCTCCGGCGCGGGCGGGGTATATCCCGCCGGGCTGGTGATCGGGAAGATCACGGACGTGGGCTATGACGACAGCGGCTACGGGCAGTATGGCGTCATCGCGCCCTCCGCGGAGCTTTACAGCCTGACGCAGGTGTTTATCATCCGGGATTATGGAGAGAATGCAGATGCGGAGTGAAACGCTGAGAAGCACCCTTGGGCTGACACTGGTGCTGATCGTCTGCTATCTGCTGCAGGGCGCGGTGTTCTCGCCCCTGCAGCGGTTCGGCTGCGCGCCGCTCCTGCTGCCGCTGTTTGCCGTGGGCACGGGCCTTATCGCCAATGCCGCGTGGGGCGGCGTGTTCGGGCTTCTGGCGGGCATCCTCTGCGACGCGGCCATGGGCACCGACGGGCTTGCCTTCACCGTGGCGCTGACCGCGCTGGGCTTTTTCGCCGGATTTCTGGGAGACTTCGTGCTGTCCCGCGGCTACCCCGGCTATTTCGTCCTCTGCGTGCTGACCCTGCTCATCTGCGCCGGGGTGGAGATGTTCCCCCTGCTGTTCCTGCGTTCCAGCGTTCCGGCGCTGCTGCGCACCGCTCTGAAACAGACCGCCGTCAGCCTTGTGCTGACGCTGCCGCTCTATATCTGCCTTCGGCGGGCTCTGCGCAGCTGGCTGCGCCTGCGCTCCCGGGGATTGACGGAAAGGAATACCCGTGAAAGCTGACCACAGCGTTCGACCACTTCGCGCCGCCCTGCTGGCGGCCATCCCGCTGCTGCTGTGCTGCGCCATTCTGGCTGCGCTCTACAGCCTGCAGGTGGTGCATTCCGAGGATTATCTGGAAGAAAGTCTGAATACCGTTTACCGCACGGAGGCCGTCCCCGCCGCGAGAGGCAACCTGCTGGACCGATACGGGAGGGTGCTGGTGACGAATCAGGTGAGCTATGACCTGACCATCCAGCGAAATCTGCTGGTGACCGACCCGGACCCCAACGGCATCCTGCTGAAGCTCATCGACATGGTGGAGGCGGCGGGCATCCCCCATACGGATACCTTCCCGGTCAGCGAGACCGCGCCCTTCCACTATACGCCCATGACGAACACGCAGCGCACCCGCCTTGCGGACTATCTCGCCCATTTTGAGCTGGATGAGAACATGGGCGCAGACCAGCTGATGGTCTGGCTGCGGGAGCATTACAGCGTGCCGGAGACGTATTCCGGCGCGGAAGCCCGGCTGGCGGTGGGCGTCCGCTGGGAGCTGGAGCTGCGGAGCCTCTTCGGCATCGCGGACTACGTGTTCGCCTCCGGGCTGGATACCGGGCTGATCGCCGCCGTCAGCGAGCGCTGCTATCCCGGCGTGAGCGTGGTGACCAGCTCCGCGAGAGAATATAAGACCACCTATGCCGCCCATCTCCTCGGGCGCGTCGGCGCGATGGACGAGGAGGAATGGGCCTATTATCGGGAGCTTGGCTACCCCATGAACGCGCTGGTAGGTAAGGAAGGAGCGGAGGCTGCCTTCGAGGAATACCTTCACGGCACGGACGGGCAGCGCGTCACCGTGCGCAACGCCGCAGGCGAGATCGTGGAGAGCTATTACACCGTGGAGCCGAAGGCGGGCGGCGACGTGATGCTCACGCTGGACCTTGCCTGTCAGCAGGCCACCGAGGACGCGCTTGCGCGGGAGATCGCCCAGATCAATTCTGACCGGCTGCGGAACGCGTGGAATCCGGACAGCGTACAGCTGGCGGAGGCGGGCGCGGCGGTGGTCATTCAGGTGGGTACGGGGGATATCCTCGCGGAGGCGTCCTATCCCACCTACGATCTGAGCCGCTTCTATCAGGATTATGCGCTTCTGGCCAGCGACCCGGCAGCCCCCATGTATAACCGGGCCAGTCAGGGCGTTTACGCCCCCGGCTCCACCTTCAAGCCCGTAACGGCCGCGGCGGGGCTGACGGAGGGGTATCTGACCCCGGAGACCACGATCTACGACCGGGGCATCATCGACGAATACGATGGGTATACCTTCACCTGCTGGACTTACCCCGGATCCCACGGCACCATCAACGTGAAGGAAGCGCTGCAGATGTCCTGCAACTACTTCTTCTATATCACCGGGCGCAACGTAGGCATCGACAAGCTGGATGAATACGCCACGGCCTTCGGGCTGGGGCAGCCCACCGGCTGCGAGCTGCCGGAAAAGACCGGAACGCTGGCCTCCCGCAGCTACAAGGAAACGGCGGTGGGGGAGGACTGGTATGTGGGCGATACCTTTCAGGCGTCCATCGGCCAAAGCTATCATCTGTTCACACCCCTGCAGCTGGCGACCTATGCCGCCACCATCGCTTCCGGCGGCACGCGCTATGCTTCTCATCTGCTCAGTGCCGTGAACGGAGAGGATGCCTTCCGCTTCGAGCCGGTGGCGGTGGATACCGTGGAGGCTTCGCCCGAGACCTTCGACACCATCAAAGAGGGAATGCTGATGGCCTCCCGCTACGGCTCCGCCTCCTACGTGTTCGGGAACTATCCCGTCCCCGTCTGCTCGAAAACGGGCACCGCGCAGGTGAGCGAGGACGCGGTGAACAACGCGGTGTTCATCGCCTTCGCCCCCATGGAGAAGCCGGAGATCGCGCTGGCCGTCGTGGTGGAGAACGGCGCGAACGGCTATTATCTGGCCGAGGTCGCCCGGGATATCTTCGACTGGTACTTCGATCGGGAGACGGAACAGTCGCCCATTCCGGAAAATGAACTGCTGCCGTAAGGAAAAATCCGCAAAAATGCATGAAAGACGGCAGATTTGCGCTTGTAAGTTCGGAAGTCGTGTCGTATAATACTTTAGTTAACAAGGAGGCGGAAAGATGGGGAAGGTCGTGGCCGTCCTGTCCGGCAAGGGCGGAACGGGAAAATCCACCACAGCGGCAGCGCTGGCCTGCGCGCTCAGCGAGCTGGGGCGCAGCGTCGTCTGTGTGGACGCGGACGCGGAGCTGCGGAATCTGGATCTGTACCTCGGCCTCGGCGATCAGGCGCTGCTGGATTACGGCGACGTGCTGTCCGGCGTCTGCACGCTGGAAAAGGCGCTGATCGCTTCGCCGCAGTACCCCTCGCTCCGTCTGCTGGCCGCCCCGCCGGAACCCGTGACGGAGGGCTTTCCCGAATTGGTCGGCCGTCTCCGGCAGGAATATGACTACTGCTTTCTGGATTACCCCGGCGGGCTGGGGAGCGCGGTGGAGGAAGCCGCCGCACTCAGCGACCTGACGCTGGTGGTGGTCACGGCGGATCCCTGCGCCCACCGGGACGCGGAGCGGACCGCGCAGCTCCTGCGGGAAAAGGGCTGCAGGGAAGTGCGGCTCCTGATGAACCGGGTGAATGAAAAGCTGCTGAAGTCGCAGGAGATGACGCTGGATGATTCCATCGATCAGGTGGGTCTCCGGCTGATCGGCTACGTGCCGGAGGACAGCCGGGTCATTCTGGCCCTGTCTCAGGGCGTGCCGCTGCTGCAGTATCAGAAGAGCCGGAAGGGCGCCGCCGCCGCGTTCCGGCGCATCGCAAAGAGAATCGACGGGCAGAAGGTGCCCGTTTGCTGACAGGAGGAACGGACTATGAATATCGCATTGATCGCCCACGCCAACAAGCAGGAGCTGATGGTGCAGTTCTGCATCGCTTACTGCGGTATTTTCTCCGCTCATGCGCTGTGTGCGCCCAGCTCCACGGCGCAGCTGATCACGGAGGCTACGGGCATGAACGTGGAGAAGTATATGTCCCGCAGTCAGGGCGGCATTCAGCAGATCGCGGCCCGCATCGCTTATAACGAGATCGATATGGTGCTGTTCATGGCGGACCCCCAGAGTCCCGAGTACATGGAGGATATGGGACTGATCGCCCGCCTCTGCGACCAGTACAGCGTCCCGCTGGCAACGAACGTGGCCACGGCGGAGGTGCTGGTGCTGGGTCTGCAGCGGGGCGACCTTGCATGGCGCGATATCGTGAACCCGAAAAAGAAAAAGTAAATAAATAAGAGGATTACGACCGATGGAAAAAATCAAACCCAGAACGCTTTCCGGCTTCATGGAGCTGCTGCCCGAGCCGCAGACCCAGATGGAAGCCGTCATGTCCGTGCTGCGGGAGACCTATGCGCTCTTCGGCTTCACCACCATCGACACGCCCGTGCTGGAGGCCAGCGAGGTGCTTCTGGCCAAGGGCGGCGGCGAAACGGAAAAGCAGATCTACCGCTTTGAAAAGGGCGACACCGACCTTGCCATGCGTTTCGACCTGACCGTGCCGCTGGCGAAATACGTGGCCATGAACTACGGCAGCCTTGCCTTCCCCTTCCGCCGCTGCCAGATCGGCAAGGTCTACCGGGGCGAACGCGCCCAGCGCGGCCGCTTCCGCGAGTTCTATCAGGCGGACGTGGACGTGATCGGCGACGGGACGCTGGACGCCTCGAACGAAGCCGAGATGGTCGCCATCATCTGCGAGACCTTCCGCCGCCTCGGGCTGAGCCGCTTTCAGGTGCGCATCAACAACCGCAGGCTGCTGAACGCCCTGTTCAGCTGGCTGGGCATGGAGGAGAACGCCGCCGCCGTCATGGGCGCCATCGACAAGCTGGACAAGATCGGCGCGGAGAAGGTGCTGGAGCTGCTGACGGATACCGTGGGCGTTCCGACGGACAAGGCGAAGAAGCTCATGGACGTCATCTCCGCCGAGGATCCCAACGCCATGCTGGAATCCATCCGCGGGGAGGACGAGCGTCTGGAAGCGGGCGTGCAGGAGCTTCGGAAGGTGACCGACCTGCTGCCGGCCTTCGGCGTTCCGGCGGACAAGTGGCGTCTGGACCTGACCATCGCCAGAGGTCTTGATTACTATACCGGCACGGTCTATGAAACGACCCTGCTGGACTATCCCGAGGTCGGCTCCGTCTGCTCCGGCGGCCGGTATGACGATCTGGCGGGCTATTATACGGAGAAGAAGCTCCCCGGCGTGGGCGTGAGCATCGGCGTGAGCCGGCTGTTCTTCATCCTGCAGGATCAGGGCCTCCTGCGCGACAGTGCGATCAGGCCTCCCTGCGATGCGCTCATCGTTCCCATGGGCGAGGTGCTGCCCTATGCCGTATCCGTGGCCACCGCGCTGCGGAACGCGGGCATCCGCAGTCAGGTCTATATGGAGCCGAAAAAGGCCAAGGCCAAGTTCGCCTATGCGGACAAGCTGCGCGTGCCCTATGCCGTCATCATCGGCGAGGACGAAATGAACGGCGGCACGGTCTCCGTGAAGGATCTCCGCGCCGGAACGCAGGAAACGCTCACGCCGGAAAACGCGGCGAAGGCGATCCTTGCCGGGCTGCCCGAGGCGGGCGCGCCCGTTCAGGAAAAAGAAAGGACGTAATGCGATATGACTCAGATGCGTACACATAACTGCGGCGAGCTGCGGCTCGCGAACGTGGGGGAGACCGTGACCCTCAGCGGCTGGCTGGAAAATCTGCGCGTGGTGGGCGCGGGCCTCGGCTTCGCCGTCATCCGTGATTTCTACGGCACCACCCAGGCCGTCATCGAAGACGAAGAGCTGCTGAAGACCTTCCGCGGCATCAATAAGGAAAGCACCGTGCAGATCACCGGCACCGTCCGCGAGCGGGATTCCAAGAACCCGAAGCAGGCCACCGGCGACGTGGAGGTCGTCCCCACGGGCGTGACCGTGCTGGGCCGCTGCCGCTATAACGAGCTGCCCTTCGAGATCAACCGCAGCCGCGAGGCCGACGAGGCCGCGAGACTGAAATACCGTTATCTCGACCTCAGAAACCCCGCCGTGAAGCAGAATATCATCCTGCGCAGCAAGGTGGTGGCCGCCCTCCGCAGCGCCATGCTGGACCATGATTTCATGGAGATCACCACCCCCATCCTCACCGCCTCCAGCCCCGAGGGTGCGCGCGACTATCTGGTGCCCGCGAGAAAGCACCCGGGCAAGTTCTATGCCCTGCCGCAGGCGCCGCAGCAGTTCAAGCAGCTTCTCATGACCTCCGGCTTTGACCGCTATTTCCAGATCGCACCCTGCTTCCGTGATGAGGACGCAAGACGCGACCGCAGCCCCGGCGAGTTCTATCAGCTCGA
>JAZQQF010000132.1:0-15563 GCA_045628925.1 Oscillospiraceae bacterium | reverse complement strand
TGTATTCCAGCAGGGACTGCTGCTGCTTCTTGTTGAAATACTGGATCTCGTCCAGATACAGCAGCACCCCGTTGGGGGCCAGCATGGTATCCAGCGAGCTGATGATCTCCTTGATATCCGCCGTTCCGGCCTGCGTGGCGTTCAGCTTGCGCAGGGTCCGCTTCGTCGCCTGCGCGATGATGCCCGCGACCGTGGTCTTCCCCGTTCCGGAAGGCCCATAGAAGATCATGTTGGGGGCCTGCCCGCTTTCGATGATCCTTCGGAGCATCCCGTTTTCGCCGAGAATGTGCTGCTGCCCCACCACTTCGTCCAGCGTCATGGGGCGTATCTCATCTGCAAGAGGTCTCTGCATCTTCATCACCCATTCGGATTATAGCATATTTCACGGTGGAAAACCACGAAAAACCGTGGTATACTCAGAAAAAACGAAATTGAGGTCTTTCCCATGGCATATATCGACGAACTGATTTCCCTGCTGGAAGCGGAATACCCGGATGCGCTCTGCAGCCTGCAATACGACGTGGACTGGCAGCTGCTCTTCGCCGTCCGCCTCAGCGCCCAATGTACGGATGCGCGGGTGAATCTGGTCACGCCCGACCTGTTTGCGAAGTACCCCACGCTGGAAGCCTTCGCCGCGGCAGAGCTTGCGGACGTGGAGGCGCTCATCCATTCCTGCGGCTTCTATCATTCCAAGGCAAAGGACCTGATCGCCTCGGCGCAGATGCTCCTGCGGGACTATGGCGGCAGGGTGCCGGACAGCATGGAGGAACTGCTGAAGCTCCCCGGCGTAGGCCGCAAGACGGCGAACCTCATCCTCGGCGATATCTACCGGAAGCCCGGCAGCGTGGTGACGGACACGCACTGCATCCGCATCGCGGGCCGTATGGGCCTGACGACGGAAAAGGAACCGGTGAAGGTGGAACGGGACCTGCGCGCCATCCTGCCGCCGGAGAAATCCTCCGATTTCTGCCACAGGCTGGTGCTGCACGGGCGGAAATACTGCATGGCGCGGGGTCCGAAATGCGAAAGCTGCCCGCTGACGAACGTCTGCAAAAAGATCCTCAAATGACAAATCGCCCCGGAAGCCGATGCTTCCGGGGCGAAATCTGTTGATCAATCGGTGGCGAAGTTGGTGAAGTAGTTCTGAATGAGGACCACGGGGGTTCCGCGGTCGCCGCTGCCGCTGGTCAGGTCGCTGAGGCTGCCCAGCAGGTCGGTCAGCTGGCGGGGCGTGGTGCCCTGAGAGGTCATATCGCCCTTCAGGTCGCCATCCTTGGCGCGGATCTTTTCACGCATGGCGTCGGCCAGCGCCTGACCGTTCAGATCCTTCAGGTCGTTATCCGCGAAATACTTCATTTTCAGCTCGTTGGGCGTACCGCGCAGGCCCTCGGTGAACGCGGGAGAAACGACGGGATCCGCCAGCTCCCAGATGCCGCCCACGGGATCCTTGAAGCCGCCGTCGCCATAGACCATGCACTCGATGTGCTTGCCGGTGGCCTCAAAAAGGCTCTTCTGCAGGCTGTCCACAAAGGTCTGGCAATCGCGGGGGAAGAGCTTGACCTTCTCCTCGGTGGCCTTGTTGGCGCCCAGCAGGCCGTATTTCTCATTGCAGCCGCTGCCGTCCACCGATTCGGTGAGGATCTCGTCCATGCTGAACACCTTCTCCGCGCCGGCTTCCTTCAGCTTGCGCTTGGTGCGGGCACGGGTGTGGATGTCGCAGTTCAGCACGTTCTTCGTATAGTGCAGGATATAGCGGGGATCGTTGGAGAAGACGATCTCGATATTGCTGCCGAGGCTCTTATAGTAGTTCACGTAGTCCACGCCGGTGAAGCGGTGCACGGTATTGTTGCCGAAAATGGCGCGGAAGCCCCGCTCATCGAAGCTGTCGGTATAAGGATTGATGCCGTTGCGGTCGATATCATCATAGCTGATGAGCTGGTTGCCCACCTCGTCCGCCGGGAAGGACAGCTGCACATACAGCTTCTTGCAGGCCATGCTGAACGCGCGCAGGAGGATGGCAAAGCGGTTGCGGCTCATGATGGGGAACACGATGCCCATATCCTCGCCGCCCAGCTTGGCGCGAACGTCCGCCGCGATCTGATCGACCGTCGCGTAGTTGCCCTGCGTCCGGGCCACGACGGCCTCGGTCACGCAGACCACGTCCCGATCCTGGAGCTGGAAGCCTTCGTTTTCAGAAGCAGCCAGCAGGCTGTCGCGCACCATAGCCACCAGATCGTCGCCCTGACGGAAGATGGGAGTGATGATACCTCTGGAAGTAACGCCCGTATATCTCATAGTGCATAGCTCCTTTTCAGCTCATTTTTACGAACCATAGAAGTATACACGCAACGCACTAATCTGTCAACGGTCATCTTTCACATCATTTTCAGAAACTTTTTCCAGTTTTTTGCGTTTTCTGGCACGGATGATCAGGATCACGACCACGACGATGATCGCCGGAATGATCAGCACCGGAATGGCGGAAAGGATGAAGATAACGCTGTTCTTCAAAGCCTGCACCAGCCATGCGCAGGAATCCTTCACGCTCTGCACAAGGTCTTCCCCGAAGGTGCGGGTGATGGGCGTTTCCTTCGTCAGCTCCTTCACCTCCTGCACCTCCAGATAGAGGGTGGAGTAGTTGATCTTGCTGTCCCAGTTGGTGAGCGTGGTGGTGAGGGATTCGATGTTATAGCGGACGGAGGCCAGCCGATCCTCGATATTCAGCATATCCTCCACGTTGTCGGCTTTGTCCAGCATATCCAGCAGGCGTTCCTCCTCGGTGCGGTAGGTATCCAGCCGGGACTGGGTATCGAAATAGGAGGAGGTGATGTTCTGTGCTTCATAGGAGGAATAGGTCAGGTTGCCCAGATTCTCCAGCGAACCCGTGAAGCTGCGGAATGCGTCCCGCGGTACGCGGATGGTGAAGGACGCGTTCCGGTAGGAGG
Organism: Oscillospiraceae bacterium; assembly: GCA_045628925.1. GTDB lineage: Bacteria > Bacillota > Clostridia > Oscillospirales > Oscillospiraceae > UBA1774. The sequence continues at coordinate 12,618 of JAZQQF010000132.1, read as the reverse complement.
CGCCGCCGTAATAGCTGGTGTAATAGTCCTTGCCGGTCACGTAGGAGCTTTCCAGAAAGCCGCCGTAGGAATCCACCAGACCGTAGATATCCTCCAGCACCTTGTCGAACTCCACGCTCTCGATGCGGGCATTGCCGCTGTAGATGATCTTGTCAAAGGTCTCGGCGCGGGCGGTACTTTCCCCGCTGCCGGAGAGCATGGCGTTTCCGCCGCCGGCGGAATAGCTGTAATCGTCATAGTACGGTTCCGCCTCTTCATACCAGCCGCCGTCGTCATAGTAATAGTCCGCTGCTTCCATCGCGGGCGCTTCCATGGGGTAGGCTTCGGTCTTCGCATAGGTGTTCATGGCTGCCATGCTGCCGGTGGCGGTCATCACCGTATCCGCCGCAGAGCTTTTCGCGGCGCAGCCGCAGAACATCGCGGCAAGGAGCAGGACGCAGAAGGTCAGGCAAAGCACACTGCGCAGATTTTTCTTCATGGGAGGTTCCTCCTTCTCTTTTTGGGTGGTTCTGCCAGTATAGACGCAAAGGAAAAAGAAAAGTTCCGCCGAGATCCGATCTCAGCGGAACTTTTTTCACTTCTCAGTAGGAAACGCCCCAGTAGACCATCTTGTCCGCAGGCTTGCCGCAGCAGACGCACACGTCACTCAGCTTCTCCTGCTCATAGGGGATGCAGCGGGAGGAGACGCCCACGACTTCCTTCATCTTTTCCTCGCAGGCCCGGTCGCCGCACCACATGGTCTTGATGAAGCCGCCCTTGGTGGCGATGATCTCCTTCGCCTCGTTGATGTCCTTCGCCACGCTGGTCTTTTCCACGAGGTTCTTCTTCGCCTTCTCGAACAGGCCGTTATGCACATCGTCCAGCAGCTGGGGGACCATCGTTTCCAGCTCGTCCAGCTTCACGAAGGTCTTTTCCCGGTTATCGCGGCGGACCAGCACGCACTGACCCTGCTCGATATCCTTGGGGCCGATCTCCAGCCGCAGGGGGATGCCCTTCATTTCGTATTCCGCGAACTTCCAGCCGGGGCTATTGTCGCTCACATCGGCCTTCACGCGGATGCCGGCCTTTTTCAGCCGCTCCACCAGCTCCAGCGCCTTCTCGGTCACGCCCGGCTTATGCTGGGCGATGGGCAGCACGATGACCTGCGTGGGAGCGATGCGGGGCGGAAGCACCAGCCCGTTATTGTCGCCGTGGGTCATGATGATGCCGCCGATGATGCGGGTGCTGAGGCCCCAGCTGGTCTGATGGGGATTCGTCAGCTGATTGTTCTTATCCGCAAAGGTGATATCGAAGGCCTTGGCGAACCCGTCGCCGAAATAGTGGGAGGTGCCGGACTGCAGGGCCTTGCCGTCGTGCATCATGCACTCGATGGTGTAGGTATGCACCGCGCCGGCGAACTTCTCCTTGTCGGTCTTCTGACCGCGGATGACCGGCATGGCCAGCCAGTTCTCCGCCAGATCGGCATAGACCTCCAGCATGGTCTCGGTCTCCTCAATGGCCTCCTCCGCGGTGGCGTGGAGGGTGTGGCCTTCCTGCCAGAGGAACTCGCGGCCTCTGAGCAGGGGCCGGGTGGTCTTTTCCCAGCGCATGACGGAGCACCACTGGTTATACTTCATGGGCAGGTCGCGCCACGAATGGAGCACATGGCTCCAATGCTCGCAGAACAGGGTCTCGGAGGTGGGACGGACGCAGAGCCTTTCCGGAAGCTCCTCGCTGCCGCCCAGCGTGACCCACGCGCACTCCGGCGCGAAGCCCTCCACATGGTCCTTCTCCTTCTGCAGCAGGCTCTCGGGGATCAGCATGGGCATAGCCACGTTCTCATGACCCAGCTCCTTGAACTTATCGTCCAGCGTGCGCTGGATCTTCTCCCAAATCGCATATCCGTAAGGTCGAAGGATAAAGCATCCCTTTACGCCGGAGTAGTCCACCAGCTCCGCTTTCGTGCAGACGTCCGTGAACCACTGGGCAAAGTCAACCTCGATATCGGTGATCTGTTCAACCTTTTTTTCCTTCGCCATTGTTCTTTCTCCTTCAAAACGTGATAAATCATATATTACGCTCCGCGGCGTTTTCTGTCAAGCGATTGCGGGGATTATCCGGCTTACAGACTCACCAGCTGCCGCCAGCAGCCGGGGCAGGCCTCGCTGTACTTCCGGTAGAACTGGGACGCCTTATACTTGAAGTCGGAATGCTCGATCATCCGCCCCAGCTCGCTGAGCACGTCCACCTCGTCATCCCGGCTGGCCCAGCGGCGCAGATTGCCCACGAAGACGAACTTCGCAAAGGCATAGATGGTGCAGAGCCCGTAAAACGCCCGCTCATGGTCGTTCGTGCCGCCCACGTGGGGGAAGCTGTTATAGAACAGGTGGTTCACCAGCAGGCGCTCCACGTGCGCCTCCCAATCGGGCTTCTCCGCGAAAACGTGTTCGCCGGCTTCCCCGTAGCGCAGGAGCAGCTCCTCTGCTTCATAGCCGCTGATTTTGGAATAGCCCTCCATGCCGAAGCAGCGCAGCGCCTCGGCGCAGATCGTACCCGCCACCTTGCTCTTGCCGGTGGAATCATCCGTGAGCTGAACAAGGAGCTTCGCCGCTTCCAGCCTGCCGTCTTCTTCATCGCACCTTTCCGTGCAGCCGAACAGCTCCTCCCCCATGGCGGCGAAGCGTTCCGGGATCGTCTTCGTCCGGTCCTCCATGATCTCGATAGAACGGGCGCAGTCGGCCTTCTGCTGCCCCGTCATGTCGATGGGAAACAGGGGCGCTTCGCCGATCTCGGTCTTCACGAACTGCAGCGGCTCCGTTTTGCGCAGCAGCGTCTCCACCACGGCTTCGCAGCTGCAGCTGAGGGCGCATTCATTGGTGCCGCCGACGCAGCGGCGGTTGCGGGGATAGAGGCGGCACACGTCCGGCAGGACGGCCTCCCCCAGCTCGATCTGCAGGCCGCAGAGCCCGTCGGACCGCTGCAGCATACAGCTGCCGTATTTATCATGGACGATGTGGGCATAGCGGTCGTCCTCCGGGCGGAAGTTCATCCGCAGGGCGTTCTTCAGTTTTTCCCGATATGCCTCGCTGCAGGGGGCCTCCATCAGCCGGTCGTATTCCCGCTTGGAGATGGTAACCGGCCAGCCGCTGCAGCAGTTATGGCGGCAATCGCCGCATTTGCACATGAAATGCGGGTAAAAATCCGCAGTTACGTATTCCATCCTTCAGCCTTCCATTCTGGCATAGCAGTCGTTTTCCAGACTGCATCCGCCGCATTCCGTGCAGCCGGGCTGCTTCTTGAATTCCAGGCAGTATTTCCGCAGCAGCTCCGCCAGATGATCGCTCATTTCCATCAGTTCCTCCGGTTCGCAGCGGCGGAACCCGTACAGCTCGCAGTTGTCCATGGGCCGGAAGGGCATGATGGTGGGATAAACACCCTCGGCGGCCATGACGGCGCATTCCTTTTTGATGGCTTCCTTGTCCTGAATGCCGCCGATCAGCACACTGGAGACCATGCCCCAGCCGAAGATCATCACCGCCTCCCGGAAGGCTTCATGGTAATGCTCATAGGTAATTTTGCTCTTGCCCGGGCAGATGCGCTTCCGCTCCTCCGGGTCGGCGATCTCCAGATTCATGATGGCCGCGCCGATCCCGGCGTCCTTCATTTCCCGCAGCAGGCCGAGATCGGACGGCGGGGCGAACTCCACGGTGATGAAGCAATCGGAAAATTCCCGGATGCGCCGCGCGAGGCGGATCCAGTAGCGGGCCATCCAATCGGGATTTCTGTAGGTGCCGCCACTGAAATTCAGCATATAGCCCTTCGGCACCTTGCCCATGAGGATCCTCAGACCCGCGCACAGCTCGTCGATGTCCATCGGCTCCGTCCGATCCGCTTCCAGCGAACAGAAGCGGCATTTCAGCTCCGGCGTATCATAGCAGCAGGTGGTGCTGGGCCAGACATTGATGCAGCCTTCGCTGTGGAGCCGGGCCATATCATCCAGCACGGTGCCGGTATCCGGCAGCTTGTCGAAGAAGGTGATGGGCTCGTCCCACCCGTCGCCGGTGATGCGATACACCCCGTCCTTCTTCACCAGCAGGTAGGGGGATTCGGTGGAAAACTCCTCCGCGACGCTGATATTGATATTCGCCTCATAAAGATGGATGTTCACCGCATGGATAAAGCCCTTGTCGAAAAAATGCGGGTATTCCTCTGCCAGCAGCTTCGCCGTTTCCGCCTCCACCCGTGCGCCGTAGCACAGCAAGCCGGCTTTTAACCTGACGATATCCTTTGACACGAAACTCATTCCTTATCTTGAATTTTGATGATCATTTCTATGGGATGGCACCCCGTTCGGTAATCGGGGCAGCCGAGACACTCGCCCAGCAGCGTTTCTCCCCCGGTTTCCAAAGCGCCCAGCGCCCGGAAGAAGCCCGGCGTCCGCGCCGCAAGCCAGAGGGTGCTTTCCCCTTCTCTGCGGCCGTAGTCCGTGCAGGCGGCCACCAGCGCACGGCCGAGACCCCTCACCCGCTCCTCCGGCCACACGGCCACGTAGTCCAGCACCAGCCGATCAAACCTGCGCGACACGGTCGCCGCGCCCAGCAGACGCCCGTCCTTCCGGGCGCTGATGCTGAAAACGGGATGGCATTCCGCTTCCCAGCCCTCGGAGATCTCCAGCTGTGAAACCCGGTAAAGCTCCGTAAACGCCCCGTGCGCCCGCTCCTCACGGATGACGACGTTATCCACGCGCCGTTTCCTCGAAAAGCGCTTCCGGCGTTTTCCCGCCGCGCAATCCTTCTGCGAAGGCGGACAGCAGCTTCGCGCTCCGCTGGCGGACAAACTTGACCTCCGGGTTGGAACCGGGGTCGATGCCCATCATGCGGGAGTAGACAAAGGTCACATCGCTGCTCAGCTGACCCAGCACGGCGGAATGCGCCATGCTCAGCTCGCCCCGGACGGAGAGCAGCAGCGAGGGCATCACTTCCCCGAAGCGCTTATAGTTTGCCAGCGAGAGCGCCGCCTCCTCGTCGCCCAGCGTCAGCCCCGCGTGGGCTTCGTCGATGGGGTCGATGGCGGTATTCACCAGCGGATGCCGGAACCCGCTGCGGAGAGAATCCCGCAGGAGGAAGAAGCCCAGCTTCGTCTGCGCGTTGCCCAGCACGCCCTCCAGATTCATATGACTGTCCCGCGGGAGGCCGAAGAAGCGGGAGACCAGCAGGTCGTTCCCCGTCTTGTTCACGCCCTCATTCCAGAACTGGATGAACTCATCCGCCAGCAGGCCCAGCGTATCGTCATTGCAGCCCAGATAGAGGAAGTCCGTCCCCCGGGCCTTCTGGAATGCAAGGATGAAGCGGGCCATTACGTGGGGCAGCGAATCCGGGTCGGACAGGTCGAACGCCCGGATGGCCGCCTCGACCTTCGCCCAGTATGCGTCCGTATCCATACCGCAGGCCAGCATGGGGGCCAGCAGAATGGGTGTCTTGTTCCGCCCGTAGCGCCCGGAGACCCGGTCCGGCAGGGGCAGGACGAGATTCCCATCCCGCTCGGCCAGCGCTTTCAGGCCGCCGCCATTGGAAAACACGATGCGGCAGAGCTTGCGGGAGGTGTATTCGTGGGTCTTCAGCGTTTCCTCCGTCATGCTGCTGCGGCTGAATTCCATGAACAGCGTGTTCTCTTCGTTCGCATCCGCCGGGAGCAGACGGAGCTGCACCGGCGAATGGATGACGATCCATTCGCACTTCCGCTGCGGATCGGCATTGTTCAGCGCGGCGGCATAGTGGCAGAACTGCTCGTTCGCGCCGATACCGGTGGTGACCAGATATTTCAGCTTCCCATCGGGAAAGCGCCGCCCGACCTCGTTCAGGATGGCCGGCGCGGTATGGGCCATAAAGTCCCGGTAATAGTCCGAAACGCCCACGCGGTAAAGCTCCAGAAACGGGTCCTCCCCCGCCGCGGCGGCGACCTTCCCGGAAAGGGCGCGTAGGCTCCCGTTCAGCCCCTTCGGCAGGCTGACGGGCTGCAGCGGGTCGGGGCAGGCGGCGAAGCCGAACAGCTCCGGAAAGGGTTCCAGCCCGTCCGCTTTCCCGCACAGGGGCAGCGCTTCGCTCTCATCGCTGCTGCCGCCCAGCTGCTGCCGGGCGATCAGTTCCCCCAGCCCGCAGTCGGCCACGGCGCCGGACATTTCCTGCGGCGAAACGCGGAACACCTCCGCCAGCGCATTCACAAGGGTCTCCGCATCCAGCGCGGTCTTCAATGCGCCGGTGATCTGCGCGCTCAAAACGCCCTTCTCCGGCCATCGTGCGATCAGCGCATCGGAAAAAGAAGAAAAAAAGGTATCTGCCATGCAGCAGCCTCCTTGAATGTTGGATATTGATCGGTTTCCATAACAATGTATTATACCACGGTCCTCCAAAAAAAGAAACAGATTTTCTGTCTTTGGTTGACGATTCGGTGAAAAAATGATATCTTTTCTGAAAAGTCGGAATCGGAAAAGCGAGGGCAGAACATGGAACGGGAATATGCAAAGCTGAGCGTTACGGTCAAGGCGGAACGGGCGCTGCGAAACGGGCATCCGTGGGTCTACGGCGAGGAGGTCACGGACACGGTCGGCGCCTATGGACCGGGCGATATCGTGGACGTATACAGCGGGAAGGGCCGCTGGCTGGGCGCGGGCTTCGTGAACGACCATTCCAAGATCCGGGTGCGCATCATCTCCCGGAACGCCAACGACCGCTTTGACGAGGCGTTTTTCCGCCGCCGCATCCGCTATGCGCTGGAATATCGGAAGACCGTCATGGGCGCGGACTTCGCCGCCTGCCGCCTGATCTTCGGCGAAGCGGATCAGTTCCCGGGTCTGACGGTGGACCGGTTCGGGGATATCCTCTCCGTGGAGGTGCTTTCGCTGGGCATTGACCGGCGGAAGGAGCTGCTGTTCCGCCTGCTGGCGGAGGAGCTTTCCGCCATGGGCCAGCCCGTCCGCGCCATCTATGAACGCAGCGACAACGCCGTCCGGGCAAAGGAAGGGCTTGAAAACGTCACGGGCTTCGTGTCGCTCCCCGGGCTGGAAACGGGGCTGGACGGGCACGTGACCATTTCCGAAAACGGCATTCTCTACGACGTGGACTATATCAACGGGCAGAAGACCGGGTTCTTCCTCGACCAGAAATACAACCGCCTCGCCGCCGCGAAGCTGGCCCCCGGGAAGCGCGTTTTGGACTGCTTCACCCATACCGGCGCTTTTGCGCTGAACGCGGCGAAGGCCGGGGCCGCGAAGGTCACCGCTGTGGACATTTCCGCCGACGCCATCGCGCAGGCTAAGCGCAACGCGGAGCTGAACGGCCTCACGGGCAGCATGGAGTTTCTGCAGGCGGACGTGTTTCAGCTGCTGACGGACGCGTCCAAGGGCCCTGCGCTGTGGGATTACATCATCCTCGACCCGCCCGCCTTCACGAAAAGCAGCGCCACGGTGGACGCGGCCTATCGGGGCTACCGGGAGATCACCCGCCGGGCCATGCAGCTCCTGCCCCGGGGCGGCTATCTGGCCACCTGCTCCTGCAGCCATTTCATGCCCGCCGCGAAGTTCGAGCAGATGCTGCGGGATGCAGCCGGGGACGCCAACGTGAGCCTTCGGCAGATCGAAGCGCGGCAGCAGGCCCCCGACCACCCGATCCTGTGGGGCGTTCCGGAGACGGATTATCTGAAATTCTACCTGTTTCAGGTGGTGTAAGCGCGTTTGCTTCCAAATATATCGGCCATGGATGGGGCGTTCGCTCCCTTCCATGGCCGTTCTCATTCTGTTTCCTGCCGTGCTTCCCACTCCGAGCGCAGGATACTGTAGACGCAGGCGTCCACGATGCCCTTGTTACTGTAGTCCGCCTGCCGCAGGGTGCCTTCATAGGTAAGGCCGCACTTTTTCATCACCGCGCCGGAATTTGGGTTATTCGGGTCGTGCCAGGCTTCGATGCGGTTCGCGCCCACCTCCCGGAACAGATACGGGATGATGGCCATGAACGCTTCGCCGGTGATGCCCTGACGCCACCAGCGGCTCCCGATGCAGTAGCCGATGTGCAGGATATCCAGCTTTTCATTCATGCCTACCACGCTGATGGTGCCGATGGGCTCGCCCAGCGATCTCAGCACGATGGCCCACTGATAGAAATCCGGTTTTTCGCTGTCGGCGACCCAGTCCGCGATCACACGCTCCGTTACGGCAGGCTCCTTATGGGTCGGCCAGCGAAGGAACTCCGTCACCCGCTCGTCGGAAGTCCAGTTGCGGAATGCGGCGGGCGCATCCTCCAAGCGGAATTTCCGCAGGAGCAGACGCTCCGTTTCGATCGTTTTCGTTCCCTGATGGTTCATGTTGCTGCTCCGTCTTTCTTTTCGTCCTTCGGCGGGGTGCAGAAGCCCTCGTCGTAAAATTCGCAGTTCTCGCAGACGGAGGGTTCCTCGTCCAGCGACCAGGAGCCGTGCCGGAATTTCGCGCAGGAGCTTTGCGCGTCCACCGGGCGTTTTTCAGTTTCCATTCTTTGCTCTCTCCTTTTCCGTAAACTCACAGAATGCTTCATACATCCGCTTCTGCCCTTCCCGATTGGGATGGATACCGTCCTCGCACAGGAGCTTCCCCACGTCCCGCTCCAGCAGGAAGGGGCTGCGAAGGTCAATGAGCTTCGTTTCCAGCTCCCGCGCAAGCTCCATGTTCAGCAGCGAGTAGCGCTCATTCCGCCGATAGAACCGCCCCGCGCCGCCGGACCACAGCAGCAGCGGTTCCTTAGAAGGCAGGTCGCGGCTGACCCAATCGATATACCGCTCCGCATGGATGGGCGGCAGCGAGACCAGCACCGGCTCCGCTCCCTGCTGACGCGCCAGCCTGACCATGGCCCGCACGTTCTCCCGGAAGGCATCCGGCTCGGCATAGGAATCATGCCATTCCCGGGGCGCGGCGGCGACCTTCGGCCAATCGTAGCTGCAATCGTTCCCGCCGAATTCGATGACGCACCATTCCCCGAAGGGCCTGCCGATCCTTGCGTCCCGCTCCATCCGGCGGAGCGCCTTCGCGGCGGTGGAGCCGAAAGAGGAGCGGTTATCCAGCTCTGTCCCGTACTTTTCCGAATATGCCTGCTCAAATTCATGGTTCGCTGTATACTTACCATTCTCATACAGCACACACTTCAAAAGCGAATCCCCGTAAATCGTGACCAATTTCGACCCTCCTGACCCTGCCGCCGAGAATTTCGGCGAAAATGATTGAAATTCTGAAAACAAACTGGTATAGTATTGGTAATATTTCTGAATATGAGGTGCAAGACATGGCCCAAAGAACAATGCGTGAAATGTATCTGGATATGGCGAAGGGCATCGAGCCCGATTTTCTCCTCCAGTATACCTACGGCGGCAACCCCTATTCTCAGCGTCCCGAGATCTGCTCCGGCTTCAGCTGCAGCCTCCTGCGCGGCGAACGCGACAGCGGCAGCGGCAATAAGGATATTTGGGGCGTGACCTACGTGGCGAACAAGGAAGCCGGCTTTGCCGGTCTCCCCGAGCCGGGCAACTTTATTCTCGATGACATCACCAAGTGGCGCGACGTGATCAAGGCGCCCGATATCTCCAACGTGGACTGGGAAGCGCTGGTGAAGAAGGACAAGGCCGCCATGATCGCCCGCGGCACCGACCCCACGCAGAGCGCCATCGCCCTGCATCTGCACGGCGGCTATTTCCAGACCCTGATGGCCTTCATGGGCTTCGTGGAAGGCCTCTGCGCCATTCAGGAGGAGCCGGAAGAGGTCTATGCGCTCTTTGACTACCTCTGCAATTTCTACACTGAGGTGGGCGAACACATCATCGACTACGTGAAGCCCGACGTCGTGCAGATCACCGACGACGTGGCCGCATGGGCTATGCCCTTCGTCTCCCCCGAGCAGTACCGCAGCCTCATCAAGCCCTTCCAGGTGCGCGATGCGAAGCTGGGCAACGACCGCGGTCTCCCCATCGCCATGCACTGCTGCGGCAAGTGCGATATGTTCGTGGAGGACTGGGTGGGCTTCGGCGTCCGCTATTGGGATCCTCCTCAGACCAGCAACGACCTCGTGGCCGTGCAGAAGCGCTTCGGCAACCAGATCATTCTGGAGGGCGGCTTCGACGCGATCGGTGAACTGATGAGCGAGGAATGCACGGAAGCCAAGTTCAAGGACGCTGTGGTCGCCGCGATCGACAAGTACAGCGAGAACGCTCTGTATATCTTCGACCACTGGCTCTTCGGCGACCCGGACAATGATATGTTCAACAACCGCAACCGCTGGATGACCGAAGTCGTGGAGGACTACGGCCGCACCATCTACAAGGGCTGAGCATCCGATATCGCTTCACCCGGCAGCCAGAAGCTGCCGGGTGTTTTTATTTTACTTTCAGCGGTTCCCGCGCACCGACGGCGGCAAAGCGCAGACCGCCGGAGATCACTTCCACCTTGAAATGCGTCCCCTCCACGATCTCCCCGTCCAGCGAAACGATGAAACCGGGCTTCCCGCTGACCTCGATGATCCTGCCGCGCCGGTACTGGATCACCTCGTTGAAACGCGGGTCCTCCAGATGGGTGCCCTCTTTATATGCGTTCATCAGCGTGACGAACTTCAGCCGGGAGACGGGCTTTACAAGGCAGATCTCGGCCATTCCGTCATCCTGCAGGCTTCTCGGCGCGCAGCGGTAACTGCCTCCCACGTGGGTGCCGTTCGCCACCGTGCAGAGCAGCATATCCCCATCGTAAAACGCGTCCCCGTCGACCTCCATGCGCGTGTAGGTCCGCATTCCGGTGATCAGCGCCTTCACCACGCCGGTGGGATAGGCCCGCTTGCCGCCGATGATAGGCTTGTTCTTCACTTCGATCATGGTCTTTGCCACGACGGCGTCCAGCCCGAAGTGGAAGGCGTTCACCGCCCAGCGGTCCCCCACCTTCAGAATGTCGATGGGCTTCGGTTCCGCAGCCAGCAGCGCGTCCACATCCAGAAACTTCTCTCTGCCGCCGAATGCCTTGACGAAATCATTGCCGCTGCCCAGCGGGAACACCGACATGGCAGCGCTCGTGCAGGCAAGCCCGGAGGCCACCTCGTTGATCGTCCCGTCGCCGCCGCAGGCCACGTAGCAGACTTCCTCGCCCGGCTTCTCCGCGCAGCGGGCGCGGATATAGGCCGTCGCGTCGCCGGGGCCTTTCGTCTCGTAGATCTCGCAGCCGCTGCGCCCGTTCAGCGCGGCGCGAACCTTCTCCGGAACCGTCCCGTCTCCGGCTGCGGGGTTGACGATGAAAATATGCTTCATGACAAAGTGCCTCCCTTCCGGGCTGAAGGAAGCATTCGCTCGCCCGGTTTTATCTGCCGTAACGAAGTTTATCACATTCTGACGAATGAAACAAGCATTCTCTGTGAAGATTTGTCGGGATTTCGTGAATTTCAAGGCGTTTCGCCACTTGACTAAGATATGGAAAGATGGTATTCTATCAAACTGAGAATGCCAACTTGGTGAAAGAGGAAAGCGAATGAGTAATCCGTTCAAGACGAGAGTCGGCGGCGCGACCGTTACCGTTTTCGTGCCCTACGATTGTGGGAATCACTGCCCGTTTTGCATCAATAAGCAGGAATATGCCGATACCAGCACCTTCAGTCTGGAAAATATTCTGAACAGTATCCGCACGGTGGATGACATCACTCCCCGCTGCGACTTTGTTTTCACCGGCGGTGAGCCGCTGGCCAATCTGGAATCTCTGCAGCTTATGCTTGACGCGGTGCCCAAAACGCATCGGGTCTTTATCAACACGACGCTGCCCGTCATGAAGGACTACACGGAGGATCAGGTCGTCGAGTTCCTGAATCGGAACAAGGGCAAGATCACCTGTGTCAACGTGTCCCGTCATCTCTTCCCCTTCGTGGAAGAAGGCAACGATACGATCTTCGGCCGTCTGGAAGTGCCGACCCGTGTGAACTGCGTCCTGTTCGGGACTCATGCCCCGGAGAAGATGCTGGCGTTCGTCCGCCGTTTCGCTCCGTGGAATGTGCCCATTCAGTTCCGGGCGGACTATACGAAGACCACGCCGGAAAACCTCTATGATGAATCCGACGATGAGATCCTGCGCGACCTTCGCAGCATCCTGACGCCCACCATGCTGGAGGGCTGCCGCATCCGCTGCAACTATGAGTTCCTCGATGGCGACCATGTGGTGTCGTATCACAAGACCCTGCCCTACTCCACCATGACCGTGGCGGACGAGACGGGGAAGGTCTACGATATCCTTTATGATATCCTCATCAAGCAGAACGGCGACTTCCACTCCGACTGGACCGGCGTTTTCATGGATATCAATGATTACCGCAGCGTCATCTTCGAGCCTTACGACCTGCATCGCATTTTCTGAGTTCCGAACGAGCAGCTCCCCTTTAATCCGTTTACATCAAAGCCCCCGGGTTTCCAAAGAAACGCCGGGGCTTTTGCTTATAGGGGAACTTACACAGGGAAGTTGTCGTAGCTGTCCAGCGCGAGGGAAAGCGCATCGGACACGCCGTTGATGCCGTTGGTCATCAGGGTCACGAGGATGGCGCCCTTCACTTCGTCACGGGTGGCGCCGGCCTTCTTCGCAAAACCGGCGTGCGCCGCCACGGAGCC
>JAZQQF010000131.1:0-11143 GCA_045628925.1 Oscillospiraceae bacterium | reverse complement strand
ATAGGTCGGAGGTGTACGCACAGTAATGTGTTTAGCTGACCGATACTAATAGCCCGAGGGCTTAACCTTCATCGGTTCGATGAAAGCGCAGGCTCAAGTGAATGCTTTGCAAGTCACCTTTGTTCGGTTTTGAGTGTGCAGTACACAACTCAATAGTTGGTGTTGATGATGGTGAGGGTCCACCCGTTCCCATTCCGAACACGGAAGTTAAGCTCACCGATGGCGACAATACTTGTCTGGCGACGGACCGGGAAGATAGCAAGATGCCAACACAAACGTCTGAAGCAGAAGCTTCAGGCGTTTTTCTTTTTTGGTTCTTGTTTTTTTATAACTTAGCAAGTAAAATCAGGAAAACTGCAAATAAAACCGTATAATCAGAATCAGCTTTACAAGGGAAGGATGTCAGGTGCAGAATTGGAATCGAGAAGTACAGATGATCGTCGATCAGATCGATATCTGCATTCGGAATCAAAACGATGAGCAGCTGACTTTAAAGTCACTTGCAGATACGGTCGGCTATTCTGAATTCTATACCTCCAGAATGTTCCGGGAAATATCTGGCATGAAGCTGAAAGATTATCTGCGGCACAGAAGGCTTGCATTTGCACTGCGGGAACTACGGGATACAACAGACGGTATCCTGGAAATCGCCCTGCGAAACGGTTTTTCCTCCGGCGAGGCTTTTTCACGCGCATTCAGAAAAGCCTATGGGATCTTGCCCACCGAATATCGAAAGCACCCGATACCGGTAGTCCTCAGAACGATCCTGAAACCCTTTGATTGTTATCTCATGGAAGGAGCAATGAAGCAGATGAATCAGAAAGAAAGCACAGGAGAAGTGAAGATCTACTACGTTCAGATCCCTGCTCATCGGTTTTTGCACATTCGCAACTACGAGAGCATCGGATATTGGGATTTCTGGCAGAAGCAGAGCAGCATACCGGGGCAGGACTGTGACACGATCTGCGGCCTGCTGGACAGCATCAAGGGAAAACTGGATGACGCGGGCGGAACGGAGGAAAACGCCTCCAGCGGGCAGCTGATGGCTTGGATCAATGCGCCAACCGGACGCATCTGCAGCTGGGGCATCCCGCTGGCGGAGGCATACGGCGTCCGGCTTCCTGCGGATTATGACGGCCCTGTACCGGCGCAGATGCAGCTGATGGACGTTCCGGCAGGCGATTACATCGTGTTTGAACACGGCCCGTTTGACTTTGAAACGGAAAGCGAAAGCGTGGAAGCGAAGATCGAAGCGGCTATGAAGGACTACAACTATGCTTCTGATGGCTATGCGCTGGACCTGACGCCGGAACGGGTCTTTTACTTCTACCATGACTGTGAGCGATTCTTCAAATACGTCCGGCCTGTAAAAAAGCTGGATCCATAAAAACGGGAGCCGACGCTGCTGCGTCGGCTCCTGCCTTTTCCCGCCTGCCTATGGCGTGGGAGTTACATTCATTCCAGCTGACCGGGGAGCTTCAGTTTCACCTTCGGAGGAAAGTCCTTGTCAAATTCCGCTACCTCGTCGGCGTCCACATAGTAGCCCTGCGGCGTCCGGTAAATGCCGGTGACGCCGTCCAGATACCCGGGGATCAGTTCCCTGCAGAGGAAGAAGGACGCATCAGCGCCTTCCGGCAGGTCGTGGTAGCGGATACCGAACTTCGAGGCATAGTCAAAGCCGCATTTGCCGTAAAAGCGAATGTTGCCCTCGAAGAGGACCGCGCCGAAGCCCAGCGCCCTTGCCTGCTCCAACGAATAGTCCAGCAGCTGCTTACCGTAGCCCCTGCGCTTCAGTTCCGGGATGATACCGATGGGCCCCATGGTGAGGATAGGGATCACGCGGCCATCGTCCGCGTCGATGATCGTGCGCATGAACATATTCTGGCCGATCAGCCGACCGTCCTGCTCCATGACGAAGTCCAGCTCCTTCACGAAGGCAGGATCGTCCCGCAGGACATGGATGACGTAATGCTCACTGCAGCCCGGGTGATAGACGTTCCAGAACGATTCTCTCACCAGGTTTTCCACTTCTCTGTAGTCTTCCGGTCGCTCAAAACGAATGGTAAAGTCATTTCGATTCATTGTTTAACCTCCTGAAAATTGTTGACTGCAATTGCCCGTGGCGGGAGGTCTTTCGATCGTCGGCAGACCTCCCGGTCAGCCCACAATCTCCGATGTGTTGTACTTTCTCAAAAAGCACGCTCCTGAAAATAGATTTGGTCAGTCAGGGGACTGACACTATGAAAAGAATAGCATATCAGAAAGAAAATTGCAACGGCGCTTCCGAAGAAGCGCCGCTAACTGAGAAGCTCAGAACAATTTTCTCACGTCGTTGAACATCACGAAGGCCATCAGCGCCAGCAGGAGGATGAGACCCGCCGCATGGATATAGGTCTCGATCTTCGGATTGGGCTTGCGTCCGATCGCCTTTTCGATGCACCAGAAGACCAGCATGGAGAAGATATGCCCACCGTCCAGCGCGGGGATGGGCAGCATATTCATGACGGCCAGATTCACCGCGATGAAGGCGATGAGGCTGAACACGTTTCCCAGCCCTTCGCCCACGGTGGCGGCTTCGGCCCCGGCGTCGCCGATGGCCTTCACCATGCCCACCGGGCCGCTCAGGTCGTTGACCCCGGCTTTGCCGCTGACGAGGTATTTCAGGCTTACCCACACGACCCGGGCATAATAGGAGCAGTCGTTGCAGGCCTCCCGCAGAGCGGTAAAGACCGTCAGCGGTTTCTGGTCGAAATACAGGCCGTATTTATAGACCGTGTTGCCCGCCTCATCGGTGTATTCCCGCAGGGTCAGCGGGAAGTCCTCCAGCTTCATACGCTGCCCGTCCCGTTTCACCACAAGGTCCACGGTGACCCCGTCGCTGACGGACATGAACAGGGTGAAATCCCGCGTGGAATTGACGCGCCAGCCGTTAACGGAGACGATCTGATCGCCCGCCTGCAAGCCCTCGCTTCCTTCCAGCGGGAACCCGTCCATAAAGCCCGTGAGCCGAGCGGTGGGAACCAGATAATCCCCGGCGAAGGCGAAGGACAGGTAGATGATCAGGGAGATGAGGAAGCCGATGACCAGATTCGCCGCGCTCCCCGCTGCCAGCACGCAGAGGCGCTGCCAGAGGGGTTTCCTGGGGAAGGCACGAGGATCGTCGCTCTCCCCGTCCTCGCCCTCGATGGCGCAGAAGCCGCCGAAGGGCAGGAGACGGAGGGAATACTGGGTCTCGCCCTTGTCCTTGTGCCAGATGGCGGGGCCCATGCCGATGGAAAATTCATTGACCTTGATATGAAACAGCTTGCTGACGCTGAAATGCCCCGCTTCGTGGGCGGCGATCAGCACGCCGAACATGAGGATGCCGATCAGGATATAGAGGACAGACACGCTTCGCTTAGCCTCCTTGCCGCTTCATCTGCGGCGATGATATCGCTCAGCGTCCCGCCGGGAAGCCCGCTGAGCTGCTCCACCGTGGACGCTACCACTTCGTAGATCTGCAGGAAGCCCAGCTTCCCGTCCAGAAACGCATGGACCGCCACCTCGTTTGCCGCGTTCATCACCGCGCAGTCGGCGTTCTCCGTGTGGTCCGCCAGCTCCATGGCCAGCCGCAGGCAGGGGAAACAGTCAAGGTCCGGCGCAGCGAAGGTAAGGGGTGCGGTTTTCGTCAGGTCCAGCGCGGGAGCGGGGCTGGGTTTCCGCTCCGGCCAAGTGAGGGCCAGCTGGATGGGCAGGCGCATATCCGGCGTGCCCAGCTGGGCGATGACCGCCCCGTCGGGAAATTCCACTGCGGAATGCACCACGCTCTGGGGATGCACCAGTACCTGGATCTGCGCCGGGGCCACGTCGAAGAGCCACATGGCCTCGATGAACTCCAGACCCTTGTTCATGAGGGTCGCGCTGTCGATGGTGATCTTCGGCCCCATGCTCCAGTTGGGGTGCCGCAGCGCGTCCGCCGGGGTGACGCAGGACATCTGCTCCCGGGTGTATTCCCGGAAGGGGCCGCCGGAGGCGGTGAGCAGGAGCTTCTTCGGCGGGGTGCGGCCCTGAATGCACTGGAAAATCGCGCTGTGCTCACTGTCCACCGGCAGGAGCGGCTTTCCGGCCTGCCGGGCGGCGGCGGTGACCAGCGCTCCCGCGCAGACCAGCGTTTCCTTGTTGGCGAGGGCCAGCTGCTTGCCGCTCTCAATGGCGGTCATGGCCGGGAGCAGCCCGGCCGCGCCGCTCATGGCGGCAAGCACCGTATCCGTTTCCGGGGCGGCGGCGGCCTCCAGCAGACCGCTTTCGCCGGAAAGCACCTTCGTATCCGTATCCGCAAGGCGGGTCTTCAGATCGTTTGCGGCGGCTTCATTTCGCAGGACAGCGTATTTCGGTTTGAACTTCCGCACCTGCGCCTCCATGCGCTCCGTGCTCCGGTCCGCCGCCAGCGCGCAGACGGGCAGGCTGAGGTTTTCCGCCACGTCTAGCGTCTGCCGGCCGATGGAGCCGGTGGAACCCAAAATCGTCAGTGCCATGTCAGAACACCTCCAGCAGCTGCAGCAGTACCAGCACCGTGGGCGCGGCGAAGGTGGTGGAATCAAAGCGGTCGTAAGCGCCGCCGTGGCCGGGGAGCAGGTTGCCGTAGTCCTTCGCGCCGGTGTGGCGCTTGATAAGGGAAAAGCTCAGGTCGCCCAGCTGGGCAACGGCGCCGCCCGTGAGGCCCACAATGGCAAGCTTCCACAGGCTGCCGCTTAGCCCGAAGGCCCGCAGCACCAGCCCGTAGACGACCATGCCCACGGCGGCGGAAAGCAGACCGCCCACAAGCCCGGCGATCGTTTTGTGGGGGCTGGTGCGGGGGGACATTTTCCGCTTCCCCAGCGCCCGGCCCGCGAAATAGGCGCCGCTGTCGCCCACGAAGGTGGCGACGAGGGGGGCCAGCACCAGCAGATGGCCCCATTCCATGCTGCGCAGGGCGGTCATCGCGCCCAACCCCAGCGGCACCAGCAGGCCGCTGAACAGACTTGCCGCCAGCCCTTCCAAACCGAAGGGACGCTCCTTTTCATAATATGCGACCCAGCAGAGAAACAGAAGGACGGTGAAGGGCAGCGCGACGGGATAGACGCTCCCGTAGCCGCGCAGGAGGATGAGGAACTGCGTGCCCGCCCCGGCGGCCATGGTCAGCGCCAGCGCGGCGACGCGGTCTTGAATATGCAGGATATGATACAGCTCCCACGACCCCAGCATGTTCACCGCCGCAAAGAGGATCGTAGCGGCGAAGGGGGGCAGGACGCAGAGAATGACGAGGATCAGCGGCAGCCCGATGGCTGCCACGATGAGACGGGATTTCACGGTTGGACTTCCTTCTCTCTGTGGGTATTTTTGCGGAATGGACGGGGAATATGCGCCCGGGAGAGGTTGGTTTGATTGGGTGGACGCAGGAACAGATGCACGCGCGGGCGGGCGATTCGTGAATCGCCCCTACGGAGACGCACCCCGCCGAAACGCAAAAACAGGCCGCACACCGGCTCCGCAGCACCGCCGCAGAGCCGGAACGCAGCCTGTCTGGATCTCTTACGCTTCGATCTTCTCCATCACGAAGGCTTCGATGATATCGCCTTCCTTGATGTCGTTGAACTTCTCGATGGAGCAGCCGAACTCATAGCCCTGCACGACTTCCTTCACATCGTCCTTGAAGCGGCGCAGGGAGGCCAGCTGACCCTCGTGCACCACGATACCGTCGCGCACGATGCGCACACCGCTGGTGCGGACGATCTTGCCGTCCTGCATATAGCAGCCGGCGATGGTGCCGACCTTGCTCACGTGGTAGGTCTGGCGGATCTCCGCATGGCCGGTGAGGACTTCCTGGAAGGTGGGGGCCAGCATACCCTTCATGGCGGCGCTGATCTCCTCGATGCAGTCGTAGATGACGCGGTACATCCGCATATCCACGCCGTTGCGGGCGGCACTGTCCCGTGCGGCGGCGTCGGGCCGGACGTTGAAGCCCACGATGATGGCGTTGCTGGTCGCGGCCAGCATGATATCGCTTTCATTGATGGCGCCCACCGCGCCGTGGATGACGCGGACGCGCACTTCGTCGTTCGAGAGCTTTTCCAGCGAGGTCTTGACCGCTTCCACACTGCCCTGCACGTCGGCCTTCACGATCAGAGTCAGTTCCTTCAGCTCGCCTTCCTTGATCTGGGCGAACAGATCGGTCAGGCTGACCTTGCGCTCAGACCCGGTGGTGGCCTGCTTGTTTTCTTCCTTGCGCTGATCCACCAGCTCACGGGCCATGCGCTCATCCTCGACGGCATTGAACACGTCGCCCGCGTTGGGCGCTTCGCTCAGACCGGTGATCTCCACGGGGACGCTGGGGCCGGCTTCCGTGATGCGCTGGCCCTTGTCGTTCATCATGGTGCGCACGCGGCCCACGGTCATGCCCGCGATGAGGATATCGCCGGCGCGGAGGGTGCCGTTCTGCACCAGAACGGTGGCGATGGGGCCGCGGCCCTTGTCCAGCCGGGCCTCGATGACGGTGCCCTTGGCGCGGCGGTTGGGGTTGGCCTTCAGCTCGCGCATTTCGGCGGTGAGGGCCACCATTTCCAGCAGGTTGTCGATGCCTTCGCCGGTGCGGGCGGAGACCTCGCAGCAGATGGTATCGCCGCCCCATTCCTCGGTGAGCAGGTCATACTGTGTGAGCTGCTGCTTCACCAGCTGGGGGTTGGCGCCGGGCTTATCCATTTTGTTGATGGCCACCACGATGGGGATCTCGGCGGCGCGGGCATGGTTGATGGCTTCGATGGTCTGGGGCATGATGCCGTCGTCCGCCGCGACCACCAGAATGGCCACGTCGGTCACCATCGCGCCGCGGGCGCGCATGGAGGTGAAGGCCTCATGGCCCGGGGTATCCAGGAAGGTGATGGCCTTCCCGTCGATCTCCACCTGATAGGCGCCGATGTGCTGGGTGATGCCGCCGGCCTCGCCCTCGGCTACGTGGGCATGGCGGATCTTATCCAGCAGGCTGGTCTTGCCGTGGTCAACGTGACCCATGACCACCACGACGGGGCTGCGGGGCAGCAGATCGGCTTCTTCATCCTGATGATCGTCGATGAGCTTCTCCTCGATGGTCACGACCACCTCATGCTCCACCTTGCAGCCCAGCTCCATGGCGATGAGCGCGGCGGTCTCATAATCGATCACGTCGGACAGGGAGGCCATGATCTTATTGCGGATAAGAGCCTTGACGACCTCCGTGCCGGTCTTCTTCATGCGGGAAGCCAGCTCGCCCACGCTGATCTCGTCGGGGATCTCCACCTTGGTGGGGGCCTTCTTGGCGATCTCCAGCTGGAGCTTCTGCATCTGCGCCCGCTGCTCCTGACGCTTCTTCGCGCCGGAGGCGGCGGTCTGCTGCTGGCGTTTATCCTTGCGGTTGGCGAACTTTTCCTTGCCCTGCTTGGCGTTCTGCAGCTTATCGGGCACGAACTGATCCAGCCGCTCGTCGTATTTCGCGGTGTTCAGCGTGGTGCCGCGGGTGTCGATGACGCGCTTCTGAGGCACCTTGCTGGCCACGGCCTGACCCTGCTGCTGAGGAGCAGGTTTATTCTCCGCCTTGGGCTGGTTCTGCTGCTGGGGCTTGGGCTGCTGATTCTGCTGGCCCTGCTGCGCAGGCTTCTGACCCTGCTGCTTCGGCTGCTGACCGCCCTGATTCTGCTGCTTCTGGCCCTGATTCTGAGCCTTGGGCTGATTCTGCTGCGGCTTGTCGGGCTTCGCCTCCGGCTTCGGCGCGGTCTCGCTTTCCGCTGCGGGAGCGCTCGCCTCGGCAGGCGCGGCAGCTTTCTTCGCCCCGGCGAACACCTCATCCAGAGAGCTTACCTGATTATGGAAAGTGAGGTAATCAAAAATGATGTTCAGCTCCGCATCCGACAGCACCTGCATATGGTTCTTCGGCTCCGAGGCATACTTGGTGAGGATCTCGGTGATGACCTTACTGGCCATGCCAAAATCCTTTGCGACCTCATGAATGCGATATTTATTCATACTTCTTCCTCCCTTTCCCGTTGGACTTTCCGTTCAGCAGGGCCGCCGTCTGTTCATAGGCGGGGTCCTGCTCACTGAGCTTTTTCGCAAAAGCCGCGGCCAGTCCCTGATCCGTCAGCGCAAGGATGGCGCAGACCCGTTTGTCCAGCAGCTCTCCCAGCGTATCCTTATCCCATGGCAGCTGAACGTGAGGCGTATCGTTCCATTCGCTCAGGTTCAGCGCCTTTTTCTTCGTGTTGGAAGCCGTGTCCGAGGCGGTCATGATGAGGGCTGCCTCGCCGCTCCGGGCCGCGCCGGAGACCCCGTCCTCGCCCGTGAGCAGCTTCCCGGCCTTCTTACACAGGCCGAGGAAGTTCAGTGCTTTATCCATTTTCGCTTCCCTCGCTTTCCAGGCGAGCCAGAAGCCCGTCATAGATTTCCGGGGGGATGGCCGTTTCCAGCGCCCGTTCCAGTGCGCGGGACTTCCGCGCCTTCTGCAGACAGGCCGCGTTGGGGCAGAGATACGCCCCCCGGCCGGGACTTTTGCCCCGCGTATCCAGTGAAATGACGCCCTCCGGCGAGCGGACGACGCGCGTCAGCTCCGGCTTGGGCTTCATCTCCCGGCAGCCGAGGCACTGGCGCATGGGAATCTTCTTCGGCATAACGAACCCCCGAATCATCGTCGCAGCACGGGCACACGACTGTGCAAGTCCGCAAGCGGCCTTGCTTGTAAGTGTCCCGGCTGCTCCTCTCCAAATCGCACCCGCTTCGCTGGGCTGCGATTTGATATGAAAAAATGAGTTTGACTTGATTCGCTGCCTGCGGGCAGCGAACTCTGCGAGGCTTTTGCTACAGGGCTGCCGCAGTGCAGCCGGGGAGCGAAAACCTCATTCTTCCGAAACGGTCTCCGCTTCTTCAGCCAGGTCCAGCTGGCTCACGTCGATCTTGATGGTGCTCTGCTCCGCCATTTCGGAGAAGGGCTTGATATCGATCTTGCAGCCGGTGAGCTTGGCGGCGAGGCGGGCATTCTTGCCCTCCTTGCCGATGGCAAGGCTCAGCTGATTATCGGGCACGACCACGCGGCAGCTGCGCCCGTCCTCCAGCATGACGGCGGAATAAACCTCTGCCGGGGCCAGCGCGGCGGCGACGAACTTTTCCGGATTCTCGCTCCACGCGATGATATCCATCTTTTCGCCCCGCAGCTCCTCCACTACGGCACCCACGCGACCGCCCTTGGGGCCGACGCACGCGCCGATGGGATCCACTTCGGGATTATTGGAGGCGACGGCGATCTTCGTCCGGGTACCGGCCTCGCGGGCGATGCTCTTGATCTCCACCACGCCGTCGTAAATTTCCGGCACTTCCAGCTCGAACAGGCGCTTCACCAGCCCGGGATGGGTGCGGGAGACCATGACCTGCGGTCCCTTCAAAGGACGGCGGACCTCCACCACATAGACGCGCAGATGGTCGCCCTCGCGGATGACCTCGCCGGGGACGCGCTCTTCTGCCAGCATGACGGCCTCGGTCGCGCCGGAACCGTTGGTGATCTTGATATGCACGTTGCCGTTGCGCGGCTCGATGCGGGTGACGAGACCGGTCAGCACCTCATGCTCCTTGGAGTTGAACTCCTCATAGATCATGCCGCGCTCCGCCTCGCGGATGCCCTGAATGATGACCTGCTTGCCCGCCTGTGCGGCGATGCGGCCGAACTTCTCGGTCTTGACCTCGATGGCCAGCTTGTCGCCCAGCTTGGCTTCCGGGTCGAATTCCCGGGCCTCCTCCACCGTCAGGTCGAGGGCGGGATTGTCGATCTCTTCCACCACGGTCTTTTCAATATAGATGCGCACCTTCTGCTTGACCGGGTCCATCTCGACGACAACCCCGTCCGCCGCGGCGGGATCGTCCTTCTTCACGGCGGCGACCAGCGCGGCGCGGATCTTTTCCATCATGTAGCTCTTGGAAATGCCCTTTTCCTTCTCGATCATATCGAGCGCAAGGAAGAATTCGCTGTCCATGTCAGTCTCTCCTTAAAATGTGACGCGCAGACGCACCTGCGCGACTTCGTTCTTCTGGAATACGGTCCCGTCCTCCAGCTCGACGGCCCCGTCCGCATAGCCTTTCAGCACGCCGACGTATTCCTTGCGCCCGTTTTTGGCGCTGTAGAGCTTCACGGCCACGTTGGAGCCGATGAACCGCTCAAAGTCGGCCGGGCGCTTCAGCTCCCGTTCCGCACCGGCGGAGCAGACCTCGAAGATGTAGCTCTCCTGAATGGGGTCCAGCTCATCCAGCTTCGCGTCCACCTCGCGGGAAACGGCCTCGCACTGGTCGATATTCACTTCGGCCGCGTCATTGTCGATATAAACGCGAAGGTAGCGCTCGCCCGCTTCCTTCACAAATTCCACGTCCCAGACGAAGCAGCCCTGCTTTTCGGCGGCGGGCGCGGCGATCTGGGCTACCAGTTCGGTCACCTTCATGATTTTTAACTCCTCAAAAAAGGTCAAGAAAAAGAGTGGGATGCGCACCCACTCTTACTTCCTACTCTCTACCTTACGCCGCAACTATACCATAGTCTGCCGCGGATTGCAAGGGGTTTGCAGGAAAATTCCGGCAAATCTGGCTGAAAATCGGACAAAATCGGCCTTTTCGTTGACAGAAACGGGCCATTCGGCTAAAATCACCGTGGAAAGGGGGCGGAGGAAATGCCGCTGTTTCTCACAGGTGAACGGCAGGTTGGGAAATCCACCGCGCTGCGGAAGGCGCTGGCGGCGTCCGGCCTGCGCTGCGCCGGGGTCATGACGCGGTTCGATACGCGGCACGGGCTTCGGGCGCTCTATCTCCTGCCCTATTCCGCCGGGGCCGAGCTGCCGGAGGGGATCGACCTTCCGGAAAGCGCCGTCTGCGCCCGCATGGGCGGGGCGGGGAAGCAGGTCTTTCCACAGGTGTTCGACGGGGTGGGAACGGCGCTGCTGCGATCTGCCGCCGATGCGGACGTCATCGTGCTGGACGAGCTGGGGTATCTGGAATCGGAGGCCGCCGGATTCCGGGAAACTGTTCTAAGCGTGCTGAACGGGCCGAAGCCGGTCCTCGGCGTGGTGCGGCAGGGCCTCGGCGCATGGGCGGACGCGCCGCTGGGAACGGTCATGGAGGTCAC
>JAZQQF010000130.1:0-4363 GCA_045628925.1 Oscillospiraceae bacterium | reverse complement strand
AGAAACCGCATCATCACGGATTATTACCAGAAGCATCAGAACCAGTACCCCATTCTGAAGCGCGCCGGCTACCTGTACCAGTGGTGCGCCACCCGCGAGATCAACATTGACGACGACGATATCTTCCTCGGCGACTGCGGCCCTCATACCCGCACCGTCCACTTCGACATCGAGCAGACCCCCCAGAACTGGATCCGCTCCTGCTTCGGCGATACCGATGAGCGCTTCAAGGCTGCGTGGCAGGTGCCCGGCAGCGTGTGGGTCTCCGATGAGGACCGCAAGTGGATCCTCGAGGCCGCCGATTACTGGAAGGACAACGACATCGTGTCCACCGGCCTCGGCCTGTTCCCGGATGATTTCGTGGAGCGCATGGGCCCCATGAAGAACTTCCTGAACGGCTCCTATCCCGGCCACTTCTGCCCGGGCTATGAGCGCGCCGTGACCCTGAGCTTCGGCGGCTGCAAGAAGATCGCCGAGAAGAAGCTGGCCGCCATTCAGGCCAACACCACCAATGACAACATCCAGCAGGAGCTGTTCTACCGGGCCTACATCAAGGTCTGCGTCGGCATGATCCTCATGAGCAAGCGCTATGCCGAGGGCTGCCGCAAGAAGGCCGAGACCACTGCCGACGCCGCCCGCAAGGCGGAGCTGCTGCAGATGGCCGATTCCTGCGACTGGATCATGGAGCATCCCGCCCGTACCACGTGGGAAGGCATCCAGACCATGCTGTTCTACCAGTACCTGCTCATCGCCGACGGTGTGCACTGGGCCGACAGCCCCGGACTCATCGACACCTTCCTCGGACCGCTGGTGGAGAACGACATCAAGGAAGGCCGTCTCACCCGCGAGACCGCGCAGGACCTGTTCGACGCTTACCTCCTGCAGGACGGCAACCAGATCATCATGTTCCCCAAGCCCACCAACGACCAGCTCATTGAGGCCCACAAGAACGGGAAGAACTTCTTCTCCCTGCAGGGCGGCGCGCAGAACATCGCCGCCGGCAGCCTGATCACCATCGGCGGCATGACCGCTGACGGCGCTGCGGGCATCTACAACCTCGCCACCGAAATGATGCTGCTGGCCTACTACCGTCTGCGTGTTGCGGAGCCCAGCCTCGCGCTGCGCATCAATAAGTATACGCCTGACCGCATCTGGAACATCGCCGTGGCGTGCTCCCGCCGTCTGGGCGGTATGCCTCAGTTCAACAACGACGACGTGATCATTCAGGCCATGCTGGACCGCGGCGTGCCCATCGAGGACGCGCGGCGCTATGCGGTGTTCGGCTGCGTCGAGCCCGCCATCAGCGGCAAGGAATGGTCCATGGCTGCCAACTGCGGCGCGTTCGGCGCGGGCAGCGGCCTCATCCAGATCCTCCAGTACGTCATCCACGGCAACAAGGATCCCATGTCCAAGCGGGAAGGCGAGCTGCCCTGCAAGACGCTGCCGGAGTATGAGAGTTTCGAGGAGATCAAGGAAGAGTTCGAGCGTCAGGCCAAGCATTATATCGACAATATGGCCCGCACCTATCACTATGCCTCCATGATCTTCAAGACCGCGTGGCCTGTCCTCTCCGCCTCCATGATGACGGAGGGCTGCCTGGAGAGCGGCAGAGACGTGACCTGGGGCGGCGCGACCTCCAACGGCATGGGCTCCATGATCTCCGCCATCGGCACCGTGGGCGACAGCCTCTATGCCATCAAGAAGCTCTGCTTCGACGATAAGAGCGTCTCCCTGCAGGAGCTGTATGACGCCATCTGCCAGAACTGGGAAGGCCCCGGTCAGGAGCTGCTGCGTCAGCGCATCCTCAATGTCATGCCGCACTACGGCAATGACGACGACGATCCCGATTCCGTCATCGTGTGGATGACCAATATGTGGGTCGATTACTTCAACTCCCGTCCCGGCGTCAACGGCGGCACCAACAACTGCGGCGCCCTCGACCTGTACTGGGTGCGCGCGGGCAAGGGCCAGTGGGCCACGCCCGACGGCCGCAAGACCGGCGAAGCGCTGTCCATCTCCAGCGACCCGCGTCAGGACTGCATCAAGAACGGCCCGCTCAGCTATGTGAAGAGCGTGTCCAAGATGCCGTGGGTGAAGCTCCGCTGCGGCGGCGCCATCAACTCCCGCTTCGACGCGAACTCCGTCGCGGGCGACGATGCGTTTGCCAAGGTGCGCGACCTGATCAGCACCTACTTCAAGCTGGGCGGCATCCAGTACCACTTCACCGTGGCGGATACCGAGGTCATGCGCGCGGCGCAGAAGCACCCCGAGGATTATCAGGACCTGATCGTGCGTATCGCAGGCTTCAGCGCCTACTTCACGCATATGTCTGTGGACGACCAGAACAACTACATCGAGCGTTTCGAGCTGGGCGTGTAAACACCGTATTTGATGGCCGAGCGGCATATCTTGCCGCCCGGCCATTCTCAGTCCCTCCGCGCTGCCGAATCAGTTCATCGGCGTGCTGATTTGGCTTTACTTGTAACCTTTTTCATGATACACTGGTGTTTAGCTTGAACAATATCAGATGGAGGCTCGGGCAAGCTCAGTGCCAACCGTTCTCATGAAGTGCTGACCGCTGCAGATCAGGTGGGAGCCGCCGGAAGAATAGAAGGAGGATATCCGAATGAACGAAGAAGAGATCCGAAGGGCATTGTCAGATCTGCGGAAGCGAAAGGAATACAAAAGTCTGGATAATGACCTGGCGAAGCTTCAGGCCAAGGTCGACGCCTATCAGAAAGCCTGCAAAGAGGAGCAGGGGGCATATCAGTACGGATCTATGTCCAGAGAGCACAAGCGTGACCGCGATAAGTGGTCTGCAGAAGTGGACCGCACCGAAAAAGCCATGGAAAAGCAGTTAGCGGCCATGCAGAAAAAATACAGGTTCGAGTTTTCCGAAGAGTTCCTCGCCGGGCCGGAAGACCTGACTGCCGAGAAGATATTCGACTGGATCAGCAAACACTATGTTGCCGCCAAGCTCTTCGCTTCCCCGCGTGTGGCTCAGAGTCTGGGGTTCAGCGATTCCGCGGAGATCGGCGTGGCGCTGATGAGCAAACTGTTTCTTGACCGGTTCCAGGACGGATACGCACCGAATTACGAGGAAGGAATGCGGACGGCCATGCAGTACGTGAATCCGTCCTTCCAACCGCGTGCGCAGCAGAAGGACAGCATGGCTCCGGCGGAGCCGGTCGCCGCGCCCGATGGGCATTCCCTGTCGGAAAACCCGAAGCCGCAGCCCAAAGTCGGCTACGCGAACCTGGATTTCATCATGAACGAAATGTTCCGGTTGAACGAGCGCATGAAGCGCAATTCCCGCGGCACGCAGCACCTGAAAGACCTGACCGGGAAGCTGGATGAGCTTGAAAAGAGCTACAACGCCAACCCCACGAAATATCGGAACATGAGCCGCGACGAATTCAAGCGGGAGATGGACGCCGTCATGCTTTCCGCCGACGCATATATTGCGGACAAGAAGGCGCTGACCTCCTTCAGCGCCACCCAGCTGGAACGGTTGAAGTGCATGAATCAGCTGAAGTCGCTGCAGGAGTCTCTGTCTTCGATCCCCGAGAGCGAAGACTTCGTCTATTTCAACGCGAGATCCGCTAACCTTGACTATATGAAGAAGGCACTGGCCGAAAAGCTCGTTCTGGCGGGGGAGGTCAAAAGCCAAAAAGGAAATCTCATGTGCGACCGGGAGCAACTGCGCATTCAGACAAATGCCTTTCTGCAGTCCGATGACTTCAAGCTTTTCTTGAACGACGCGATCCAAAAGGGCACAGAGGGGAAAAGCCTCAGGCCGGAGCAGACGATTGAGATCCTGCTGAAGCAGAACGGACAGCAGATGCGAAAAGCTTATCTCAGCCGGGTCAAGGAGCTGAAGCAGCCTGCGGAAGCAGCCGCACCAGCCATCACGGAAAAGCAGCGGGATGCGTTGAAAGGGAAGGCGAACGCAGCG
The DNA here is from genome assembly GCA_045628925.1 of Oscillospiraceae bacterium. Taxonomy (GTDB): domain Bacteria; phylum Bacillota; class Clostridia; order Oscillospirales; family Oscillospiraceae; genus UBA1774. The sequence continues at coordinate 408 of JAZQQF010000130.1, read as the reverse complement.
ATTCAGGCAAGTGCGGACTATATCGAGTTACCCGCCAAAATTCACAATCTCGTGGATAATAAGTTCTCCCGTACGGCTCCCGAATCGGAGAAGATGTTTTACAGATTTGCCGTCAATCATCCCAGCATTCCAACCGGCAGCACAACTGTCGGCAGCTGTATCAAGGACATGAAGAAGGCTGCCAATCGTATTACTGACGATACGTATATCCGTGAGCAGATTTCTGCAAGTGACAATCTCGAAAGTGATCTCTCCGTCATTGAGAGGGCTTGCAAAGCCTACATCAAGGAGCGCCCGGATCTGTTTGACAGTCTTGTCAAGAAGGAGCTGGACGACAGCACGCTGGTCAAACAGTGGCCGGAGCTGAATAATAACCTTGGCTGCTATAAAATTGCGTACCAGTATTCT
>JAZQQF010000129.1:0-2478 GCA_045628925.1 Oscillospiraceae bacterium | reverse complement strand
GCAGTATGTTTTCCCTGAGCTGGTTGGACGAAGCCGGAGAACGGATCGCGGGCGTCGCCGTTCTGAGCGAAAATACCATCGTTTATCAAGAGCACTACTATAAAGTGATGACCATCGACTATGAGATCGACCTCGCGTTTTTAGAAGGTCTTTTTGCATGAAATAGCAGCCGTCCGGCAGGAGCATCGTTTCTCCTGCCGCACGGTTTTGCAGTTTGGAAAGGTCCGTGCGCCGGATGTGTTACTGCCGGTTCTCCATGTCCTCCTCGATGCGGGCCTTCCAGTCGCGGGTGAGCTTGCGGTGTCCGCGCACGGTGCTGACGGCCTCGGCCACGACCGCGTAGTTCAGCTGGGTGCCCGCGCTGTCGGAACGGTAGGTGACGGCGCGGTCCTCGTCGATGCCGAAGTGCTTCGCGGTCTCCACCGCGTCGATGTTCGCGCCGAGGAAGAGGAACTCCCAGCCGTATTTCTCCTTCTGCCGCCGGATCATCCCCTTCACGTCATCGGAGGAAAACTCCTTCGAGGCGTTCTCCATGCCGTCGGTGGTGATGACGAACATCGTATGGGCGGGCACGTCCTCCGGGCGGGCGTATTTGTGGATATTGCCGATGTGGCGGATGGCGCCGCCGATGGCGTCCAGCAGGGCGGTGCAGCCGCGGACGGTGTAGTCCCGGTCGGTCATCTTCGGCACGTCGGCGAGTTTGAGGCGGTCATGCAGCACCTCGCTGCGGTTATCGAAGAGGATCGTGCTGACCCACGCTTCGCCGTCCTCTTTCTTCTGCTTCTCGATCATGCTGTTGAAGCCGCCGATGGTGTCGCCCTCCAGCCCGCTCATGGAGCCGCTGCGGTCGAGAATGAAAACCAGTTCCGTGACGTTGTTCTTTTCCATTTGTGTTTCCTCCTTAAAATCGAAGCTGTGGCCTGTTTCGTTCTTACAGGTCACAGCTTACACGTTTTCGGAGGGGATGTGGTCGCCTGGGAAGCGACATTTACGTCAAAACCGGCGGAATAGGTCGCATCGGCGCAAAGCGCCAATGCTCGTAGATTCCGCCGCTTTTTCCTTCTCCAAATCGAACCCGCTTCGCTGGGCTTCGATTTGGTTGAAGACGGGGGATGCGGACGGCGGAATGGGTCGCATCGGCGCAAAGCGCCAATGCTCGTAGATTCCGCCGCTTTTTCCTTCTCCAAATCGAACCCGCTTCGCTGGGCTTCGATTTGGCCGGGGACGGGGGACGCGGTCGGCGGAATGGGTCGCATCGGCGCACTCGCACAGCTCTCAGCAGCCCAGCAGGGGCTGGTCGAAGGCGAACAGGGCTTCGTTGATATGGAGGATATCGTATTCGCCCCGGGCGAGGAAGTATTCCACGATGACGTCGAACTTGCTGGAACGGGAGAGGGCGAAGCCGGCCTTCAGCAGCAGGTCCTTTGCCTCCCACAGGGGCAGCTCCAAAGCGATGGCGAAGGCCGGCGCCGTGGGCTTGCTGGGCTTATACTGGGGGTCGCTGCGGATCTTGGAAAAGAGCTTCCGGTCGATATTGGCCTTTTTGTAGCACTGCGCGTCCGTCATGCCCGATTCGGTGATCTTCCGCAGGAGCATCTGGCTGAAGCTCTCGTCCAGCGAGCGGAGGGCATCCTCCAGCGAGGCGGCGGGCACGGGGGCCGCCATCGCGTCCGACGGCACGTCCGCCTCCGCCATGGGCAGCGCTTCCGCCATGGGCAGCGCTTCCGCGCCCTCCCGCGCCGACTTCCGGCGTGGCTTCGCCGCTTTCGACGCCATGCCGAAGAAATTCAGCTCGTTCCGGCGGGAGCGGCGGTCAAGATGCTCCTCCACGTACCGGTCGTCCACGTAGGCGGCGATATCCTCATATCGCTCGACGCTGAGACGGAAAGCGTCCCGGTCGAAGATGACGAGGTAGACGGTCATCTCGCTGGTGAGCAGGAAGTCCCGGATGGTCTCCTCCGCGACGCGCAGGGCCTCCCGCTTGGGGTAGCCGAAAATGCCGGAGGAAATGAGCGGGAAGGCCACGGTCTCGCAGCCCTTCTCCTCGGCAAGGCGGAGAGAAGTCCGGTAGCAGGAGCGGAGCAGCGCTTCCTCGCCGCATTCGCCGCCCTGCCACACAGGGCCGACCGTGTGGATGATGTACTTGCTGGGGAGGCGGTAGGCCTTCGTCACCTTGGCCGAGCCGGTCTCGCAGCCGCCCAGCGTACGGCATTCCGCCAGCAGCTCCGGGCCTGCCGCCCGGTGGATGGCCCCGTCCACCCCGCCGCCACCCAGCAGGGAGCTGTTCGCGGCGTTCACGATGGCGTCGGTCTCCATTTTGGTGATGTCGTTGCGGATGAGGATGAGCGGCATGACATTCGCCCCTTTCGATGTTTTGATTCCAGTATAGCGCGGGATGGGAGATGGTGCAAGAGGGGGAGTCGGATCCGCACCCTCTCCCCCTCTCCCCGCATAAGCTGGAACGCCGGGGGCAAGGCC
>JAZQQF010000128.1:0-4557 GCA_045628925.1 Oscillospiraceae bacterium | reverse complement strand
CATCCGGGGTGGTCATGAGCGTTTCCAGCTCGTCGAAGGAAGCGTACGCGACCGATTCCTTCGTGCCGTAATAGGTCTCCCCGCCGATGACCATTTTCTCATAGTCGGCGTATTCGTCGTCCCCGTCCACGGCGACCGCGGAATACAGCTCCTCGTCCATGGCGTAAACGTAGCTGATGGTGCCGCTTCCGTTTTTCCCGCACTGCACGTCGATGCTCAGGCGGAATTTGCAGGCCGTCAGCAGCAGGAGCATGACCAGCGCCAGCAGGCAGACCGTCCATTTTTTGACGTTTTTCATCTGTGTCTCCTTTCTGATTACAGGTCTGTATCGATTTTGCGTATAATTGTAACAGCATTTTGCGCGTCTGTCAACCGTTCCCGGCGGGAGGAACGGCGGGCAAGCGTAACGAAATCGTCCGCCTTAGCTCATTTCCCCACGCAGAAGCGGCTGAACACCGCCTCCACCAGATCCTCCCGCAGGGTGCGTCCGCTCACTTCGCCCAGGGCGGAAAGCGCCTCCTCCGCGTCGGTCAGCACCGCGTCGGGCGTGAACCCGGCTTCCAGCGCCGCCGCCGCCCGTTCGATGGCTGCGGAAGCCCGGAAGATGGCGTCATACTGCCGGGCGTTGGTGAGAATTTCACCCGGCTCCAGCGGCTCCGCGCCGTCCAGCAGCAGCGAAACGGTCTCCTCCAGCGCGCTCAATCCTTCGCCGGTGGCGGCGGAAAGGGTCAGCACCGTGGGGAAGGCGGTCCTCAGCGCCGCCGCATCCAGCGCCTGCGGCAGGTCAGATTTGTTCACGATGGCGACGGCTTTTTCCGCCTCCCGCGCCGCCGAGATGACCAGCTGGTCCTCGCCGGACAGGGGACGCGACCCGTCGAACACCGCGAGAACCAGCTTCGCGTCCTTTGCCGCCTCGCAGGCCCGGCGCACGCCCTCCCGTTCGGCGACGGAATCCGTTTCCCGCAGGCCCGCCGTGTCGATGAGGCGCAGCAGCACGCCGCCGAGGGTGAGCTTTTCCTCCAGCGTATCCCGCGTGGTGCCCGCTTCGTCCGTGACGATGGCCCGGTCGTAGCCGATGAGCGCGTTCAGCAGGCTGGATTTGCCCGCGTTGGGTCTGCCGAGGATGGCGCACTTCACGCCCTCCTTCAGCATCTGCCCACGCTCGAAGGAGCGCAGCAGCCGCCCCAGCTTCTCCGCCGAAGCGCGCAGACTCTCCGCGATCTCCATCGCCTCCAGCGGCTCCACGCCCTCCTCCGGGTAGTCCACCACCGCCTGAAAATGCGCCAGCAGGCCGAGGAGCTGCTCATAGACCGCGTCCGTCTTTTCGCTGACACTTCCGCGCAGCTGCCGGGCGGCGTTCCGGGCGGCGAAGACCGTCTCGCTGTCGATGAGGTCCATGATGGCCTCCGCCTGCGTCAGGTCCAGCCGCCCGTTCAGAAAGGCGCGGCGGCTGAATTCGCCCGGCCCGGCCTGCCGTGCGCCCAAACGGAACAGTGCGCGCAGCATGGCCTGCAGGCCCACCGGGCTGCCGTGGCCCTGAATTTCGGCGGTCTCCTCCCCGGTGAAGCTGCCCGGCGCGGGGGAATAGGTCGCCAGCACCTCGTCGAGGACGCTGCCGTCCCCATCCAGAAAGTCGCACAGCACCAGCTGCCGGGGACGGTAGTCCGTCAGGCTGCCGCCGAAGCGGGGCCGCAGCGCTTTGGAGACGGTTTCTGCCGCGCCGTCTCCCGTGAGGCGGATGACGCCGAGGGCGGTGCGCTGGCTGCCGGTGGAAACGGCGGCGATGAGATCGGCCATAGGTAATCCCTCCAAAGATTTTGAAAAAGTCCACGGACTTTTTCGATACAGATAACCGGGAGACGGCGAATGCCGCCTCCCGGTCTGTTTGTTTTCTTACTTCGCCTGCAGGTCGTACATCTGCTTCTGCAGCAGGAGCTTTTTGTACTTGATATCCGCGTTCTCCGCGGCGCGGGCGAAGAGCTCCTTGGCCCGGTCGGGGAAGCTGAGGGCCAGAGAGCTGTAGCGCACCTCGCTCATGAGGAAGTCCTCATACTTGCCGGAGGGCTCGCCGGAGTCGATGCTCAGGGGGTTCTTACCCTCGGCCTCGAGGCGCGGATCGTAGCGGAACAGGTTCCAGTAGCCCGCGTCCACGGCGGCCTTCATGATGCTCATGCTCTTGCCCATACCGGCCTTGGCGCCATGGTTGATGCAGGGCGCGTAGCCGATGACGAGGGAAGGCCCGTCGTAGGCTTCGGCCTCCGCCAGCGCCTTGCTGCACTGGTTGTAGTCCGCGCCCATGGCGACCTGCGCCACGTAGATATACCCGTAGGAGATGGCGATCTGCGCAAGATCCTTCTTCTTCACGGCCTTGCCGGCTGCGGCGAACTGAGCCACCGCGCCGATGGGAGTGGACTTACTGGCCTGACCGCCGGTATTGGAATAGACCTCGGTATCGAAGACGAAGATGTTGATGTTCTCGCCGGAGGCCAGCACGTGGTCGAGGCCGCCGTAGCCGATGTCGTAGCCCCAGCCGTCGCCGCCGAAGCACCAGAAGCTGGGCTTGGGCAGCAGGTCGGCGTTCTCCGCGACGAACTTCGCTTCTGCCTTGTTGGAAGCCTTGCAGGCGGCGAGGAGCGCGTCGCCGGTGGTCTGGGCGAGCTTACTGTCCTGCATATTCTCCAGCCACGCCTTGGCGAGATCGCTGAACGCGGCGTCCTCCGCGAGGACGGCGACCTTGTCGGCCATCAGCGCGCGGCGCTGCTTCATGGCGTTCAGCATACCGAAGCCGAACTCGGCGTTGTCTTCAAAGAGGGAGTTACTCCACGCGGGGCCGCGGCCCAGCTTATTCACGGTGTAGGGAGCGCTGGGCGCGCTGCCGCCCCAGATGGAGGAGCAGCCGGTGGCGTTGGCCAGCAGCATCCGGTCGCCGAAGGGCTGGGTGATGAGCTTGGCATAGGGCGTTTCGCCGCAGCCGGCGCAGGCGCGGGAATACTCGAACAGGGGCTTCTTGAACTGGCTGCCCTTGACGGTCTTCTCGTCGAAGGAAGTCTCCTTGGCGCTCACATTCCGGTAAGCGTAATCATAGGCGGCCTGCTGTTTGGGCTGCTCCTCGACGGGGGCCATGACGAGGGCCTTCTCCTTGGCGGGGCAGACGTTCACGCAGCTGCCGCAGCCGAGGCAGTCGGCCGGGTCGACCACGATGCCGAACTGGTAGCCTTCGCAGCCCTTGCCCATCATCTTCACGGTGACGGTGCCTTCGGGGGCCTTGGCCAGCTCCTCCGCGTCATACACGAAGGGACGGATGGCGGCGTGCGGGCAGACCAGCGAGCAGCGGTTGCACTGGATGCAGTTGGCGGGGATCCACTTGGGGATATCCACGGCGCTGTTGCGGCGCTCGTAGGCGGCGGTGCCGAGGCTCATGGTGCCGTCGGCGTTCTTCACGAAGGCGCTGACGGGCAGGCTGTCGCCCCGCAGGGCGGTGGCAGGCTCCATGATGCGCTTCAGGTAATCCGCCAGCTCGGGCCGGTCGCAGGGCAGGACTTCACCCGGCTGATCGGCGGGGGGATTCTTCCAGCTTTCGGGAACGGTGAATTCCTGAATGCTGTCAAGGCCCGCGTCCACGGCGGCATAGTTCATGTTGACGACCTTCTCGCCCTTGCGTCCGTAGGAGTCGAGAATGGCCTGCTTCATATACTGCACGGCCTCGTCGATGGGCAGGATCTCGCTGAGCTTGAAGAAGGCGGACTGCAGGATGGTGTTCGTTCTGCCGCCGAGGCCCAGCTTTTTGGCGAGGTTCACCGCGTCCACCAGATAGAAGCGGATGTTGTTGTCGGCGATATACTTCTTGGCGGCGGCGGGGAGCTTCGCTTCCAGCTCTTCCAGGCTCCACGCCCAGTTCAGCAGGAAGACGCCGCCGGGCTTCACGTCCTGCACCACGTCGTACTTCTCCATATAGCTGGGAGCATGGCAGGCCACGAAGTCGGCCTTGGTGACATAGTAGCTGGACTTGATGGGGCTATTGCCGAAGCGGAGGTGAGAGATGGTCACGCCGCCGGACTTCTTGGAGTCATACTGGAAATAGGCCTGCACGGTCATATCCGTATGGTCGCCGATGATCTTGATGCTGTTCTTGTTGGCGCCCACCGTACCGTCAGACCCGAGACCCCAGAACTTCAGGGACTTGATGTCCTTGGGCGTGGTGTCCGGCTCCTCGGTGATGGGGAGGCTCTTATTGGTCACATCGTCCACGATGCCGGTGGTGAAGCCGTTCACAGGCTCGCTGGCCTGCAGGTTGCGGATGACGCTGATCACGCTGCCGGGGGTGGTGTCCTTGCTGCCGAGGCCGTAACGCCCGCCGTAGACGGGGACGGACTCGAACTTGGTGCCCTTGAGGGCGGCGACCACATCCAGATACAGCGGCTCGCCCAGCGCGCCGGATTCCTTCGTGCGGTCGAGCACGGCGATCTTCTTCACGGTCTCGGGGAGGGCAGAGAGCAGATGCTTCGCGCTGAAGGGGCGGAACAGATGCACGCTGATGCAGCCGACCTTCTCGCCCTG
>JAZQQF010000127.1:0-4451 GCA_045628925.1 Oscillospiraceae bacterium | reverse complement strand
CTCGTTGCGCTCGTAGCGCGCCGCCTGGGTAAGCGACTCCGCCTCTTTCTCCAGCAGCTCGTTCAGCGTTTCCTCGACGCTGCCGCGCACGAGTTCTTTCAATTCGTGCTTGATTACTTCCTCGTTCAGTTGTACAATCTTTTCGGACATGGTTTGCTTCTCCTTTCAGAATGGTGTGTCGCTACTTCATTCTAACAGAGTCTGCAAACCGTGTCTTTCTATTTTTTCAATTTGCGCAACTTATTGTACCTTATCAACCAGGGTTCGAGCGTGTTATATGGAATCGCGATTTATCCCATGATCAAACCATAGCGAGCATTCCGGTCACAGCTCCGTCAGCACCGCACGGCAGGGGGCGCCGTCGAAGCCGGTCAGGTTCAGCGGCGCGCAGTTCAGCTGATACGCCCCGTCCGGGACCGCGGCGAGCCGGATGCCCTCCAGCAGCACGACCTCTGCCTTCAGCAAAACGAGATGCACCGCCATCGGCGCGTCCTCCGGGCCGACGGTCTGTGATTCATTGCCCACCAGATCGACCCCCGCGGCGGCGAATACTTCCGCGGCTTCCAGCGTCACGGTCGCGTTTCCCTTGATCAGAATGCGCTTTTCCGCACCCGGATGGGCTGCGGCGGCCTTTTGCAGCAGATGCCGGGCGTCTTCCGCGCTGACTTCGCCGGAGTGCGACGCCACGAAGGCCGGGCCGATGAACTTCTCCAGCGCGACCTGATCGACCCCTTTGCCGTTCAGCAGAAAATGGCGCGGCGCATCCACGTGCGTGCCGTTGTGGGCGCACATGAAAAACGCGGTCAGGTTATACAGCGCGCCGTCCTCCATGCGGCTGATGACGTGCTTCTGCGGTTGGGGGTCACCGGGATATACTTCACATTCCAATACCGGCTGAGAAATATCGTAGATCATCGTGCCTGCTCCTTTTCTGCGCGGAATGGCGCCGTTCGTTATCGGCTGTAACTGCGGTCAAGCGCCGTAGCGTTCCGCGAAGAACAGGTAGCAGGAGGAAGCCCAGCTGGACCAGAACAGCTGCTTTTCGCCGAAGGCTACCAGCGTCCGGTCGCCGAGACCGGTCAGCGGGTCGTGGATATGGAAGAAACCGTTATCCCGCAGGATGCGGGCATAGCGGAGGGCCATCTCTTTGGCAAGCTCCGGCTTTCCCGCCTCCTCCAACGCGAGGCAGAGGATGACCTGCGCCGGGGTGATGACGCTGCAGGCGGAGAAGCCATGGCGGAACAGCGGACTATGCAGATTTTCAGAGGCAAACCCGTAGGGCGTGGCGAAGCCCTGTTCGCTGAACAGGAATGCCACGGTCTTGTCAATGATCTCCTGCGGGAGACGATTGCCGAGGATGAGCGCGGCGAACATGGGCAGGCTCAGGGAATCCGCAGCCGCGCCGGTGCGCACATTGCGGCAGACCCAGCGCTCCCCGTTCCAGAGCATGGCGATGAGCTTCTTCGTCAGCTCGTCGGCGCGCTCCGTCCACGCGCTGCACTCCGCTTCCGGAATGCCGATCTCTTTGCCCAGCGCCGCCAGCGCGTCCATCATGATGACGGTGTAGGCGTTCATATCCGGCGAAGCGAGGGGGAAGCCCACGTAGAAGTAGGCGGCGTCCTCCCAACCGGTCTCCCACATACTCAGGTTTTCCCAGACGCCGTCGCCATCCTGATCGCGGAAACGGAAGAAGTAGTTTGTCCATTTCGCCATCTTGTCATAGAGGTCTTTCTTTTCCGCAGCGGGGATGCCGCTCAGGTCCCGATGCTCCATGAGCCATTTCAGCGCAAAGCCCTGGAACGGCGGCTTCATGTTCGTGCCGGAGAAGGAGGCATGGGAGATGGAATCCGCCACACGGCCGTTCGCGTCCTGCGCGTCGAAGCTGGAACGCAGCACGTCCCACGCGAGCCGGATATCCCTGGAGAGGAAAATGGCCTGCATGGCCTGCTGCCAGCCGAAGGCGGATTCAAAGACGAACCGCATCATCTTGACCATGGGATGCTGATAGATGGTGCCGTTACCCGGCTCCACCATCAGGCTCCACGTGTTGTAGAGCGCCTGCTTCCGCATAGGCTCAAACTCTGCGGGAAGGCTGGGGCAAACGTAATCGCAGAACGCCTGAAACTCCGCTTCCAGCGCCTGCACCGCCGCGGGATAGGCGGGGTAAGTGCCGAACGGGCGCTCACCGGGATCCATATCGTAGGTCTCGATGCCGAGAAGCAGCTCGCCGCTTGCATCGGGGAGCGCCTCGAAATTGCAGCCGGAGAGGCGGCGGATGCTGCCTTTCAGCGGGATGAGCAACCCGATCTGATCCGCGAAGGGGAAACGCCACGCACCGGAGGGCAGGTCGATGATCGTAGCGCCCATGGAGGCCTTGCCGCCCAGACGGAGACCGAGCCCGTCCTTGCCGGAGCAGAGGACCAGCGATTTTTCCGCGAGGCAGAAGCGCAGCTCGCCCGCTTCGTTCTGCAGGAGGGTTTCGGAAAGCGTGGTGGATACGGCGGCGGGCAGGCTTTGCCCATTCTTCGTCAGCTCCAGCGAGAGCTGACGGCAGGAGTTTTCGCCGCCCATGTTGCCGACCCCGTCCAGCCCGCCGCGGCAGGTGCCGAGGAAGAGCTTGCTGCGGGCATATTCGCCGCTGCCGCCGTTGGCTGCGGCGAAGCAGAGATAGCTGCCTCTGCGGCTGATGGGCGTGTCCAGAGGATCAATAAAGTAAGTGGGAGTGATCATGAGAATCGTCCTTTCTGTTTTCTGATTGAAACCAGTATAGCACGGTCTGCTGCCGCCTGCAAATAGAATCTTGACGCGGCTGTGATTCAGCGGTATCATGATAAAAAACCAAAGGAGGAAGCGACATGAGCAATTTTGAAAACGCGAAGGTACAGGTCAAACAGGGCTGGCTGCAGGGATATACGGAGGGAAATCTGAAAATTTTCAAAGGCATTCCCTATGCCGCGCCGCCGGTGGGCGCGCTGCGCTTCCGTCAGCCGCAGGATCCGGGCCGCTGGAAGGGGACGCGCAAGGCCACGCAGTATGGCGCGGCGGCTATCCAGCAGGTGATGGAGATCCCCGAAATGCCCGCCAACGTGCATGGCGTTCCGCAGATGCTGGCGCCCAGCCAGTATGAGGAGGACTGCCTGTATCTGAACGTGTGGACGCCTGCCCAATCGGCCGACGCGAAGCTGCCCGTGTTCCTGTGGGTGCATGGCGGCGGCATGGTGGCCGGAAGCGGCTGCGAGGTCGTGTGCGACGGCAGCGGTTTTGCCTCCCGGCGGGACGTGATCGTCGTGACCATCAACTACCGCCTCGGCTTCTTCGGCTTCTTCGCCCATCCGGAGTTGACGGCGGAAGCGGGCGGCACCTCCGGCAATTATGCGCTGTATGATATCCGCAAGGCCTGCCAGTGGGTGAAGGAGAATATCGCCCAGTTCGGCGGCGACCCGGAGCGCATCACCGTGGCAGGCCAGTCCGGCGGCGCGGCGGCGACCGGTGCGCTGCAGGCTTCGCCGCTGATGAAGGGCATCATCAAGGGCGTTTCCATTGAGAGCGGCCCCATTTTCTATGGCTTCATGCAGCCCGCGCCCCGCGCCGTGTATGAGCAGATGGGCGAGAAGTTCATGAAGGAGATCGGCTGCGGCAGCATCGAAGAACTGCGGAGCCGGGATGCGTGGGAACTGTTCGACGCCTATACGAAGTTTTCCGGCGGCGGCATGGGCGGCGGCTTCAGCTTCTGCATCGACGGGGAGTTCCTTCCAAAGCCCTATGCGGAGATCATGGAAGCGGGCGAGTTCAACGATTTCGACGTGATGATCGGCTCCTGTGCGCAGGAGTTCCCCTCCGCCGACCCGGCGAAGTTCACCGTGGAGGAGTATCACAAGTATCTGGAAGAATCCTTCCCGGACAACGCGGAGAACATGAAAAAGTGGTATCCGGCGGAGAACGGCGTGATGGCCGCCAAGCAGATCGCCACCATCAGCAGCGATATCATGCTCATGGGCAGCGTGAAGATCGGCGAGCTGTGCAAAAAGTTCGGCAGAAACGCCTACGTATGGCTCATGTCCAAGGAGAACGAAACGCAGCGCGGCCATGAGGCGGGCAGCCCCCACTGCGCCGAGATGCCCTACGTGTTCGGCCGGGTGGACAAGGGCGAGCGCAATCCCTTCTTCGATTATCACTGGGTCGGCGCGGACTATGATTTCATGGAGCTGATCCAGGGCTACTGGTCCGCCTTCAGCTCCTCCGGCGACCCCAACGGCGAAGGCCGTCCCGTCTGGGCAAAGTACGATGAGAACATGACCGTCTGCGAGCTGTGCAACGATACGCATATGTTCGACGATGCGCAGAAGGAGAAATACCGTTATTACTGGGAGAAGCTCTCTTCCGGGAAATACGCGGCCATGACCTTCGGGATGCCGAAGCTCATCCCCGTGAAGGAATAAGCAACGATATAC
>JAZQQF010000126.1:0-8821 GCA_045628925.1 Oscillospiraceae bacterium | reverse complement strand
GCCCCACCGCCACCATGGAAGTCACCTTCACCGGCTCCTGGTATGACGAGACCGCCGAAAAGGAAGGCGCCAACAAGCTGATGGACGACGGCTGCAAGCTCATCAGCCAGCACGCCGACTCCATGGGCGCTCCCACTGCCTGCGAGAAGCGCGGCGTTCCCAATGTGTCCTACAACGGCTCCACCGTTGATGCCTGCCCCAATACCTTCATCGTCTCCTCCCGTATCAACTGGATCCCCTTCTATCAGGTGATGATCGGCCGCGTTGCCAAGGGAGAGGATATCAGCGCCGACTGGACCGGCAACCTTGCCAACGGCGCTGTCGAGCTGTCTGCGATCAACGAGAAGGTCGCCGCAGCGGGTACTGTGGAAGCGCTGGAGAAGGTTAAGGCCGAGCTGATTGCCGGAACCCGCCAAGTGTTCGATATCTCCACCTTTACTGTCGGCGGAAAGACCGTGGAAACCTACCTCGCCGACCTGAACGACTGGGGCGATTACTCCGGCGATACCGAGATCATCAAGGACGGCGCATTCTGCGAATCCCAGAACCGCAGCGCACCCGCCTTTGATCTGCAGATCGACGGCATCACCCTGCTGGATACCGCGTCCTAAACAAAGCTATGACCCCGCGGAGCCGTTTACTCCGCGGGGTTCCGTGCTGATTTCATACTGTAAAGGGGAAAACGGAAGCGCTTCCGCTTTGCCCTTTGCAGTATTGCTGTTTTCCTGCAAACCCCATTCTTCACAATAAAGGAGTGGAGCCTTTGGACACGAAGATCCCCGCCGTAAGTATGCGGGATATTACGAAGACCTTCGGCACCGTCGTAGCCAACGATAAGGTGTGGCTGGATATCTACAAGGGCGAGATCTTAGCGCTGCTGGGCGAAAACGGCAGCGGCAAGACCACGCTCATGAATATGCTCTCCGGCATCTACTACCCCGATTCCGGTCAGATCTATATCGACGGGAAAGAGGTGCAGATCGCCTCCCCCAAGGATGCCTTCGACCTGCATATCGGCATGATCCATCAGCATTTCAAGCTGGTGGACGTACTGACCGCCGCGGAGAACATCGTGCTTGGCCTGAACGAGCCGGGCAGGCTGGACCTGAACGCGGTGGGAAAGAAGATCCGCGAGCTGTGCGACCTCTATGGGTTCGACGTGGACCCGAATCAGAAGATCTACGATATGTCGGTCTCCCAGAAGCAGACGGTGGAGATCGTGAAGGTGCTGTACCGCGGCGCGGATATCCTGATCCTTGACGAGCCCACCGCCGTACTGACCCCGCAGGAGACGGACAAGCTCTTCGACGTGCTGCGGAATATGCGCGATAAGGGCAAGGCCATCGTCATCATCACCCACAAGATGCATGAGGTGGAGGCCCTTTCCGACCGTGTGGCCATTCTCCGGCAGGGCTTCTTCGTGGGCGATATGCTGACGAAGGACACGAACGCGCAGGAAATGACGAACATGATGGTGGGCCGCCCGGTGGAGCTGAACATCGGCCGGCCCGACCCTGTGGACCCGGAGCCGCGCATCGAGGTGAAGGGCCTCACCGTGCGGTCTATCGACGGGGTCGTGAAGCTGGACGACGTGTCCTTCACTGCCTACAGCGGGGAGATCCTCGGCGTGGCGGGCATTTCCGGCTGCGGGCAGAAGGAACTGCTGGAGGCCATCGCCGGACTGCAGACCGTGGAGAAGGGCAGCATCACCTTCATCGGCAGGGACGGGCAGCGCGAGGAGCTGGTGGGGAAGGATCCGCTGAGCATCGCGGAAAAGGGCGTGGCCCTCTCCTTCGTGCCGGAGGACCGGCTGGGCATGGGCCTTGTGGGCAACATGGGCCTGACGGATAACATGATGCTCCGCTCCTATCGCCGGGGCAAGGGTCTGTTCACCGACCGGAAAAGCCCGAAAACGCTGGCGAACAAGATCGTGAAGATGCTGGAGATCAAGACCCCCAACCTCGACCTGCCCATCCGCCGCCTCTCCGGCGGCAACGTGCAGAAGGGGCTGGTAGGCCGCGAAATTTCCTCCGCGCCCAGCGTATTGCTGACGGCCTATGCCGTGCGCGGACTGGACATCAACTCCTCTTATGAGATCTACGACCTGATCACCGCCCAGAAGATGCGCGGCGCCGCCGTCATCTACGTGGGTGAGGATCTGGACGTGCTGCTGGAGCTGAGCGACCGCATCCTGGTCCTCTGCGGCGGCAAGGTGAGCGGTATCGTGCCCGGCCGCGGGGCAAAGAAGCGCGACGTGGGCATGATGATGACCAAGCTGGGAGGAGGGAAAGCGGATGAATAAGAATCACGTGCCGCTGGTGCATCTCTCCAAGCGGAAAAGCCTGCCGTGGTATGTCGGCCTCGGCATCCGCGCCGCCGCCGTGGTGCTGGCGCTCATCGTCTGCGCCGTCGTCACCACGCTGCTCACCGGCGAAAATCCCCTGCAGGTCTATGTGACCATATGGCGCGGCGCCTTCGGCACCAGCCGGAAGATCTGGGTGCTCTGTCAGAATATCGCCATCCTGCTGTGCATCTCGCTGGCGGTGACCCCCGCGTTCAAGATGCGCTTCTGGAACATCGGCGGCGAAGGACAGGCGCTGGTCGGCGGCCTCGGCGCCGCGGCCTGCATGATCTGTCTGGGCGATAAGCTGCCCGGCTGGGTGCTGATCCTCTGCATGGTGGTCGCCAGCATCCTTGCGGGCGCCATCTGGGGCCTCATCCCCGCCATCTTCAAGGCCAAGTGGAATACGAACGAGACCCTGTTCACCCTGATGATGAACTACGTGGCGACCCAGCTGGTGGCCTATTTCGTCATCGTGTGGGAGGTTCCCAAGGGCGCGGGCAAGATCGGCATCATCAACCAAAGCTCCGAGGCGGGCTGGCTGCCCGTCATCGGCGGGCAGAAATACCTGCTGAATATCATCATCGTGGCCATCCTCACCGCGCTGGTGTACGTTTATCTGAACTACTCCAAGCACGGATATGAGATCAGCGTCGTGGGCGAGAGCGAGCGCACCGCCCGCTATGTGGGCATCAAGGTGGAAAAGGTCATCCTCCGCACGATGCTCCTCTCCGGCGCGCTCTGCGGCGTGACCGGTCTGCTGCTGGTGGGCGGCACGGACCATACGCTCACCACCACCATCGTGGACGGGCGCGGCTTCACCGCCGTCATGACCTCGTGGCTGGCGAACTTCAATCCGCTGACGATGATCTTTACCTGCTTCCTGCTGGTCTTCCTCGACCGGGGCGCGGGCGAAATTTCCACCACCTTCGGTCTGAACCAGTCCTTTGCGGATATCCTCACCGGCATCATCATCTTCTTCATCATCGGCAGCGAGTTCTTCATCCGCTATAAGCTCAGCTTCCGGCATTCGGAACGAAAGGAGGGTTAAGCCGTGTTCGATTTCGTAGCCTTCATTCCCCGCGCCGTGGTGCAGGGCATCCCGCTGTTGCTGGGTTCCACCGGCGAAACGCTCACCGAGAAATCCGGCCACCTGAATCTGGGCATCCCCGGCGTCATGTACGTGGGCGGCATCTGCGGCGTCATCGGCTCCTTCCTGTATGAAAACGCCACCCCCGCCGAGGAGATGAGCGGTTTCCTCGCCATCGCCATCCCCATGCTCTGCTGCCTGCTGGGCAGCCTCATCATGGGCCTCATCTACTGTTTCCTGACTGTGACGCTCCGCGCTAACCAGAACGTGACCGGCCTTGCGCTGACCACCTTCGGCGTGGGCTTCGGCAACTTCTTCGGCGGCAGCCTCATCAAGCTCACCGGGAGCGAGGTGCCCTCCATCGCCCTGAGCGCCACCAGCAGCTATTTCAGCAGGCACCTTCCCATCGCGGACAAGCTGGGCTGGTTCGGGAAGATCTTCCTGAGCTACGGGTTCCTTGCCTACCTCGCCGTCCTCATCGCGCTGGTCGCCTCCTTCATTCTGAAGCGCACCCGCGTGGGCCTGCACCTGCGGGCCGTGGGCGAGAATCCCGGCACGGCGGACGCGGCGGGCATCAACGTGAACAAGTATAAGTATATCGCCACCTGCGTGGGCTGCATGATCGCCGGTCTGGGCGGCCTGTATTACGTCATGGACTACGCCTGCGGCGTGTGGTCCAACGATGCCTTCGGCGACCGGGGCTGGCTGGCCATCGCGCTGGTCATCTTCACCATCTGGCGGCCCAATGTGGGCATCCTTGCCTCCATCCTCTTCGGCGGTCTGTATATCCTGCACCTGTTCATCCCCACGGGCATGAACCTCTCCGTCAAGGAGCTGTATAAGATGCTGCCCTACGTGGTGACGCTGGTGGTGCTGATCATTACCAGTATGCGCAACAAGCGGGAGGATCAGCCGCCCGCGGCCCACGGATTAAGCTATTTCCGAGAAGAACGGTAAAGCCGTTCTCCGCCTGCGATTGACAGAACTGCAGGAACTGTGCTATTCTGAATACAGGCAGCAGCCGCCTGAGCCAGTGCGCCGGGCGGCTGCTTTTTTGCGAGGATGAAACATGACGCTTGCGGATTTTTTCAAAGACCGCCCCAAGGCGGCGCTGGCCTTTTCCGGCGGCGTGGATTCGGCCTGCCTCCTGTATGCCGCCCGCGCCTGCGGAGCGGACGTGCGGCCTTACTGCGCGGTGACGCCCTTCCAGCCCGCCTTTGAGCGGCGGGAGGCGGAGGATTTCTGCCGGACGCTGGGCGCGGAGCTGACGGTGGTGCCCGTGCCGCTGCTGGAATTGGAATCGGTGGCCGCGAACCCGGCGGACCGCTGCTATTACTGTAAACAGGCGCTGCTGGGCGCCATCCGGGAGCGGGCATCGGCGGACGGGTATGACCTCCTGCTGGACGGGACGAATGCCTCCGACGAGGAGGGCGACCGGCCCGGTATGCGGGCGCTGCGGGAGGCGGGCGTCCTGTCGCCCCTGCGGCTCTGCGGGCTGACGAAGCCGGAGATCCGCCGTCTCAGCCGGGAAGCCGGGTTGGAAACATGGGACAAGCCCGCCTATGCCTGCCTTGCCACCCGCATCCCCACCGGGGAGCGCATCACGCCGGAACTGCTGGCGAAGGTGGAGGGCGCGGAGGCGGCACTGCGGGCGCTGGGATACAGCGACCTGCGGGTGCGGGTCTTCCACGATGCAGCGCGCATCCAGCTGCCGAAGGCGCAGCTCATGGGCGCATCGCAGAACGCGGAGGCCATTCGGAACGCGATCAGACCATATTTCGGCATCGTTTTGCTGGATCTGGAGGGAAGATAAATGGAACAGCGGGAGATCCGCTCGCTGCTGGAGCAGGTAAAGTCCGGCGGCGTGAGCGTGGACGACGCGGTTTTGAAGCTGAAAATGGCTCCGTTCACGGAGCTGGGCTTTGCCAAGCCCGACCTGCACCGGGGCCTGCGGCAGGGCACTGCCGAGGTCATCTACGGCGCGGGAAAAACGCCGGAGCAGATCCGGGATATCGCCCGCGCGCTGCTGGACGGGGGGCAGGCGCGGGTCCTCATCACCCGCATGAGCCGGGAGGCGGCAGACCTCTGCGCCCCCGTGCTGCCCTTCACCTACTATGAAATGGGGAAGATCGGCATCGTGGGCGGAATGCCGGAGCCGGACGGGGACGGGACCATCGTGGTCGCCACCGGCGGCACCAGCGATATGCCCGTGGCCGAGGAAGCGGCGCTGACGGCCGAGATGCTGGGCAATCAGGTCACGCGGCTCTATGACGTGGGCGTGAGCGGGCTGCACCGGCTTTTGAGCCACGGGGAAGAGCTGATGCGGGCACGGGCCATCGTGGCCATCGCGGGCATGGAGGGCGCGCTGGCCAGCGTCATCGGCGGCCTTGCGGACTGCCCGGTCATCGCCGTGCCCACCAGCGTGGGGTACGGGGCCTCCTTCGGCGGTCTCGCCGCGCTGCTGAGTATGCTCAATTCCTGCGCCAGCGGCGTCAGCGTGGTGAATATCGACAATGGCTTCGGCGCGGGCTACCTCGCCGGGATGATCAATCACATGGGGAGGCGGACGGAATGAAGACCCTGTATCTCGGCTGCGAAATGGGCGCGGCGGGGGATATGCTCATGGCGGCGCTCTATGAGCTGCTGCCGGAGAAGGAGCGGTTTTTGGAGACCATGAACCGCCTCCTGCCGGGCGTGACCGTCGCGGCGGAGGAAAGCGTGAAGTGCGGCGTCCGGGGAACGCATATGCGCGTTTCCGTCCATGGGGCGGAGGAGGAAGCCTGCGACCACCACCATGAGGAACTGCACACGCATCCCCATGACCACGAACATGAACACCATCATCCCCATCCCCATGAGCATGAGCATGAGCATCCCCATCATCACGAGCACGAACACGACCACGACCATCATCACGACCACCCCCACGTGCATTCCTCGCTGGGGGACGTGTGCGGCATCATCGAGGGGCTTGCGCTGCCGGAAGCGGTGCGCATGAACGCGAAGGCCGTGTATGCTTCCATCGCCAAAGCGGAGAGCGAAGTCCACGGAATGCCGGTGAACGAGGTGCATTTCCATGAGGTGGGCGCGCTGGATGCGGTAATGGACGTGGCGGGCGTCTGCCTTGCCATGGAGCTGCTGAAGCCCGACCGGGTGCTGGCAAGCCCCGTCCACGTGGGTTCCGGCATGGTGAAATGCGCCCACGGACTTCTGAGCGTTCCCGCGCCCGCCACGGCGAAACTGCTCACCGGCATCCCCATCTACAGCGGCAGCATCCGGGGCGAGCTTTGCACGCCCACGGGCGCGGCGCTTTTGAAGCACTTCGTTTCCGGATTCGGCCCCATGCCGGTGATGACGCTCACGAAGACCGGCTTCGGCATGGGTACCAAGGACTTTGAAGCCTGTAACGCCGTCCGCGCCATGTGGGGCGAAACGGACGCGCAGGGGGACGAGGTGCTGGAGCTTCGCTGCAATCTGGATGATATGGCCGGGGAGAGCATCGGCTTTGCCATGGAGCGGCTGCTGGGGGCGGGCGCACTGGACGTGTTCACCCAGCCCATCGGCATGAAAAAGAGCCGCCCCGGCGTGATGGTCACGGTGCTCTGCCGTCCGGATGACCGGGAGAAACTCACATCTGCGCTCTTCCGGCATACCACCACCCTCGGCGTGCGGGAAACTGCCTGCCGCAGAAGCATCCTGACCCGGCGGGAGGAAACGGCCGAGACGCCCTTCGGCCCGGTGCGGGTGAAGGTGAGCGAAGGCCACGGCGTCACCCGGCGCAAGGCGGAATATGACGATCTGGCGGCCATCGCCCGGGAAACGGGCATGGCGCTGGAGGAGATACGAAAAACCATCCCGGAGACCGAGTAAGCCTCGCGGGCAGCAAAGAAGGGAAGCCGGAAAATGAGTAAAGCGAAAAGACGCATGGGCGACCGGAAGGACGGCACGCTCCTGCGCGACCTGGATTCCATGCACTTCATCGTGCCGCTGCTCTATCCCAACCGCTGCGACAATGAAGCCTTTATTTCCGAGCGCATCGACCTGACGAATCTGAACGCCTACCTCGCGCGGAAAAACGCGGACGGCCCGCAGTATCCGCTGAAGCTGTTCTACGTCATCGTGGCGGCGGTGGCACGCACCTGCCTGCTGCGGCCCAAGATGAACCGCTTCATCGCCAACAAGAATATGTATCAGCGCAACGAGCTGACCGCCTCCTTCGTCATCAAGAAGGAGTTTTCCGACAACGGGGCGGAGGGCCTCGCCAAGCTGCGCTTCACGGAAACGGACACCATGGACAGCGTGAAGGAGCGCATCGTGGCGGAGATCACCTCCAACCGGGGCGGCAAGGTGGATGCCAGCACGGAGAACATGGATATCTTCAATAAGATGCCCCGGTTTTTGAGTAAGTTCCTTGTGTGGATCGTGACGAAGCTGGATAAGCACGGCTGGGTGCCGTCCTCCTTCATCGAGACCGACCCCTATTACTGCACCATCGTCCTGACGAATCTCGGCTCCATCAAGCTCCATTCCGGCTACCATCATCTGACGAACTGGGGCACCAACTCCGTCTTCGTGGCGGTGGGCGAGCGGAAGAATCGCCCCTTCTATCAGGCGGACGGCAGCGTGGAGATGCGGGATTCTCTCGATCTGGGCCTGACCGTGGACGAGCGCATCGCCGATGGATACTATTATTCCAAGACCGTCCGGCTGCTGAAAAAGCTGCTGGAGAACCCGGAACTGCTGGAGCAGCCCTTCGGGACGGAAGTGGATTACTGACGGAGGAAAGAAACATGGCGGAAACGAAGATCACAGCGGAGCAGGCGCTCCTGCGGCTGCTGGAGGGCAACAAGAAATACTGCGAGGAGCATTACGACGTGCACCCCACGGTGAAGGAGATCGAAGAACTGGTGGCGGGGCAGCACCCCTATGCGGCCATCGTGGGCTGCGCGGATTCCCGTGTGCCGCCCAACGAGGTCTTTGACTGCGACCTGGGCGAGATTTTCGTGGTGCGCACGGCGGGCAACGTGGTGGGTACCTTTGAGCTGGGCAGCATCGAATACGCGGTGGAGCATCTGGGCACGCCGCTGGTGATGGTGCTGGGTCACCGGAACTGCGGCGCGGTCGCCGGGGCCTACGATTGGACGGGCGGCGAAGGCGCGCTGGCGGCCATCATGGACGAGGTGGTGCCCAGCGTGGAGGCGGCTCGGAGGGAAAAGACGGAGAAGGCGGACATCATCGCGCTGGCGGAGCTGAACAATCTGAAAAACAGCGTCGCCCGGCTGCTGGAAAGCCCGGTCCTGCGGGAGCTGCCCAAGGGCAGCATCGTGGGCGCGGTCTATGATATCCATACCGGGAAGGTCGAGGTCGTCTGCTGAATGGAAAAATCGATG
>JAZQQF010000125.1:0-18686 GCA_045628925.1 Oscillospiraceae bacterium | reverse complement strand
GCCATAGGCCGAGTCGGTATAACCGATCTCCCGCACCACCTGACGGGCGATCTTCGGAATGTCCACGATGGCTTTGGTGGTGATCTCGCCCATGATGTAGATGATGCCGGTGGTGGCGGTGCATTCGCAGGCCACGCGGCCGGTGGGATCCTGCGCCAGAATGGCGTCCAGCACGGCGTCGGAAATCTGGTCACAGACTTTATCGGGATGCCCTTCGGTGACGGATTCGGAAGTGAAAAGACGTTTGCTCATTGGTGTATATCTCCTTTGACAAATGATAAAAAACTAATTTATTAGTTATTAGCATAGCAATGCGCTTATTAAAGCTTGTCTTTCTCAATTATAGCGTTGGTTATGGAATCACAATACTGCTTGGACAATGAATCTGATTGGGCTTGTGAAATGACTCTGTTGCTCGAAAGAGTTCCACAACAAAATGGAACAGAGAGAACCATCGATTGAAGTTCATCTGCAGAAAGGTTTGAAATCCAACAATTGATAAGTTTATCAAACGCTTTCAACGAATAGTCTGTACCTTTTATATCGTTGAGGATTAGAATTCCCATAAATGCTTTTGCTTGAGGCAGGGTAAGTGTGGGGCAGGACTTACGGAGGTAAGATACATAGCCACGATGCTTATCGGTGCATTCCTCTTCGTAAAGACAAATAAGTAAAAACTGATAATTGTTTTTTCTTTTTGCTTGTTCTTCTTCACGCAAAGTATTTAAAGCGGATGCCCATTGCTGAGTTTGGCCACCAGAATAGTACTCATATGGTGCAGCCTTATCAAATTCCAAAATCAAGTTAAGTGCCGTCTCGAGGTATGCATCTTTATCCAATAAACGCATTTCAGTTTTTTCTTGGCATTTCTTGTACATAACATGAACGCCGGAAAACTGCTCGGGAGTAAGATTGCGCTTTGCATCGAATAAGTTGATGATGACATTTGAAATATCTGCTACTGATAGCTTAGCAGTGCCACCGTTGTAGATTTTCCGGACGTTTCTCATAATCCGATTACCAAAAAGCCCCATAAACTATCTCCTCTCTGCATTGCAGCGATTACACTTTCCAGCTGTTCAGATATTCGTTCTGCTCTTCGGTCAAAGTATCAATGTGCAGGCCCATCGCGCCCAGCTTCACCAGCGCGATCTGATCGTCGATGTCCGCCGGGACCTTCCACAGCTTCTTTTCCAGCCCGGGATGGTTTGCGATCCATTCGGCGGTGAGCGCCTGCACGGCAAAGCTCATGTCCATGATCTCGGCGGGATGCCCGTTGCCGCAGGCAAGGTTCACCAGCCGCCCTTCGCCCAGCAGGTTCAGGGTCCGCCCGTCAGGCATCACGTAGCCTTCGATGTTCTCCCGGCGGGTGTAGTGGCTGACGGCCATGGCCCGCAGGCCCGCCGCGTCCACCTCCACGTCGAAATGACCGGCGTTTGCCAAAAGCACGTTGTCCTTCATCATGGCGAAATGCTTCGGGGTGATGACGCCCTTGCAGCCCGTTACGGTGACGAACACGTCGCCCAGCGGAGCGGCCTCGTCCATGGTCATGACCCGGAAACCGCTCATGGTGGCGTCCAGCGCCTTGAAGGGGTCCACCTCCGTGACGATCACGTCCGCGCCCATGCCCTTGGCCCGGAGCGCCACGCCGCTGCCGCACCACCCGTAGCCCGCGACGACCACGGTCTTGCCCGCGACGATCAGGTTCGTGGTGTGCATGATGCCGTCCCACACGCTCTGACCGGTGCCGTACTTATTATCATAGTAGTGCTTACTGCGGGCGTCGTTCACCGCCACCATGGGGCAGGGGAGGGCGTTCGCCTTTTCCCTCGCCTTGAGGCGCAGGATGCCGGTGGTGGTCTCCTCGCAGCCGCCCAGCAGACAGTCGGCATAGTCCGCGCATTCGCCGCCCAGCAGGTCAATGAGGTCGCCGCCGTCGTCGATGATGATGTGGGGGTGGCATTTCAGCGTTTCCTTCAGAAGGTCGGTATAGCCCTGCGCGTCCACGCCGTGGATACCGAAGGTCTGAATACCCAGACTGTCCGCCCCCGCGGCCACGTCGTCCTGCGTGGAGAGAGGATTGGAGCCGGTAAGATACACCTCCGCGCCGCCCTTCTGCAGCACGAAGGCGAGGTTCGCGGTCTTGGCCTCCAGATGGACGCTCACCGCGATGCGCAGCCCCTTGAAGGGCTTCTCTTTTTCAAAGCGCGCCTCGATGCCGCTGAGAACGGGCATGAAGGAGCGCACCCAGTCGATCTTCCGCCGTCCGCTTTCGGCCAGCGACGGGTCCCTGATGATGCTCATTGTTTTCCTCCTGATCGGAAATCTGGACTTTTGTCGAATAAAAAATCGCTCCGTCACCCGACGGAGCGCAGAAATGCGGATTATGCTTACCTTATCTCTCGATAGTCCGTCGGAATTGGCACCTTTCGTCGGGCTTTCACCCGGGCAGGTTGCCGTGGCTTCACAGGGCCGTTCCCTCCGCCACTCTTGATAAGGCTATTCAGTTCTGAGGTATTATAGCACGGAGTCAGAAAATGTCAAGAGAAAGATTGCATTTCAGCGGGGATGCGGATATAATATCGGCAAGGTGGTGATTTTGGTGTGTGATCAGAATACGGCAGTTCAGATTCTGGAGGAAACATACTGCGCCTGCAAGGCCGCGTTTCTGAAGCCGGTGCAGCAGGCATATTTATTCGGTTCCTATGCCCGCGGTGATTATCATGCCGAATCGGACATTGATATCCTGCTGACGGTAGATGAAGACGGAAGTCTTGCGGAATACCGGCGGGCTGCGGCGCGGATATCCAGCGAGCTCAGCCTGAAATATGACATCATGGTATCCGTGACCGTAAAGCAGGAGGCGCAGTTCCGGCGGTATGCGGATGTGCTTCCGTTTTATCGGAATGTGCTGGAGGAGGGAATCTGCTTTGCTGCCGGATGAGGATAAACGCGCACTTTCACAGGTGAGGCTGGAACACGCGAGGGAATGTCTGCTTTCATCCCGGAATCTTCTGCTTGCGGGAGATTTTCGAGGCGCATCGAACCGGGCTTACTATGCGGTATTTCACGGAATGCGTGCGGTTCTGGCGCTGGACGGCGTGGACATGAAGCACCATTCCGGTATCATCACGGAATTTCGGAAACGGTATATCAAGACGGGGATTTTTGAGCGGAGGTTGTCCGAGATCATTCAGATCCAATCTGAATCACGGACATCCAGCGATTATGATGATTTCTTTGTGATTTCCAGAGAAGAAACGGCGGAGCAGGTAGAAAGCGCAGAGTTCTTCGTGGAAACGGTATCGGAATGGCTGAAAACGAAATAAATGATACGCAGAGCCGCCTGTCGCGTGACTTATACGAATCTGACCCGCTGAATCGGAACCTTCCGTTTCAGCGGGTTTTCTTTGCATTCCCCCTTGCAAGCCCCGTCAAAACCGTCTATACTGATTTATAGAAATATCACCCCGCACAGGGGATACCGACGGGAGGAACTCAGATGGAACACGATCTCTTTTTCCGGGATGTCAGGAGCTTCTACATTGTCAACAACAATATGTTCAAGCGGCGCGGCGCGTGGTTCGGCGTCATGGTGCGCAATAACGGCTACGGTACTACCGCCGTCTCGCTCAGCACCTACCACGGCGGCGCCAGCCGCGCCAAGGACGGCAACAAGCTCATCGATTTCTGGCCCACCTTCGAGGGGCGGCAGATCCCCTTCGTGGCGCAGGGCGAGGCGGATGAGCTGACCCTGCTGACCCGCTACGGGAACGTGCGCTTCACCTTCGCGGGCCCGACTCTGCTCATGGCCGAGGGCGACCCCGGCATGGGCCTGCACTTTGAAAAGCAGACCGAGCAGCACGAGACCTTCAAGCCCCGCAAGAACGGGGCGGTGGAGGCGGCCTTCCGCTGGACCTGCAGCATGGTGTTTCAGGGTCTGGAAGGCTCCAAGATCGACTTCGGCAATACCTGGGACTGGCCGAAACTCTCCTCCGGCGAGGTGAAGGGCGACACCGTGGCCGATGAAAACGGCCGCTTCACGCTGGCCATGGAGGAATTTACCCACGCAGCCTACCCGCGGGACAGCTATCCCACCTACGCGGAGGCGAAGGCCTCCATGCGCGCCGATTGGGAAGGCTTCATCGCCGCCATGCCGAAATTCGCCGAGCCGCTTGAGGCCGGGCGCATTCAGGCGGAATACACCCTCTGGTTGGAGCTGCTGGATCCCACGCCCGCGCTGGGGCATACCATGATCGTCATGATCGGCAGCGAGATCGCATCTCAGTGGCAGGTGTGTCAGAACGCCGTGGCGCTGGAACCCCATCTGGATATCAGCATGGATATCATGATGAGCCCGCTGGACCGGGTCAGCCCCTACGGGCAGTTCTGCGACCTGTATAACGACGCCACCTGCGTGACGCAGATGGTGAAGCCGCCCGTCCATGGCTGGACCCTGAAGGAGATCATGAAGCGCCGCGACCTGAAAAAGGAGCTGAGCGCGGCGCAGCTGACCGAAATTTACGAGGCCGTGGGCAAGTGGGGCCGCTGGTTCATGGATTGCCGCGATGAGGACGGGGACGGCATCCCCGCCTTCGAGCATGGCGATGAGACGGGCTTCGATGATTCCACGCTGTTCATCGAGCATATGCAGATGGCCTCGCCCGACCTGAGCGCCTATCTGGTGCTGCTGTATGAGGCGATGGGCGACCTTGCCGGAATGCTGGAGAAGCCCGACGAGGCCGAAGCGTGGTATAAAATGTCCAAAGACCTGCTGGATAAAATGCTCACCGAGATGTGGGACGGGGCGCATTTCTGCGGCATCGTGCCGTGGACGCACGAAAAGGTGCTGAGTAAGTCCCTCATCCACTACGTTCCCGCCGTGCTGGGCGACCGGCTGCCCAAGGACATATTGGATAAGCTGGCGGACGACCTGCTGGTGGAGGGCGAGTTCCTGACCAAGTGGGGCCTCGCCACAGAGAAGCTGGACAGCGACTGGTTCAATGCCGGGGGCTATTCCATCTGCCGGGGCAACATCGTCCCGCCCGGAATGCTCTTCATCTGCGCAGGTCTGCTGGAATCCGCCCGGCGGGACGCGGGGCGCATCATCACCGAGCGCTACTGCCGCGCGCTGGCGGGCGCGGGGATGCCCTTCGTCATCAATCCCATCCACGGCCCCGGCGGCGGGGTGCATGGCGGCTCCTGGCCCGCCTGCGTGTATACGATCCTCGGGCGTCTGCTCACCGAGGACATGGAGAAATTCTGAACGGAGGACGGAAACATGGGAAAATACTCGGATTGCATCATCTATTCGGAGAACATGGAGTACCCGGCGGGCAGGCCCATTCCGTGGGTCGCCAAGCTGGACGACCAGCCCATCTTCAACTGCAGCTATTCCCTCCACTGGAATATGCCCTTTGACGAGACGAAGGTGCAGCCGCCCCCGGCGGGGCAGCGCGTGGTGGGCCATCCGCCCCATATGCACAAGGAGAACGAGATCATGTTTCTTTTCGGCAGCGACCCGGAGAACCCGTGGGAGCTGGGCGCGGAGGTGAAGATCTGCCTCGGCCCGGAGATGGAGGAGCATACCATCACCCGCAGCTGCTGCCTGCGCATCCCCGGCGGCACGCCTCACGGCTTCTATAATATCGTGCGCTGCTGGAAGCCGTGGATGTTCGTGGAGGTGCAGGAGGCGAATCCGAAGACGGAGAAGTTCCTTTGGGAGTATCTCACCCCGGAGGAAAAGGCCAGCATCCCGGAACGGCTCATGAAGGAGTTCTGGGTGGACGTGGGCTATGACGATTAAACCGAAAGGGCGGCCGCAGGAGCGCGGCTGCCCTTTGTGCATGGATGTAGGGGCGCATCACGATGCGCCCGTGCGGGATGCGGGAACGACGCGGGCCTCTTGGAAGAATCCAGCTCCCAGCCCGCGGGCGATTCGTGAATCGCCCCTACGGGTATTCGCATGAATGAAAACAGGGGCTGCCGCAATTCTGCGGCAGCCGCTTTCTGATATCTGTTTACCGTTTTTCGATCAGTTCCTGAAAGATCGGCAGGCTGCGCTCCACCACGGCGGTATCCACGCAGTAGGAGATGCGCAGGTGGTTGGGCGCGCCGAAGGTGGCGCAGGGGACCACCAGCAGGTCCTTCGCCTTGGCGGCCTCGGAAAATTCCGCGCCGGTGCCGAAGGGCGCCTTGAAGAAGAGGTAGAACGCCCCGTCCGGCTTCGCGCACTGATAGCCCATCTCCGGCAGCGCCTGCAGCAGCAGGTCCCGGTTGCGGGCATAGACCGTCAGGTCAGGCGCCGCGTCGATGCAGCGGGCGACCACCTTCTGCACCGTGCTGGGGGCGCAGACGTAGCCCAGCATCCGGGCCGCGCCCGCCACGGCGGCAAAGAGCTGTTTCCAGTCCGCCGCCTGCTCCGGCACCAGTACGTAGCCCAGCCAGTCGCCGGGCATGGAGAGCGACTTGCTCCAGCTGTAGCACACCAGCGTGTTCTCATAGAAGTCCGGCACCCACGGAGTCACCACGCCGCCGTAGGTCAGTTCCCGGTAGGGCTCGTCGGAAATGAGGTAGATGGGGTGGCCCAGCTCCGCGCTTTTCGATCGCAGCAGGTCGCCCAGCTTCGTCAGCGTCTCCGGCGTATAGACCACGCCGCTGGGGTTGTTGGGCGAATTGATGACCACGCCCTGCGTATGGACGTTGATGGCTTCTTCCAGCGCGCCGAAGTCGATCTGGAAACTGACCTCGTCCATGGGCACGACCTTCAGACTTGCGCCCCGGGTCTCGGCAAAGACCTTGTATTCCGGGAAGAAGGGGGCGAGGGCGATAAATTCGGTGCTGCCGTCGATGGTGAGGGCGCCGAAGCAGCTCGACAGCGCCGCCGCCGCGCCGCAGGTGATATACAGATTTTCGGGCTTCACCGCCATGCCGAAGCGGCGGGTCAGATTTTCCGCCAGCGCGCTTCGCAGCTCGTCGCAGCCGACGGCGCTGGTGTAGCCGTGGGTGGCCATGGGATCCCAGTCCGCCGTTTCCCGGAAGGCCTCCAGCACGGCTTTGGGAGGCGGGGTGCTGGGGTTGCCCAAAGAGAAATCGCAGATGGCATCCCGGCCCACGACGGCGGCGCGTTTGCGCCCGTATTCAAACAGCTGACGGATCTGGGAGCTTTGGCTCCCGTAAAGATAAGCGGTATCGGAGAACATGGTCCTGCTTCCTTTCTGCCGGATTGACCGGCCTTCCGCCGCGCCGCGGCGGAAAAAGGTATTGTTGCGTTCCTGCCCTTAGTATATCCAAACAGAGAAAGAAAGTCAACTTTTTCGGAAATGATTGTATTTTTTGTTCCGTTGTAGTATACTCAGGGCAGAAACCGAAGCGCGCTTCGGAGAACAGGGAGGAAAAAGGCATGAATCAGATCATCACCATCGGACGAGAATTTGGCAGCGGCGGGCGCGAGCTGGGGCGGCGTCTTGCAAAGGAGCTGGGCATCGAATACTACGATAAGGAAATTCTGTCGGAGATCGCCAAGCATACCTCTCTGTCGGAAGAGTACGTGCAGCAGGTCGTGGAGCGGCAGCCCCACCAGCTGTACCCCATCACCGTGGGCCACAGCTTCATGTATCTGGATACCCAGTCCTATTCGCAGGCCAACACCGTGTTTCAGGCCCAGCAGGAGATCATCCATGAAGTGGCGGCGAAGTCCAGCTGCGTCATCGTGGGGCGCTGCGCGGACTATATTTTGCGGGATGTGAAGCCCTTCCGCATTTTCGTCTATGCGGATATGGAGAGCCGCATCGCCCGCTGCCGCAGCCGCGCCGAGGCAGGCGAAACGCTGACGGATAAGGAATACCGCAAGCAGATCGAGAGCATGGACAAGGCCAGAAGCAAGTATTATTCGTTCTACACGGATATGAAGTGGGGCGACAAGCTGAATTACGACCTCTGCGTCAATACCACGAATCTGAATATCCCCGACGTGGTCACCGTTCTGGCGAAGCTGTTCAAGTAAATACCGGTCGTACAATCTATGCGGGCCGCTCCGAAAAGGAGCGGCCCGCTTTTGCTTGCATTCCGGCGCGGAAAGCGGTATAGTATATTGATTTCCTGTACGCTGCGGGAGATTACAAAACGCGAACCGAGGAAACAGAGAAATGGAAACTCCGAAGAAGGGTCGCCTGCGGGCGCTCCTCAGCTATCTGCGGGGCTTTTACCTGCCCATCGCCCTGAGCCTGCTGCTCATGCTGGCGGAGCTGGTGCTGAACTTCATCTCCCCGTTGGTCATGTCGGTCACGATCGATTCCGTATTGGGGAACGAGCCGCTGAACGTAGCGTGGTATTTCCGCTGGTACGTGCTGGCGGTGGGCGGCGTCGAGCATATCCGCGAGCATCTGTGGCTCATGGCCGCCGCCATGCTGGGGATGACCCTGCTCTCCGGCCTTGTGCGCTTTGCACGGACGCGGCTGAACACCCGGGCGGGCGAGGGCTGCGTGCAGGCTCTGCGCGACCGGCTCTATGCCCACATCCAGCGCCTGCCCTTCCGCTGGCACGCCTCCGTGCAGACCGGCGACATCATCCAGCGGGCTACCAACGACGTGGATACCGTCCGCCGCTTTGTGGACGGGGTCTTTCTGGAATTCATCCGCACGATCCTCATGGTCGCCGTGGGCGCGGTGGTCATGTTCACCATCAACACCGTGCTGGCGGGCATCACCATCGGCATGGTGCTTCCCGTGGCGGCCATCAGCATCTGGTTCCATACCCGCATCCACAAGGTGCTCACCGAGCAGGAGGAGGCCGAGGGGCGGCTGTTCACCGTCATGCAGGAGAACGTGACCGGCATCCGCGTGGTGCGGGCCTTCGGCCGGTCGAAATTCGAGCTGGACAAGTTTAACCGCGCCAACGAGGAGAACCGGGAAAAGCTCATCGCCGCCAACAACCGCTTTGCCGACCTGTGGGCCGTGCTGGACTTTCTCTGCGGCATGGAGTTCGCCGCCGTGCTGGTGGTGGGCATCCTGCTGGTGGTAAAGGGAAAGCTGACCATCGGCCAGTTCACCGTGTTCGTCAGCTATGTATATACCTTCTTCTGGCCCATCCGCGGCTTCGGCCGGGTGCTGAGCCAGTTCAGCCGCACCATGGTGGCCGTGGGCCGTCTGGAGGAGATCTTCGAGGCCGAGGAGGAAGACGGGTTCGACGTGGGCGAGACGCCCGACCTCCACGGCGATATCGACTTCCGGGACGTGTCCTTCTCCTATGGGGGCGAGCCGGTGCTGGAGCATCTCGATCTGCACATCCCCGGCGGCAGCACCGTGGCGATTTTGGGCGGTACCGGCAGCGGCAAGAGCACGCTGACGCTGCTGCTGCAGCGGCTCTATGAGGTCACGGGCGGCAGCATCACCGTGGGCGGGACCGACGTGCGCAGCATCCGCAAGAGCTGGCTGCGCGGGCGCATCGGCATCGTCCTGCAGGAGCCGTTCCTCTATTCCCGCAGCATTCTGAAAAACATCGGCATCCTCGACCGGGAGCCGGATCGGGCGAAGGTCGAGGCCGCCGCGAAGGACGCCTGCATCCATGACGATATCATGGAATTTGAGGAAGGGTATGAGACCGTCGTGGGCGAGCGGGGCGTGACCCTCTCCGGCGGGCAGAAGCAGCGCGTGGCCATCGCCCGCGCCCTGACCGGCGACAGCGACGTGCTGATTTTCGATGATTCCCTTTCCGCCGTGGATACCCGCACCGACGCCGCCATCCGCGATGCGCTGCGCCAGCGGCGGCAGGGCGTGACCACCGTCATCATCTCCCACCGGGTCACCACCCTCATGGAGGCGGACCGCATCTTCGTCCTGAAGGGCGGGCGCGTAGCCGAGGAGGGAAGCCATGAGGAGCTGATGGCCATTCCCGGCGGCATCTACCGCCGCACCTTCGAGATCCAGAGCGCCGTTGTGGAAGGGGGCGAGCAGGCATGAACGAGGAAAAAAGCTATGAAGGTCAGAAGATCAATCCGAAAACGTGGAAGACCATCCTGAGCTTCGCGGCGAACCGGAAGAAGTATTTCTATATCATTCTGGGCGGCGGTATGGTGGCCGGCATGATCGACACGGCCATGTCCTTCCTCTCCCGCTGGGCCATCGACGGGTTCATGGAGCCGGGGCGGACGGAGCATCTGGGCCTCTTCGCCTTCGCCGCCATCGGTCTGCAGGCGCTGATGGCCTTCCTGACGCTGGTCTACTGCCGGGCGGCGGGCCATCTGGAATCCCACCTGAGCGCGGACGTGCGGCAGGCGGCCTACGTGCGGCTGCAGAGCATGAGCTTCAGCTATTTTGACAAGACCAGCACAGGCCACCTGATCTCCCGCCTGACGAACGATATCTCCCGCATCACGGAGATGATCTCATGGACCTGCATCGACCTTGGCTGGGGCGCTATGGCCGTGGTGGCGAGCCTGATCGCCATGTTCGCGGTGGATCTGAAGCTGGCGCTCATCACCATCATCGCCGTGCCCGTGGTGGCGCTCATCTCCTTCTGGTTCCAGAAGAAGATCCTCCACTATCAGCGGGAGACCCGGCGGATGTACAGCATGATCACCTCCTCCTTCAACGAGGGCATCATGGGCGCGCAGACCTCCAAGACGCTGGTGCGCGAAAGTCTGAACGAGGAGGAGTTCACCGGCGAAACGCGGGATATGTTCCATGCCTCCATGCGCTCCGCCACCATTTCCGCCATCTATATGCCTTTGGCCAGCCTCATCATCAGCTTCATCACCGGCGCGGTGCTGATCGCGGGCGGGCATGACGTGCAGCACGGGGTGCTGACCATCGGCACGCTGAATTTCTTCATCAACATCGGCAACATGATGTTCGAGCCGATCCGCAACTTCGCGGGCATCTTCTCCGATTTCCAGTCCTGTCAGGCCGCCGCGGAGCGCGTGGCGGACGTGCTGGTGAGCACCAGCGAGATCGAGGATAAGCCCGAGGTCACGGAGAAATACGGCGATTTCTTCGCGCCGAAGACCGAAAACTGGGAAAAGATCCGGGGCGACGTGGAATTTGACCACGTTTCCTTCTGGTATCTGCCCGGCGAACCGGTGCTGGAGGATTTCAGCCTGAAGGTGAAGGCCGGGGAGAATATCGCCCTTGTGGGCGAGACCGGCGGCGGAAAATCCACCATCGTGAATCTGGTCTGCCGCTTCTATGAACCCCGGGAGGGCAGCATCCGCATTGACGGGGTGGATTACCGGGAGCGCAGCCAGCTGTGGCTGCAGTCCAATCTGGGCTATGTGCTGCAGACGCCGCACCTCTTTTCCGGCAGCATCATGGAGAACATCCGCTATGGCCGGCTGGACGCGACCGACGAGGAAGTAAAGGAAGCGGCGAAGCTGGTGGGCGCGGACGAATTTATCGAAAAGCTGGAGAAGGGCTATGAGTCCGACGCGGGCGAGGGCGGCAGCAATCTCTCCACCGGGCAGAAGCAGCTCATCAGCTTTGCCCGCGCCATTCTGGCCGACCCGGCCATCTTCGTGCTGGACGAGGCCACCAGCTCCATCGATACCGAGGCCGAGCAGCGCATTCAGGCGGCGGCGGACCGGCTGCTGCACGGACGTACCAGCTTCATCATCGCCCACCGGCTCAGCACTGTCCGGAACGCGGACCGCATTCTGGTCATCGACGGGGGGCGGGTGCTGGAATCCGGCAGCCATCGGGAGCTGATGGCGAAGAAGGGCCGGTATTACGAGCTTTATCAGAACCAGTTCCGGCGCGACCGGCTGAGCGAATCCCTGCGGGAGCTGGACCGGAAGTGACTTCGGCCCTTTGCCGAAACGGGAAGAAAGGAGTAGCTATGGGCAGACGGCGCATCTGTATCCTGCTGCTGGCGGCGGTCATCCTGACGCTGGCGGTGCTGCCTGTATCGGCAGAGGAGGACACCATATTTTTCACCGCGGTGAACAATACCCTGCTGGATCTGACGGCGGAGACCATGCCGGTGAAGTATGCCAGCATGATCTACGTGCCGTCCAGTGTGTTCAACTCCAATGCGCTGGATACCAACGCCTTTTATTCCCGCAGTACCCAGACCGTGCTGATCTCCGACGGGGATCGGGTGCTGTATTTCGATATGGGTCTGGGCAACAGCTATGACAGCGAGGAGAAAGAATATCGCTACGCTGCCATTTACGTGAACGATACGGCCTACGTGCCGGCCTATTTCGTGGCCAGCTTCTTCGATCTGGAATATTCCTATATCCGGCAGGAAGGGAAGCATATCGTGCGCCTGTCGAGGGGCAACGTCCTGTCGGACGAGGACTTTTTCAGCGCGGCGGAGTCCCTGATGGAGACGCGCCTGAAGGAGTATAACAAAGAACAGAAGCGAAAAAACAGCGCCTCTGCCAGCGCCTCGCCCACGGCGGCCCCGACGCCGGAGCCGACGCCCGCTGATACGGAGCCGCCGTCTGCGGGACCGGATCCGTCGCCCACGCCGTCGCCTGCAGACCGCAGCAGCGTGACCGTTCACATCGGCGTGTCCGGGCTGGGCGAAAACAGCGAGCGGCAGCTGGAGATGCTGCAGGAGACCGGGCTGCCGGTCTGCTTCTTCGCCACGGCGGCGGAGATCTACGAAAATGCCGACCTTGTGCGGCGCATCGTGGGCGAGGGCGGGAGCATCGGCGTGCGCTTTGAGAACGACCCGGCTTCGGAGGCGGAAGCCTTCCGGGCCGCCCTGCGGGATACGGCCATGTGCGTGAGCTTCTTAGCCGCGGACACCGGGCTGGATGCTTTGCAGGCGCAGGCGGCTGCGGATACCGGCCTGTCTGTATGGACATTCCGCAGCGCCGTGTCCACCTTTGACGGCGCATCCCGCTGGCTGGAAAGCGCGGAGTGGCGCTGCGATCTGCTGCTGAAACCGGATTATGAGGGGTTCCGCGCCCTGAAGGGATTGCTGGAACGGGAACATTACAACGTGGAAGCCATTACGGAAACGACGAAAGCGAGGTAAGAACCATGACGAAAGAACTGCCGCTGAATGACGGCTGGGAATATCAGAAGGAGCCGGGGCCGGGCTTTTTTGCCGGGGAAGCGGCGGAAACGGAGACTGTGCGCCTGCCCCATACGGGCACGGTGCTGCCCTATAACTATTCCGACGAGCGGGCGTATCAGTATATCGCCGGCTACCGGAAGCATCTGCGCCTGCCCGCGCTGCAGGACGGGCGGCGGCTGTTCATCACCTTCGACGGGGCGGCCCAGCAGACGCGCCTGCAGTTCAACGGCGTGACGCTGCTGACCCACGCCTGCGGCTACACCGCCTTTTCCGCCGAGCTGACGAAGCTGGCGGAGGAGGGGGAGAATCTGCTGTCGCTGGAGGTGGATTCCCGGGAAACGCTGCCCATCCCGCCCTTCGGGAATGAGATCGACTATCTGACCTATCAGGGCCTCTATCGGGGCTGCCGCCTCACCCTTACCGGCCCCAGCTTCGTGGCGGACACCTTCGTCCGCACGAAGGGCGACACGGCCTTTGCGGAGCTGATCACCGTGGGGAACGCGGCGTCATCCGCCTGCAGGTGACGGACGCCGAGGGGAAGAGCGTGGCCGCGGAGACATACAAGCTGGCGGACGCGCCCCAGTCCGCGCTGCCCCTGCCCGCAGGTCTGCCGCTGAAGGCGGAGGAATGCCGCCGCAGCGCCCTGCGCCTCCTCTGCCCCGGTATCCGGCAGTGGAGCCCGGACGCGCCGGATCTCTATACCCTCACCGTGACCCTGCTGGACGAGGGGGGAGAGACACTGGATGCGCGCAGCGTCCGCTTCGGCTTCCGGGATGCGGAGTTCCGTTCCGACGGGTTCTATCTGAACGGGGCGCGCCTGCAGCTGCGGGGGCTTGACCGGCATCAGAGCTATCCCTACGTGGGCTACGCCATGCCCGACAGCGTCCAGCGCCGGGATGCGGAGATCCTGCGGGAGGAGCTGGGGCTGAATATCGTGCGCACCTCCCACTATCCCCAGTCGCAGGCATTCCTTGACCGCTGCGATGAGCTGGGGCTGCTGGTCTTCACCGAGATCCCCGGCTGGCAGCATATCGGCGGGGAAGCGTGGAAGCAGCAGGCCGTGCGGAACGTGGACGATATGGTGTGGCAGGATCGGAACCACCCCAGCGTCATCCTCTGGGGCGTACGCATCAATGAATCGCAGGACGATGACGCCCTCTACCGGCAGACGAACGACCGCGCCCATGCCCTTGATCCGGGCAGGCAGACCGGCGGCGTGCGCTTCCTCCGCAAGAGCAGCTTCCTCGAGGACGTTTATACCTATAATGATTTCATCCACTCCGGCGGGAACGAGGGCCTTGCCGACAAGCGCCTCACCGCGCCGGATCTGCGGACGCCTTATCTGGTGACGGAGTATAACGGACATATGTTCCCCACGAAGATGTCGGACGACGAGCCTCACCGGCTGGAGCACGCCCTCCGCCATGCACGGGTGCAGAACGCGGCCTGCGGAAAGGAAGAACTCAGCGGCGCCATCGGCTGGTGCGCCTTCGACTACAATACCCACAAGCAGTTCGGCTCCGGCGACCGCATCTGCTACCACGGGGTCATGGATATGTTCCGCAACCCCAAGCCCGCCGCCGCGGTCTATGCCTCCCAGCAGGAGGCGCGGCCCGTGCTGGAGATCGCGGGCACCATGAACAAGGGCGACTGGCCCGCCTCCGTGCAGAACGAGGTGTGGGTCTTTACGAATGCGGACGCTGTCCGCGTCAGCCGGGACGGGGAAGTCCTGCGGGAATTCCTGCCGGACCGGACGGATTTTCCCTATCTGCCCCACCCGCCGGTGCGCATCGCGGATTTTTCCGGGAAGGAACTGGAGGGCACCGGCATCGGCAAAGAGGCGGCGGACCTGCTGCACACCCTTTGGGCGGAGCCGGACGGCGGCTCGGAAAACCAGTGGAAGACCCTGAAGCGGAAATTCGGCGTCAGCCGGGAGCAGGCTTCGGAGCTTTACAGCCGCTTTGCCCCCTATAATACCAGCCTGCACAGCTACCGCTTCGAGGCATTGAAGGACGGCAAAACCGTGGCCGTGCGGGTGCAGGAGCCGGTGTGGAAGACCTTCCTGCGCGTGGAAGCGGAGCGGGAGACCCTGTCGGAGCAAGGGTCTTGGGACGCGATGGAGGTGCGCATCACCGCCGTCGACCAGAACGGGAATCGGCTGTGGTATGCCGCCGAGCCGCTGGAAGTCTACGCGGAAGGCCCCATCGAGGTCATCGGCCCGGACCTGATCCCCCTGCGCGGCGGCGCGGCGGGCGTGTGGGTGCGTACGGTGGGCGTGAAAGGCGAGGCTTCGCTCACCGTCAGCGGCATGGGCTGCAGCGAAACGGTGACGGTCACCGTGGTCTGATCAGCCCCAGCGCCGGGCGGCTTTCCGGCGTATCAGAGAGAAATGAGGAAACAGATCCATGACCACAGGCATCAACTTCTGGAACGGACAGGTGTGGAGCTTTGTCATCACCATGTTTTACCTGTTCCTGGCGATGATCGTAGCCAATGCGCTGCGAAACACCATACGGCCTCTGCGAAAGCTGCTGATCCCTTCCTCCGTGCTGGGCGGCCTGCTTCTGCTGTTTGCGGGTTTTCTGTATAAACAGGTGACAGGGAATGAACTGATCCCCACCGCCACGCTGGAAACGCTCACCTATCATGGGCTGGGGCTGGGCTTCGTGGCCATGTCCCTGAGGAACATCGAAAAGAAACAGGACAAGCGCAGCAAATCCGGCGCGTTCGACACGGGCGTGACCGTGGTCTCCGGTTATCTGCTGCAGGGTACGGCGGGGATGATCATCAGCCTTGCCTGCTATTATCTGTTCGACAGCTTCTGGGCCTCCGGCTGCCTGCTCTGCATGGGCTATGGGCAGGGCCCCGGTCAGGCCTATAACTGGGGACACAATTACGAGGTGCTTTACGGATTTGAGGGCGGCACCAGCTTCGGTCTCACCGTGGCGGCGATGGGCTTCATCGCGGCCAGCATCGGCGGCGTCATCTACCTGAACAAGCTGCGCCGGAAGGGGATCATCAGGACCTCCGGCGACGGGTATTATGCCAATGAACAGCTGACAGCCGAGGAGATCGGCGGCAAGGACGAGATCCCGCTGGCGGAATCCATGGATAAGTTCACCGTTCAGCTGGCGCTGGTGTTCATTGCCTATATCGCGGCCTACCTGTTCATGAAGGGCGTGGATATGATCATCGAGACCGGCGTTCTGGGGGATTTTGGCTATAACACCGTGCGTCCGCTGCTGTGGGGCTTCAATTTCCTCTTCGGAACCGTGTTCGCCATTCTGGAGAAGGCGATCCTGCGCGGGCTGAAAAAGGTCGGCGTGGTGAAGCGGGAATATACGAACGTGTTCATGCAGAACCGCATCGCGGGCTTCATGTTCGACGTGATGGTGGTGGCCTCCATCGCGGCCATCAACCTCTCCGCGTTCCGGGAGCACACCTTCGTCATCCCGCTGACGCTGATCTGCGTTGCGGGCGGCTTCGCTACCTATTTTTACCTGCAGTTCCTGTGCAAGCGGGTCTTCCCCCAGTATCCCCATGAAGCGTTCCTGAGCCTGTACGGTATGCAGACCGGGACCGCCTCCACCGGCGTCATCCTCCTGCGGGAAGCGGACCCCAATTTTGAAACGCAGGCCAGCGACAATCTGGTGTATCACCAGCCGTGGGCCATCGTGTTCGGCTTTCCCATGCTGCTGCTCCTGCCCGTTGCGGCCCAGAGCGTGGGCAAAACGTGGCTCACCCTGCTGCTCACCGTGCTGATGTTCGCGGCGCTGCAGCTGATCGTATTCCGCAGGCTGATCTTCAAAAAGCGGCGCAGGAGATAAGATTCCGGGCCGAAAGCCGATTTCTTTGTATGTTTCGGGAAAACCCGGTTGAATTATGGCGGAAAGTATGCTATGCTTTCGGCTATAGTATAAGGGGGCGAAGCGCTTGAAGCTGCTGGAAGACCGGATCCGTTCCGAAGGTAAAGTGCGGGACGGGGATGTTTTGAAGGTTGACAGTTTCCTGAATCATCAGATGGATGTTACTCTGTTCGAGGCCATGGGCCGCGAATGGAAGCGCCTGTTCGACGGGTGCGGCGTGAACAAGATCCTCACCATTGAGGCCAGCGGCATCGGCATCGCCTGCATTGCCGCCCAGAGCTTCCACTGCCCGGTGGTCTTCGCCAAGAAGAGCCAGACGAAGAACATCGCGGGCGACGTGTATCGCACGCAGGTGCGGTCCTATACCCACGGGAAGACCTACGACGTGATCGTTTCCAAGGACTATCTCGGCCCCATGGACAAGCTCCTGCTGATCGACGACTTCCTTGCCAACGGGGCGGCGCTCAGCGGCCTCATTGATCTGGCGCAGATGGCGGGCGCGGAGGTCATCGGCGCGGGCATCGCCGTGGAAAAGGCGTATCAGCCCGGCGGCGACCTGATCCGCGGGCGGGGCGTGCGCGTGGAATCGCTGGCGCGCATCCAGTCCATGAGCGAGGATGGCGGCATCGTTTTCTGCTGAAGCGCCGCAGCCCGCGCAGTTCCTTTCGGTTAAAAGAGGGGCGGAATGTCGGCTCTCTTTTAATATTCGTATGTCCAAAAAACGATATGGAGGAAAGAAATGAAAAAGATCATCGCACTGGTTCTCGCGCTGATGCTGGTGTTCGCGCTCTGCGCCTGCGCCAAGACGGACGGGAACACCGCCACCACCGGAACCGATGCCGGTACCGCCACGCCCGATCCCAATGCCAACCGTGATGCAAACGTCGTGTTTGACAACAGCTCCGTCGGATTTGATGTTTCCACGCTGACCGAAGAAGAGATCAGCAAGGTCAAGGTCGGTTTCATCTGCCTGCACGACGAAAACTCCACCTATGACCTGAACTTCCTGAACGCCGCCAAGGAAATGTGCGATTCCGTCGGTGCTGATTACATGATCCGCACCAACGTCCCCGAGGGTCAGGAATGCTACGACACCGCCTGTGAGCTGGTGGACGCGGGCTGCAACATCATCTTCGCGGACTCCTTCGGTCACGAGGACTTCATGATTCAGGCCGCGAAGGAATTCCCCAAGGTGGAGTTCTGCCACGCCACCGGCACCAA
Source organism: Oscillospiraceae bacterium (assembly GCA_045628925.1). GTDB lineage: Bacteria > Bacillota > Clostridia > Oscillospirales > Oscillospiraceae > UBA1774. The sequence continues at coordinate 576 of JAZQQF010000125.1, read as the reverse complement.
GGCGCACATTGCGGGTCTTGACAACTACCACAATGCGTTCGCCTCCATCTATGAAGGCCGCTATCTCGCCGGCGTTGCCGCCGGTATGAAGCTGAACGAGATGATCGAAGCCGGTGAGTTCACCGCGGAAGAAGCCAAGATCGGCTACGTGGGCGCTTATACCTATGCGGAAGTCATTTCCGGCTACACCTCCTTCTTCCTCGGCGCACGCAGCGTCTGCCCCACCGCCACCATGGAAGTCACCTTCACCGGCTCCTGGTATGACGAGACCGCCGAAAAGGAAGGCGCCAACAAGCTGATGGACGACGGCTGCAAGCTCATCAGCCAGCACGCCGACACCATGGGCGCTCCCACTGCCTGCGAACACGCCGGTGTGCCCGACGTTTCTTACAACGGCTCTACTCTCGCTGCCTGCCCCAACACCTTCATCGTGTCTTCCCGCATCAACTGGGTTCCCTACATGGAGGTCATGTTCGGCCGCGTTGCCAAGGGCGAGAAGATCAATGCCGACTGGACCGGCACGCTGGCCAACGGCGCTGTGGAGCTGACCGACGTCAATGAAGCCGTCGCCGCTAA
>JAZQQF010000124.1:0-33863 GCA_045628925.1 Oscillospiraceae bacterium | reverse complement strand
CTTCCTGAAGATCAACACCTTCCACGGCGGCGGCTTCGGCAAGACCGCCCAGACCGCCGGCATCGGCCATCAGGGCCAGCACACCACCATCGGCGGCGTCATCCCCGAGACCGGCGAAGATGCCTCCAACCCCGTGTCCTTCATGGTCCTCGAAGCCATGGCCCGTCTGGAGCTGCACGAGCCCACCATCTCCCTCCGCGTGAACTAGAACACCCCCAAGGAGCTGTGGGACTGCGCCATGTATACCTCCATGCGCGTGGGCGGCCTGCCGCTTCTGCAGAATGACGAAGTCATCGTGCCCTCCCTCATGCGGGAGCTGGGCTTCTCTCTGGAGGACGCCCGCAACTTCGCCATCATCGGCTGCCAGGAGATCACCGGCTCCGGCAACGACTACCCCGCGCCCAACGGCTCCGCCATGGGCCACAGCGGCATCTACTGGGCCATCGTTCTGCTTATGGCCATTAACAATGGCGTGAACCCCATGAACGGCGCGCAGGTGCCTGAGAAGCTCCGCAGCGGCTACCTCTACGACATGAAGTCCATGGACGAAGTGAAGGCCGCCTTCGAGAAGATCGCCACCTGGATGCTCACCTGGTCCGCCACGCTGAACAACTACACCGAGCATGAGTTCCCCCGCCTCTTCCCCTACCCCAACCTCTCCATCTCCACCGAGGGCTGCATGGAACAGGGCAAGGACGTGTCCGAGGGCGGCGCGAAGTACAACTCCTACGGCGGCACCGCTACCGGCCTCGCCACCACGGCGGACAGCCTGACCGCTCTGAAGTACATGGTCTTCGATAAGAAGATCGTCTCCGCCAAGGAATTCCTCGATGCCATTCTGGCCAACTGGGAAGGCTACGAGCCTCTGCGTCAGCGCGTGCTGAACGAGGTTCCTCACTTCGGCAACGGCGATCCCTATGCCGACGAAGAGATGAAGTACGTCATCGACCTGTACTACAGCATCACCCGCAACTTCTCCAATGCCCGCTGCAAGGTCTATAAGTGCGGCACCTTCGGTGCTTCCGACCACGTGGTGCAGGGCGAGATCACCTGGGCCACGCCTGACGGACGCAAGACCGGCACCCCCATCGCCGACGCTGCCAGCCCCGCGCAGGGCCGCGACGTGAACGGTCCCACCAGCGTGTTCGCCTCTTCCACCACCTTCGAGCACGGCCATTTCATGGACGGCATGGCGCTGAACCTGAAGATCCATCCCACCAGCCTGAAGAGCAACGGCGGCATCACCAAGCTGGAAGACGCCACCAAGGCCTACTTCGAGGACGGCGGCATGGAAGTGCAGTACAACGTGGTGGACGCTGCCACGCTGCGCAAGGCCCAGCAGAACCCCGATGAGTATCATAACCTCGTCGTCCGTATCGCGGGCTTCTCCGCCTACTTCGTGGATATGACCCCCGGTATGCAGGAGGACATCATCTCCCGCGCCGAGCATTCCATCTGAGTTTCATAAACCCCTGCCGGGAGGCGCGAAAGCGCCTCCCGGTTTTTTTGCTGCCTGCGCTGCGAAATCTTGAATCGGGCGGGCGGATTTGCTATACTGGAAAGAAATAAATGAAACGGGAGGAGAATCACAATATGAACGGTTTTCTCACAAAATGCATCGAACTCTGTACGAACGTGGGCGGAAGGATCATCGCCGCGCTGGTGGTACTGGTGGTGGGCTGCCTCATCATCAGGGCCATCAAGAAAGCGCTGATAAAGGCGGAGAAGATCAGCCATCTGGAAAAGACCGTGCAGAGCTTCGTGCGGAATCTGGTCAGCGTCCTGCTCTACTGCATCCTCATCATCAGCGTCATCAGCATCCTCGGCATCCCCATGACCTCGGTCATCGCGGTGCTGGCTTCCTGCGGTCTGGCCGTGGGCCTGAGCCTGCAGGGCGCGCTGAGCAACTTTGCCGGCGGTCTGATGATCCTCATCTTCAAGCCCTTCCGGGTGGGGGACTACATAGAATCCACCGGGGCGGAGGGCACCGTGAAGGATATCAGCGTGTTCTACACCTCCATCATCACCATCGACAACAAGCGCATCACGGTCCCCAACGGCGATCTGATGAACTCCAACGTGACGAATTTCAGCTGTGAGGACGCCCGCCGCGTGGATCTGGACTTCAAGATCACCAACGACTGCGAGATCAATCTGGCCAAGGCCGTGCTGCTGAAGGCCGCCGAGGAAACGAAGGGCGTGAAGGCATCGCCCGCCCCCTTTGCCCGCATGACTGCCGTGGATGACGATACCTATATTTTCACCGTCCGTGCATGGTGCGACAGCGCCAGCTACTGGGACGTGTATTTCGACCTGCTGGAAAACTGCTCCAGGGCGCTGAGCGCTAACGGCATCGACGATCCCGAGGAGCGCATCGCCGTGCGCCTTGTGAAGGACGAGGACTGAGCCGAATCTCTCACCATCGGAGGTCAGACCATGCATATCACGGTTTCGGAAACGCTCCCGGCGGAGGCAAAGGTTATCCGGGAAGCGGTCTTCATGGAAGAACAGGGCTTTCAGAACGAATTTGACGAAACGGACGGCATCGCCCGCCACCTGCTCCTGTGGGAGGAGGGAAATGCGGTGGGCGTATGCCGCATCTTTCCGGGGGAGGCCGCCGGAGAATGGATCTTCGGGCGGCTGGCCGTGCTGCCCGATTTCCGGGGCAGGGGCTTCGGCTCGGAGCTGCTCACCGCGGCGGAAGCGCTGGCAGGGCAGGAAGGCGGCGTCTTTCTCTGCCTCCATGCCCAATGCCGCGCCACGGGCTTTTATGCCCGGCTGGGCTATACGGAATACGGAGAAATTGAGCTGGATGAGGGCTGCCCGCATATCTGGATGCGGAAGCGGCTGAAAGCATGACGGAGGCAGCTATGGACGCGAAAAAGCCGAATAATTACACCGAGGATATCCATCTGGAGGACTACACAGCCCAGTATGAGCATTCCATCGCCGCGGCGGAAACGCTGGTGTTCGACGGGGGCCGGAAAGTGGAATCGCTGGACGGGGAATGGCACTATGCCGTGGACCAGTACGATACCTGCCTGCGGAAAAAGTGGTTTCTGGAGGAGGAACGGAACGCGCAGGGCTTTACCCTGCCGGTGGACTATTCCTTTGATGAATGGCCGCTGATGCGTCTGCCCGCCAGCTGGAACACAGTGGAACGGGAATTTCTGCTCTATGAGGGCAGCATGATCTTCACCCGCCGCTTTTCCTACGTACCCGAAGGTGAAAAGCACGTCGTTCTCCGGCTGGGCGCCGCCAACTACACCTGCCGCGTCTTTCTCAACGGGCGGTACGTGGGCCTGCACCGGGGAGGCAGTACGCCCTTCTGCTTCGATATCACCCAGTTTCTGCAGCGGGACAACCGCATCCTCATCACGGTGGACGATACCCGTCACCCGTGGCAGGTGCCCACAGAGCATACCGACTGGTTCAATTACGGGGGCGTCTACCGGGAGATGAAGCTCCTTCGCCTGCCGGAAACTTTCATCCGCGATTTTCAGATCTCGCTCGTGCCGGACGAGACCTTCCGGCACATCCGGGTCTCCGCCGTGCTGTCCGAAGCATTGGACGGGGAGGCGCGTCTCCGCATCCCGGAGCTGGGCATTGACGAAATTCTGCCCGTGAAGGGCGGCGTCTGCGTGGAAACGCTGGAGGCTGCGCCGACGCTGTGGTCGCCGGAAAGCCCGAAGCTCTATGACGTATCGTTTGCCTGTCTGGGCGACCGGGTAGCCGACCGGGTGGGCTTCCGGGAGATCCGGGTGCGCGGCCGGGACATCCTGCTGAACGGGAAGCCGCTCTTTCTCCGGGGCATCAGCTGCCATGAGGACAGCGCCGAGACCGGCAAAGCCCTCACGGATGCGGAGCGAAAGGAAAACCTGCTGCTGGCCAAAGAGCTGGGCTGTAACTTCATGCGCCTCGCCCACTATCCCCACCATGAGAATACCGCGAAGCTGGCCGACGAGCTGGGCCTCCTGCTGTGGGAGGAGATCCCTGTCTACTGGGCCATCCAGTTTGGGCGGGAGGCGACCTATGACGACGCCGCGAATCAGCTCACGGAGCTGATCCGGCGGGACTATAACCGCGCCAGCGTGATTTTCTGGAGCGTTGGCAACGAAAACGCGGATACGGACGCGCGCCTCAGCTTCATGCGCCATCTGGCAGAGCTGGCCCACCGGCTGGATGATACGCGGCTTGTTTCCGCCGCCTGTCTTGTGGACGGGGCGGAGAACCGCATCGCCGACCGGCTGACGCCCTATCTGGACGTGATCGGTCTGAATGAGTATTACGGCTGGTATGCGCCGGATTTCTCCCGCCTGCCCCAGCTGCTGCGCAATTCCGACCCGGACAAGCCCGTCGTCATCACCGAGTTCGGCGCGGACGCGCTGCCCGGCCACCACGGCAGCGTTTCGGACAAGGGCACCGAGGAGTGTCAGGCGCGGGTCTATGAACAGCAGGTGGAGACCCTGCGGCAGATCCCCTATATCCGGGGCATGACGCCGTGGATCCTCATCGACTTCCGCTGTCCCCGCCGCACCGGCGTTCTGCAGAAATACTATAACCGAAAGGGCCTTCTCTCGCCGGACAAGACTCACCGCAAGCAGGCTTTCTTCGTTCTGCAGAAATTCTATCGGGAGCTGGCAGAAGCGGAAAGCTGAGTGAAACCTTCGCCTCCTCTGCGGAGGTATTGCATATAGAGCGGATGGTCATTCCGCGAGATCAAAACGAATGTTCACACTGAGGAGTGTTCTCCATGTTTGAAAACGAGACCAGTTACGAGGGCGTCGTCATCTCCGCGCAGGTAAAAGCGGAGCTGGAAACGCAGGCTGCAGCCGAATTTCTGCGCTTTTCCGAGAATCCGGACGGCAGCTTTACCATGCAGGCGAAGCTGCCGGAATACGGCCGCGTCGGCGGTCAGGATATCCGCCTGCGCGCCAATCTGAACCGGATGATGCGCGCCATGTCCCGGCGCTGCTTCGATGAGGCCGGTGTCTTCCATGCGCAGACCGCGCTCACGCTGGCTGAGGAGCTTGGTCAGGCGTTTGAGGAAGGTCAGGCCGGTATCCCGCAGGTCATCCGGCTGCTGCAGATCCCGGAAGCAAATGCAGAGGAGTTCAGCCTTTTTCTGCGGCTGTTTCCCGGCACCGCCCGGCAGACGCTTCTGAATCAGTTTCAGCTGCAGGCGCAGTCGCTCATTGACTTTCAGGCGAATCTCCAGCTGCTGCCGGAAACCGAGGATGAAAAGCTGCACTTCACCCGCTCCCGTCTCATCACGGAATCCTATCGGGACTACAAAAATACGCTGCTCATGTTCCGGCGTATGCAGAACTCTGACCCGGAGACCGAGCCGCGCATTCTGTTCGGAATGGACTGCCTCGGTTATGCCCGGCTCAATCAGGCGCTGATCCCCATGACGGCGGCTTACCGGGATGCTCACGGGCTTTCCAGGCTGGAAGCACGTCCGGGCAGGCTGGCGCTCACCCGGGCTACCCGCCCCCTCAACGCCGCGCTGAACGAGGACCGCGCGTTCAATGAACATTACTACACCGGCGTGACCGCCACGCTGGGCGGCGTGCCGAAGATCATCTCGCTGGAAATGACCGCGCCCCCCGCCGGAAAGCTGCTGTTCTGCCCGGTGGAGAGCCGCACCGGCATCGGCATTTATGAGAATGCCGACCGCATCATGCAGTATCACGTAGGCCGCAACGTGGTGCAGATTCCCGACCGGCCGCAGACGATGGATTGCTACAAGCCGGAGATCGACCCGGAGCATCCCGTTGACGCCATCGTGCCCCCGGCGAATTTCGAGCTGGCCCACGGGCCGCTTGCACGATATTTTGCTGAGAAAAAGCAGCTGGAAGCCCTCATCCCGCCGGAGGAGCTGGCGCGGCAGCATACGCAGAATATGCTTCGCGCCCGGCAGGCGCAGGAGCAGGCTGACCACATCCGCGAACAGGCGGCGCAGCGGGCGGCGCAAAACGAAGTCCTCCGCAGCGACCCCTTCCGGCTGGACCGGGAACGCCTGACCACCAAGGCCATGCTGGGCATCTATGCGGAGCAGTATCGGGAATATGCGGATCTCGACCCGGTGCTAGGCGAGATCCTCGGCCTGATGGAGCAATATGCCAATCTGAACGTGAACGCCGTCCGGGGCGACTATGCGGAGGAGCAGCGCCTCGCCGGGGAGCTGTTCCAAAAGGTTCAGACCTATTACGACGAACTGGAACAGCTGCAGAACCCGGAGGAGGGGAATCTTCCCCACCAGAACTACGACCCCGAAGACCCGCAGGAGCGCGCCCGCTATCTCATCGCCTCCAACCTGCTGTTCTATCTGGAAGGGCAGCAGATGGGCAGTCTGGATATCATCCGCGAACCGGGCGCCATATTCGTGGACGGGACCGCCTTCCCCATCACCAACACAGATCCGGCGACCGGGGAGCAGGACCGCTTCATTTCCGCTGCCGACCAGCAGCTGTTCCCCCACGACCCCTGTCCCGACGACATCAAACAGGGCGCGCTGGGCAACTGCTATCTGCTGGCGGCCCTCAGCTCCGCCGCGGAGCAGGACCCGGATGCGCTGCGCCGCTGTATGCGGGATAACGGCGACGGGACCGTGACCGTCCGCTTCTATCAGCATTCTTACAACAAAGAGACCGGTGAAAGCCGCGGATATGCCCCGGTCTACGTGACGGTGGACAAACAGGTGCCCGAAACGCAGGGTTCTTCCAATGCCCTCTGGGTGCAGATGTTCGAGCGCGCCTACGCCGCCTCCGGCCTGCATCTTGGAAACGCCGATTTTGTGCAGGCGGTACCCTCCAAAGCGGAGCTGGAACGGGAATTCGAGCGCATCAGCGCCCTGCCGCCGGAAATGCGGCCCTGTCATGAGCAGTGTCCGTGGCTCATCAGCCCGACCGGTGAGCTGCACCGCTGGCAGCCGGATTATCATCAGATCGAATCCGGGAACAGCGCCGACTTTCTCCAGTGCCTGCTGGGTGAAAAGGCCGCCTGCGATTTTGCGCAGCTGAAATCGGTGCGGAATGCGAAGGATCTGGCCATCGGCGACACCGGCTACTATCTGATCGGCCGCGCCTATCTGGACAGAGCCGGTGACAATGCCACACCGGCTGAAAAGCGGGCGATCTCCGAATCGGACGGATTCAGCTCGCAGATGATCTCCGGTATGCTGTTCCGTATGCTGTTTCCCGATCAGCCGGTGCCCCTGACCGCAGCCGGCGACTTCAAAGTAAACGCCACGCCGGAAACGCAGTTTGCCGCCCGTTCCGTGTCGGTCCTGTGCGGGGCCATGAGCATGATCCCGGAGCATCAGGGCCGGGACGATCTGAAGGCGAAGCAGACCGCCGTGCTGGATGGGTTCCGGCAGCTGATGGAGGATCCGACCCGACAGCCCGAACTGCCCGCGCTGGCGTCTTATCAGCAGGTCGTTTCCGGGATGCCGCAGGACCATCGGCAGCGGATGGCCGCATTGATGCCGGATCTCAGCGCCAAACTGGAGGACGCGCTGGATCTGGCCATTCCGCCGGAGCATTACGGCGGCGTCTATACGAACGAAATGAACCGCGTCTATCGCGCGCTGGAAACGAATCTCGGGCGCGGCAATCTTGTCACCGCCGCCACCCCCGGGACCAGCGACCGCAGGGTCAACGAGGGCATCCATCAGAACCACGCCTATTCCGTTCTGGGCGTCCACGAAAAAGAGCTGGGCGGCAAACGGTTGAAATTCGTCACGCTCCGCAATCCCCACGGTCAGATGGGTCGGGAATACTTTGATGACAACGGTACGATCCGGTTCCATGCCAAGCCCGACGCGCCCGGCGGTGTATTCGACATGGAATTCGAGGATTTCTGCCGGGAGTTTGAGGAGGTCAGCACCGCCAATATGGGCCGGTACGCGCCGAAGGCGCGCATCATCCGCGAAGCCGCGCCGGGTCAGAGCATCCTCACCGGGGATACGCTCAGCAGCTACAGCCGCGCCATCGGGAGTATCTGGAGCGCGCTGGACACTACCGGCCGCGATTCCGATCAGTACACCGCGTTTTACGGCATACTCAAATCGGTCATGGAAAAGCGGCTGGTGGGCAAGAACATGGGAAAAGAGACGGCTGCGCTGGCCGGAGAGGATCGCATGATCGATCTGGAGCGCGCGGCGGATGCGTATCTTGCCTACTGTGCCGGGAATGAAAAGGGCGGCTCCCGCAGGGCGAACCGCGTCGCGCAGGCAAAGCTCGTCAAAAGCACGATATCCGCCCTGCGGTCGGGCTGCAGGGACCCCAAGGACTATTATGCCGAAGCGCTGGCTGACAAACTGATGACCGGTCACCCGGAATATCAGGGGCTTGCACCGGAAGCGAAGCGGGAGCAGGTCGCGCATTTCACCCGGAGCGCGGTTTTCCGGCATCTGAAGGACCATATGAGCTTCCGGCAGGTTTTCGCCCTTTCGGAAAAATCCGCTTCGGACGTGAAGAAGGTCTGGGCCAATATGGAGAAACGGCTGGTGAAGGAGGAGCTTCTGTCTCAGCCGAACGCGCCCGCCGCCGGGAACCGGCAGCGCCAGCCCGAAGCCCGTCAGCCCGGCGGTCCCGCCCGCCGCAGCTGAGATGCGAATGCAAAAATAAAAATGCCCCTGTGCAAAGTGGCGCTTCGCACAGGGGCTCGTTGTAAGTTGTGGGAAATTACTTGTTGGAGGGGTCGAAATACTTCTTGATATCGAAGGTGCCCAGCTCGCGGCCGTAGGCGCCGGTGATATTCAGGCTCAGGCCGGTGCGGCCCACGCCGAAGAAGAAGCCGCCGTCATGCAGGATGCGGGGGTTGATAATGACGAGGCCCTGCATACCGTTGCAGTTTTCCTCGACCCACTGGAAGATGTAGGCGTCGTCACGGAGCTTGATGTAGTAGCAGGGGCTGGACCAAGTCGCGCCGCCGGAGTTGTCGCCGGAGAAGATGGTCCAGCTGGAGCTTTCGGGCGCGGAATACACATGGATGGAGCTCATGTTCTCGGAGTAGGTCCAGCTGTAGCTCTTGCCCACGAGATCGTCGGTGAAGTGATGACGGCGGGCAAAGGGCGGAACGATGTCGCCGTATTCCAGCGTGCCGAACTTGACCTGAGAGCCGATCTCCCATTCGCTGTGCCAGTTGCCGATCTGGGCGCGGACGGTGGTAGCGAGGCCGGTGGAGAAGTCCACAGCCTGAGTGATGTTCGCGTAGTCGGGGTCGCCGGTGACCATGTGGGAGAAGAAGTAGATATCCTTGGCGGGCTCGAAGCAGATATACTTCTCTTCCTGCCACTCGCCGCCGTTCAGGCGCCAGCGCAGCTTCCGGTTGGTCAGCACGTCGTACTCATAGACGAGGCCCTTGTCGCCGGTCCACGGGGCGATGGCGTGCTTCTCGCAGTCGTTGATGACCTTGAACTGCTTGCCCACGAGGAATTCGGAGAAGGGCATGGTGTTCTTGGAGGCCATGATGTTGGGGCCGTCCACCTCGAAGATGCGCTGGGATTCCGCAGCGTGCTTCAGGGCTTCTTCATGAGGCATGGGAGGATCGGTGTCCATGGGACGGTAGGCATAACGGCCGCCCTTCTTGTTCATCATGCGGGCCATGGGACGCTCCTTGTTGCCCAGCTCGTAGATGCCTTCCAGATGGGCCGCGTTGCCGGTGCTGGTGAGGTTCACGGTATGGGTGGCGTAGACGATGCTGTCATCCTCATTGAAGCCGAACTCCATGCCGACCGCCTTGTTGTCGAAGAAGTTCAGGACTTCCAGCCACATCTTGCCGCCGAACTCCACTTCCCAGCGGGTGTAGATGAAGAACTCGTCGTCGATGCGGATATAATCGGAGCCGTCGGTCATGGTGATGCCGCCCAGCTTGTCGCCCAGTTCCACGATGGTGGAGCAGCAGACGCTGGGGAAGAAGGTCAGGATCTCATAGCCGGAGGAGAAATCCCAGTGCAGGCCGCGGCCTTCCAGGTGGTTGGTGTTGGTGTGCAGCCGCTCGGGCTTCTCATTGTCGCCGAAATCGGCCCAGCCGAAGTAGTATTCGCGCTGGATCTCGCGGGGGATATCGCGGTAATAGTCGGGCGCCTTGTTGCCGAACATACTGCCGCCCACGGGAACGGTGATGCCGAACCAGGTCTCGAACACGGTGATGGCCTTGGTATCATTGTCAAGGATCACGTGCCAGCCGCGGGTGGTGCCGGGCACCAGATGGGTGAAGAGGGTGACCTTGCCATAGCTGATGGCGGTGTAGGGCGCGGTGAAGGTCTCGCCGTTCTCGATGAACTCCAGCGTGTCAGCGTCGATGAACTTGTAGTCCAGCTGCTTGGGGGCAAACTCGCCGTCCAGAATGGCCTTGAAGGACTTGCCCACAAGGCGGCCGCAGCTGACGCCGTCAGCCTTGCGCTTGGTCTCGACCTTCGCGTTGACCTCTTCGGTGGTCATGGGATTGTACTGCGTGAAGAACATACTTTACAAACCTCCGTTTTTTATTTGTATATCGAAATCATACAACATCGCTTCGTTCCTTGCAACTGATAATTTGCACTTTGGCCGGTTTTTTTCAGCGATTTTCCGCTCCGACGCGGCTTCATAACTTTTTATTCCCGTAAACGGGACCGAAGCGTTCACGGTGGATGCTCTGTCCGGCCTTGTATTTCGGGCAGGAAGTCTATAAAATAGATGCATAAAACCTTTGCTGCACAGCGAGATGCACAAAGAAACAAGCTGAAAGAAAGGAACTGGAATATGGAAAAGGTATATCAGGAATCTCCCAACACTCTGCCTATCCGCACAGAATGCGACATTCTCGTGGTAGGCGGCGGCGCGGCGGGCCACAGTGCCGCCATCGCGGCTGCCCGTGCCAACCGGAACGCGAAGATCGTCCTCATGGAGCGCTACGGCTATTTCGGCGGCGACGTCACCGGAGGCTACGTGTTGGTGGTGCCCAGCCTGAGCTGGGGCAAGTACAGCGTCATCCGCGGCATTCAGGAGGAGTGGTTCTCCCGCCTCGATAAGAGCGCGCCGGAAGCCTACCTCAGCCCCGCGCTGGAGGATATCGGCAAGAACGACCCCATCCTCATCGGCAGCTGGTCCAAGATCCCCTTCTGCACCTCCGGCATGCCCGGTCAGCAGGTGCTGGCCCGTGCCCCCAGCTATGACCCCCAGCAGCTGAAGATCGAGATGGATCTGATGGTGCAGGAGGAGCCCAACATCGAAGTGCTGCTGCACTGCTGGGGCACCAAGCCCATCATGGAAGGCAACGAGATCAAGGGCGTCATCTTTGAGAGCAAGGCCGGCCGTCAGGCGGTCTATGCCAAGGTCGTCATCGATGCCACCGGCGACGGCGACATCTATGCGCAGGCGGGCGCGCCCTTCCATGGCAAGAGCGGCATCCCCGGCGAGATGGAACGCGACGACCAGACCGCGCTGGTGTGGCGCGCCGCCGGCGTGGACTATGAAGCCTATGCCGACTGGTCCCGCGCCAACCCCGCCGAGGCCCGCGCCTTCAGCGCCGACCTGATCAAGCTGGCGGGCTACCGCACCGCCTTCTTCCCCGCCGGCTGCAAGGACGTGGTGTGGTTCAACAACTGGCTCTCCGGCCGCCTCTGCATCGATCTGGACGATATCCGCGACACCGAGTTCATCGTCCGCAACTCCATCCGCAAGATCCTCGACTTCTGCAAGGAGCGCTGCCCCGCCGGCTTCAAGGATGCGTATCTCATGGATATCGCGCCGCAGCTGGGCGTCCGCTGCTCCCGCCGTCTGGACGGCAAGGTCTACATGACCATGAAGCACATGGCCGGCAACGTGGCCTTTGACGACGTTATCGCGTGGAGCACCACCACCGGCTCCTCCGTGCCCGTTGAGATCCCCTACGGCTGCATCGTGCCCAAGAACATCGACAACCTGCTGGCCCCGGGCCGTCACCTCTCCGCCGACCCTGACGCCATCGGCCCCCTGCAGCTGATCCCCCAGTGCGTGCAGACTGGTCAGGCCGCAGGCGTGGCCGCCGCCGTCGCCATTCAGGACGGCACCACCACCGCGAACGTGGATATCCGCAAGGTGCAGTACATCCTCTCCCACGATCAGGATGTGCCCCTGCCCCGTCAGGACAACACGAATGCGGAAATGGTCGCCGAGCTGGAGGCCTGCAACTACGGCCGCGACAGCGAGCGCGCCAAGCGCATCCTCGCCGCGCCGGACAAGACCTGGACGAAGTAATCCGATTTCCGATTTCCCGGCCGGGGCTGATGATTCAGCCCCGGCCTTTTATGGTTTCGTGCTTGCAAAACACAGCGAATCACGGTAAAATCATGGTCAGATAACAAAACAAAGGAGCGACGATTATGGATACGAAACCCATCGCCATCACCGGTTCCATGTTCAAGCGGCACGGCGCGTGGTTCGCCCTGTTCCAGCAGGGCGGCGCCTATGGGGACACCTCCCTTTATCTGGGCACCTGCCACGGTATGTCGGCCAAAGCGCCCGACGGAAACAAGCTCATCTATATCTATCCCACCCATGAGGGCCGCAAGGTGCCCTTCACGATCCAGGTCTTCCCCGCCGAGCTGGTGCTGCACACCGCCTACGGTGACGCCCGCTTCACCTACGCCAGCACCGTGCAGATGATCGCCGAGGGCGACCCCGGCGTAGGCCTCCTGTTCGAGAAGGAGACCGCCCAGCACGAGACCGTCAACCGCAAGCGCGACGGGGCGTGGGAAGCGGTGTTCCGCGTGACCAACTCCTTCCTGTTCAAGGGGCTGGAAGGCTCCTCCTTCGATTTCAACAACGGCAAGGATTACTGGGATTGGGAAAAGCTCTCCAGCGGCAAGGTGCAGGGCCGCACCCATCCCGCGCCGGATGGGAAGTTCACGCTGGTCATGGAGGAATTCCCCTATGCGGCCTTCGTGCGCAAGAGCTATCCCACCTACGCGGAAGCGAAGGCCAGCATGCAGGACGATTGGGACAGCTTCTATGCCAAAATGCCCGCCTTCAAGGGCAAGCTGGAGGAAAAGCGCCGGGACGAGGAATACACCCTCTGGAGCTATATCACCTCGCCCTACGGCCTCGCCCGCTATCCCATGATCCAGATGTTCGCGGGCATCATGGCCTCCCAGTGGCAGATGTGCCAGAACGCCGTCGCCCTGCAGGAGCATCTGGACCTGGCCATCGGCCTGCTCCTCGGACCGCTGGACCGGCAGAGCGCGGAAGGCCAGCTGGCCGACGGGTACGATGATTTCGCCTGCGAAAAGCAGCTTATCAAGCCGCCCATCCACGGCTGGGCCATCCAGCAGATCATGAAGCACCACGACCTGAAAAAGGAGGTCTCCGCCGACAAGCTGGAGATGCTCTACAAGGGTATGGGTGCTTGGGGCGACTGGTTCATGAACTATAAGGACGAGGACGACGACGGCCTGCCCACCCTCGACCACGGCGACGAGACCGGGCTGGATGATTCCACTCTCTTCCTCGAACATCTGCAGGTCACCTCCCCGGATATCGCGGCCTATCTGGTCATTCTCTTCGAAGCCGTGGCCCAGCTGGGCGAGATCCTTGAAAAGCCGCAGGCGGAGATCGACGCATGGTACAAGAAGTCCAGGGATCTGCTGGCCCGGCTCATCGACAAGCTGTGGGACGGCGAGCATTTCATCGGCTTCGACCCGTGGACCGGCGAGAAGCTCTTCTCCGGCTCCATCGTTCACTATATGCCCTGCATTCTGGGCGACCGGCTGCCCGCAGAGATCCTCGACAAGATGGTGGCCGACCTGAGTGACCCCAAGACCTTCAACAGTCCCTTCGGCCTTGCCTCCGAGGACATGGGCAGCGACTGGTTCTGCCCATCCGGCGGCTCCATCGGCCGGGGCGTTGTGGTGCCGCCCGCCATGCTGTATATCTGCACCGGCCTGTGGGACAGCCATCAGAAGCCCGCTGCCCGGGACTTTGCGCAGAAATACTGCGAAGCGCTGGCAAACGCCAACTTCCCCTTCCTGATCAACCCGCAGACCGGCTCCGGCAGCGCCTATTTCGGCGGCAGCTGGCCCCGCTGCGCCTACACCATTCTGGGCAGAATGCTCGCGGAGGATTGAGAATATGTTCTTTTACAAGTATAACAAACTGACCCCGGAGTACATCTCCGAAAAGCTGGCTGAGCAGCCTGCGGCCATCACGAAGGGCGCTTATGCCGGTCTCGTGGGTGAGACCGTCGCCGTCCATCTGGACAGCGGCACCGAGCTGACCCTCGCCTTCAAGGACTACGTCAGCCTGACTCTGACGGAAAACGGCGAAGCGGCGGTGTGCAGCTACCGGGCGCTGAATCTGCGGGAAGCCGTTCTCGTGAGCTTTCTTATCCCCGATACCTTCCGCGGCTGGCATATCATCCTCGATACCGCCACCCGTAAGGTCACCGCCTTTGAGACCTGGTTCTGCGGCTATGCGGACGAGCGCGAAGTGCAGCGCGAGATCCATTACGGCTATATGGACTGGTCCAAAGGCTCCGGCGCGGTGGAAGGCCGCCACGCCCTCACCAACCGCCTCGAATGCAAGGGCCTCTACTGGAAGGATGACACGGGCGTGGAGATCCTGAATTTCTTCCCTTCCGTCTGCTATTCCAGCTTCGTGGAGATCTCCGACCCTCGCGGCGGCATCACGATCTGTGCCCCCTCGGACTATATCAAGATCAACGACGTGCTGTATATCTACTCCCGCGTGGAGTGCGAATATTCCGGCACCTTCGTGCTGGAGGTCCTCGATCTGTTCCGCGTAAGGAACGTGGGTGTCCGTCTGGGCTTCGACGACAAGGACGCTTTTGATTACAGAATGTATACCGCCGACGGTACCGTGACCGGTCAGGGCGCGACCTACGAAAAGATGACGGACTACGGCACCGAGCTGAACATGGGATTCCCCGGCATGAAGGCGCAGAAGGGCAGCCGGGCGGTCTACCGTCCCAGCAAGATGCATCCCAATCTGCCGTGGGAGACGGTGCAGGAATACGCCCGGAAGAACTTCCGCCAGTTCGAGGGCACCAGCGTCATGAACTCCTACAATGAGTTCCCCCTGAGTGATTACATGGTGGGTAAGTCCTTCACCCTCCGCTATGACAACGGCGGCCCCGCGTGGGAATATCAGATCGACGGGCTGAAGGACCTGCGCTGGCGCGAAGAAGGCGAGACGGAATGGCACACTGAGACCTACCGGGCCTTTGAGCCGGCTGAGGACCTGATTTTCTTCAGCCACTTCCACACCGGTCATCCCCGCTATCGCTGCGTGACCATCGCCATCGACTTCCGCTATGGTCTCACCACCTGCATCGATGCGTGGATCGGCAACGAGCGCAGCAACATCGAAGCAGCGCATAAGGCTTATTTCGGCGTGCTGGAGATGGAAGGCGTCACCGCGCCGCTGGTGCGCCGCCACGGCTTCACCGACGAGCTGGTGGGCAAGAGCTTCGCGTGGGTCTACTCCGAGAGCATGACCTCCATCCACGTTTACTCCTCCCCCGAGAGCTACAGCTGGACCATCTTCCTCGGAAACGGCTCCGGCGGTCTCATGTGGTCCTCTCCCTGCCTGTATATCAAGCTGCGGGACGACGCCTATCTCATGAGCTGGATCGAAGAGACCTGCAACGGCAATCAGGGCACCTTCGTGTTCAATCCCCAGCTGATGCACGACGCGGGCTTCTTCTACGGCGTAGAGGATGAGGGCGTGAAGGTGAACGCCTTCGGCGCCTATGCGCGGCACTGCGGCAGCTTCGATATCCAGAAATACTTCGACAAGAAGGTCAAATAACTTCGGCATTTTCCGGCGCAGGCAGGTGTCAGTCAACTGACGCCTGCCTGTTTTTTGATTACTAATAGTCATCTGTATTCGCAGCCCCGCGAATGCAGACGCTTTTTTTCATCGTTTTTCACGCTGCCTCGAGGGATGCCCGGAAACCGCAAAAAATAAGGCTTTTTCGCCTCTCCGGCTTCCACAAATTCCTGCTTTTTGCGCAAAAATTCTCCTTGACACGCGAAAAAAGCGCTTGACAGGTGAAAACCTCTGTGCTATAAGGAAAACAAGTTCATACAAGATGCATTGGGCAAAACATCCGAAAGGGTGCGACGCAAAGCTATAGGGCCTGTCAAATGGCTGCCAGCTGCCGTGTTCGGCGATCCGAACCTCTTTTTTGAACGGAACTTCATATACGCCGTCAGCGGAGGGGCATTCGATACCCCCTCCATGAGTTCCTGTTCAAATTGTGTCGCAAGCGATATGCTGCCCAATCTCGATTGGGCAGCATTTTTGTGTTTTGGGGGTTTTGATCTTGGAACTGATCCTGCGGATCCTCTGCGGTGCGCTTGCCGGAGTGGGCTGCGGTCTGGTGAGCCGGGTATGGGCTGCACGGCTGCAGAACAAGCGGGGGCTTGCCCCACAGCTCACCGAGAAAACGGAGCGGGCGCTGAACGCCGCGATGGCGGTCCCCGGCGGCGCGCTGGGCGCGCTGACCACGGGCATGGCCATGCCGGCCTGCGGACTTGCGCTGCTCACGATCTGCGGTACCGTCTCCGTCATCGACTGGACGCATCGCATCATCCCCAATCAGACGGTGCTGGCCGTGCTGGGTCTGAAGCTCCTGAGTCTGCTCCCCGCCTCCGCCGGCGTTGCGGGGGTCCCGGCCTTCGGGCTTCTCTCCTCCCTTGCGGGGCTGGTCGGCTGCTTCATTCTGTTCCTGCTGCCCGGCCTCTTCGGAAAGAACGTGGGTGCAGGAGACCTGAAGCTGGCTGCTGCCATGGGCTTCCTGCTGGGACTGCGGGGCGCGCTGGTCGCGGTCCTCGTCATGGGCCTGCTGGTACTGGGCTACAGTATCGTGCAAAAGCAGATGCCCATGCTCCGCTTCCTGAAAACGAACATCCCCATGGGGCCCTTCATCGCCGCCGGGATGCTGGTCTCCTTCCTCGGCGCGGACTTACTTCTGTAAACGGCCGGGCGTTTTCCCGGAACAGATAAATTGACAATTTAATTTTTGGAGGTATGGAAAAATGCTGAAAAAGTTTCTGATGGACGAAAACGGACAGGGCATGGTGGAATACGGTCTGATCCTCGCGCTCATCGCGGTGGTCGTCATCGTTGCGCTGACGGCGCTCGGCCCGAGGATCAAGGGCATCTTCAACGGTGTCGCCCGCAAGATCGACGGCACCACCAGCGGTCTCGACACCACGGACATCACCTGATCGCAGCGAAGGAACACGCAGCGACCTCAGTACCCCTCTCGGCGGAGCGGGCTTCGGCCCGCTTCGCCTTTCCCGGATTTTGCAGGCAAGGAGGCGGCAGGATGAAAAAGCATTTTCGCAGGCGGGAAAGCGGACAGGCGATGGTGGAATTTGCGCTGGTGCTGCCGATCCTGCTGGCCGTTCTCTGCGGCATCATCGACTTCGGCTGGCTCTATTACAACCAGCTCACCCTGACGAACGCCGCCCGGGAGGGCGCACGCTATGCGGTGATCCACTATGACCCCTCCGTGGACTGGAAGCAGGACGCGGAGGACCGGATGCTCAGCAGCATCGCGGGCATCAGCAGTGCCACCGCCATCGTATCCGACCCGGTGGAGCAGCGGATCACGGCGCAGGTCACAGCGGACGCCCGCATCCTCACCGGCTTTACCTCGACCATCATCGGCAAAAACACACTCCAGCTCACCGCCAGCTGCACCATGCGGCTGGAAAACTGACTTCGGCGGAAACCCGTCCCGGAGGGACAGCAGATGAAAAAGCTGAAACTGATCGCTCTGTTCGCGGCGCTCATCGCCGCGCTGGCGGTCTATCAATATCTGAAAGAACTGGCAAAACCGGTGGAAACGCCCCGCACCGGCGTGGTCGTCGCCGCCGTGGATATCCCGGAAAATACGCTTATCACGCCGGAGATGGTACAGCTCCGCCCCGTAGCGACGGAAGCGCTGCTGGAGGGCTGCCTGCAGGAAACGGAAAGCGTCGTGGGCATGGTCCTCTCCTCCGATGTTTACGCCGGGGAGCAGCTGACCTCGAACCGGCTGGTGCGTGTCGGCGAAGCGGAAGCGAAAAACACCACGCTGGCCTACGTGGTGGCGGACGGAATGCGCGCCATCACGCTGCCGGTGAACCAGATCACCGGCCTTGCCGGTATGATACGGCCCGGCAACCGGGTGGATCTGGTGATGAACTACACGAAGGAGCAGCCCGGGCCGGACGGTCAGACGGAAAAAACGCCCGCCGCGCAGCTCCTGCTGGAGAAGCTGGAGGTGCTGGCGGTGGACAGCGTCCTCAGCCGCGACGGCAGCACGGAATACGCTTCGCTGACCCTGCAGGTCACGCCGGAGCAGGCGGTGGAGATCAGTCTCGCGGAAACGAACGGTTCGCTGCGCATCCTGCTCCGCAGCTCGCTGGATGACAGTGAGGCGGGCAATCTCACCATCGAACTGGATTCGATCACGGAATAATGCGGAGGGAGGAAAAACCATGATTCGTCTGATGCTGGTCAGCAGGCAGGAAACGGTGCTGTCCTCGCTCCGCCAGCTTCTGGATTTCGATGAGGAGCTGAGCATCCTCGCGGAGGCACCCGGCGGCGACGCCGCGCTGGAAGCGGTGGAGAACCATTCGCCCGATGTGCTGCTCCTCCATTCCGGCGGCACGGATTCGGATGCGATGAATCTTGCGGAACGCATCATCCTCTGCAGGCCCCGTACCTTCGTCATCCTGCTGGTGCAGGAACTTACGCTGGAGGTCATGCAGGCGGCTGCCGCCGCAGGCTGCCACAATGTTCTGCCCTTCCCCAGTGATGGCAAGGAACTGTGCGATCACATCCGCCGGGTCTATCACGCGGAATCCGGCCGCATCGCGGCGCTGAACGTGAATCAGCGCGTGGTCTGGGCCAGCCGGGTCATCGCGGTCTACGGGGCCAAGGGCGGCCTCGGCAAGACCAGCATCGCAGTGAATCTGGCCATCAAGCTGGCGGAAATGGGCCGGAAGGTGGCGCTGGTGGATCTGGACCTGCAGTTCGGCGACGTGCATATCTTCATGGATGCGGACCCGAAGGAAACGATCTCCGACCTCGCGCAGGATACCGGCGCCCCGGATATCGACGCCATCCGTTCCTACATGGTCGCCCATCCCTCCGGTGTGCAGATCCTCTGCGCTCCCAAAAGCCCGGAATACGCGGATATGATCTCCGCCGACCGGATCCAGAGTCTGCTGGGGCTGCTGCGAAGCTGCTATGATTACGTCATCATCGACACGCCCTCCAATTTTGCCGACGCCACACTGGCGGCGCTGGAAGCCTCCACGTCCATTCTTTTTCTCACCGGTCTGGACATCTCCATTCTGAAGAACTCCAAGGTGGCGTTGGGCATTCTGGAATCGCTGGGGCAGAAAAAGAAGGTCCGCGTGGTCATCAACCGGGCTGTGGAGGTGAGCAGCATCACCGTGGCGGACGTGCAGCGCATCGTGGATGCGCCCATCCTCGCCCGCATCCCCAGCGATTATCTGGTGGCGGTCGCCGCGCTGAATCGGGGTCAGCCCTTCGTGCAGAGCGCGCCGAAATCCAGGCTGAGTCTCGCCGTCTGCGATATTGCCGAAAAGATCGACAGCGGCAAGGACCAGTTTGACATCCAGCAGCTTTCTCCCAGAGAGCGGCGGGCGCTCATCCGCAAATACCGCACGAAGGAAAAATCGGAGCGCCGCTCCCCGTTCGGGAAGCGCTGAACCCTGTCAGGAGGTGAACGGCCGTGAGCCTGATGGAACGGCTGGAACGGCAGAAAAACATGAATCCGTCCGCCGCGTCCGAGCCCGTCGCAGGCCGGAACGCCCGACACGCGCCCGCGCCCGCCGCCCCGGCCGACGATTATGCGGAGCTGAAAAGCGGGATACACCGGGAGGTCATCGACCTCATCAACCGGGATCCCGCCCAGCTGGGGGAGGAAACGGCGGGATCCGGCGATCTCATCCGCTCGACCATCGAATCGGTCGTCAACCTGCGCGGCACGGATATCCCCCGCAGCGAACGGAGCCGCATCGTCGCGGAGCTTTACAGCGATATCGTGGGCCTCGGCCCGCTGGATCCCTTGCTGGAGGATCCGGATATCAGCGAGATCATGGTCAACGGGCCGAGCCGGGTCTACGTGGAAATGCATGGCAGGATCGAAAAGACCGCCGTGAAATTCCGGGATGACGAACACGTGATGAACATCATCAACCGCATCGTCACCTCCATCGGCCGCCGCATCGACGAATCCAGCCCCATGGTGGACGCCCGTCTGGCCGACGGGAGCCGCGTGAACGCCATTATCCCCCCGTGCAGCCTCACCGGCCCCACCATCACCATCCGCAAATTCTCCAAAAACCCGCTCACCGTGGCCGACCTCATCCGCTTCGGCTCCCTTTCCCCGCAGATGGTGGCGTCTTTGGAGGCCTGCGTGAAGGCGCGTCTGAACATCGTGGTCTCCGGCGGCACCGGCAGCGGCAAGACCACGCTGCTCAGCGTACTATCCGCCTATATCCCGGAAAACGAACGCATCGTCACCATCGAGGACGCCGCCGAGCTGCAGCTCCGGCAGGAGCACGTCATCACGCTGGAGAGCAAGCCCGCCAACGTGGAGGGCACCGGCGCGGTGACCATCCGCGATCTGGTGCGCAACGCCCTGCGAATGCGGCCCGACCGCATCGTGGTGGGCGAGGTGCGTTCCGGCGAAACGCTGGATATGCTGCAGGCCATGAACACCGGCCATGACGGCAGCCTGACCACCGCTCACGCCAACTCACCCCGGGATCTGATGTCGAGATTGGAGACCATGGTGCTGATGTCCGGGCTGGAAATGCCGGTGAAGGCCATCCGGGAGCAGATCGCCTCGGCGCTGGACGTGGTGGTACAGCAGTCCCGCCTGCGGGACGGCAGCCGCAAGATCGTCAGCATCTCCGAAGTGGTGGGCATGGAGGGCGACACCGTCACCCTGCAGGATATTTTCGTCTACCGGCCCTCCGGCTTCGGTCCGGACGGCAGCCGGGGCGCGTTTCTCCCCACCGGCATCCGCCCGAACTTCGCGGAAAAAATGGCGGACAACGGCGTCCCCGTGCGGGACGAATGGTTCCAGCCCTGATTCAGGGCTGCTTTGAAGCGAGGTAAGTTATGCTCATCCCCCTGATCGCCCTCTGCATCGGCGTGATACTCTATGCCGCACTGCTGCTCCTGTTCGGCAATTCTCCCCGGGAACGGGTGCGTTCCCGGCTGGACCGGCTGGCGGAAAACGTGGAGCTGGAATACGTTCACGACGCGGTGCTGAACGAAAAAAAGAAAACGCGCCGGAAGAAGAAGCAGACGCAGCTCATCAGCCGCCGGTTTGAGGATACGCTCGCCGGCTCCGGGCTGAAGTTCAGCGCGCAGGAGTTCGTGCTGCTGTGGGCCGCGCTGTCCATCGGCCCCGGCCTCATCGGCGCGCTGCTGCGGATGAAGGTCATCGCGATTGCCGGCCTGTGCATCATCGGCTTCGCCATCCCGCCCATCATGGTCTCCCGCTCCCGCAGCCAGCGGCAGCAGCTTTTCAACAAACAGCTGGGCGAAAGCCTCACCATCATGTCCAACTGTATGCGCTCCGGCTATTCCTTCCAGCAGGCTCTGAGCAGCATCTCAAAAGAGATGCCGCCGCCCATCTCCACGGAGTTTGCCCGCGTGGTGCGGGAGATGAACTACGGGACCTCCATGGAGCAGGCGCTGAACAATCTGGTCATGCGGGCAGACAACAAGGATCTGGAGCTGCTCGTCTCCGCCGTGATCACCTCCATGCAGGTGGGCGCAAACCTTTCGGAGATTCTGGATACCATTTCTGAGACCATCTCCGACCGCATCAAGCTGCGCAACGATGTGCGCGTCGCTTCCGCGCAGGGACGCATCTCCGGCATCGTCATCGGTCTGCTGCCGGTAGGCATCATTCTCATCCTGATGGTATTGAACCCCGGCTATATGGAGGGATTTTTCCACCATCCCATCGGCCGCGTTCTGCTGATCCTCAGCGTCGTGCTGGAGGCCACGGGCTTTTTCATCATTAACCGCATCGTGGATATCAAATACTGAAACCGTCGGAAAGGAGGCCGTGCCATGCTGATCCCGCTCATCGCCCTCTGCGCCGGGCTGCTTCTGTTTTCGCTTATCCTGCTGCTGTTCGGCGGGAAGGCAGCAAAGCAGGACGCCGTCGCGTCCCGGCTGGATCGGCTCAGCCGCGACGCATCCCGCGCATGGCTGATCCGTGACGAGGAACTGACGAAGCCCTTTGCCGAACGGGTCATCCGCCCTGCCATCCAGAAGCTCAGCGCGATGCTTGCGAGTCTGCTGCCCGTCCGCAGCCGGGATAACGCCGGAGCGGAAAAGCAGAAAAAACTGCTGCAGCAGGCAGGCTGGACCATCTCGCCCGCTGAGTATACCACGCTGCAGCTCATTCTTATGGTCTGCTGCGGGCTGCTGGGCATCCTGCTGGCGCTGCTGATCAGGACCGACCTGCTCCACGGCCTCCTGTATTTCGTTTTCGGCGTGTTCGCCGCCTATACGGTGCTGCGCTATGTCTGCTCCTCCGCCGCCACCCGGCGGAAAACGGCCATGGAAAAGCAGCTGCCGGATATGCTGGACCTGCTCAGCGTCAGCGTGGCGGCGGGTCTGGGTTTCGAGCGGGCCATGCTCCACATCATCGAGACCATGGACGGGCCGCTCATCGACGAGCTGGCCGTCTCCTACCGGGAAATGAGCATGGGCCGCAGCCGGAAGGATGCGCTGACCCTGCTGGGCGAGCGCTGCGGCATTGAAGATCTGAGCAGCGTCACCAGCGCGCTGGTGCAGGCCGGGCAGCTGGGTATTCCCATCCGAAACGTGCTGCAGTCCCAATCTGCGGCGCTCCGGCGCGCCCGCCGGAGCAGGGTGCAGGAAAAAGCGGCGAAGGTCTCCACCAAAATGCTGCTGCCCATGGTCGGTCTGATCTTCCCGGTACTGATCATCGTGCTGATGGGGCCGAGCCTCATCACGATCGTGGAGGAGCTGAAATGAAAACCGTTTCCATCTATCAGGAAAACGAACCGCTTGCTTCCGTGCAGGTCGCGGATCGGTTCTGGAGCCGCTTCCGGGGCCTGATGCTGCGCAAGTCCCTTCCCGACGGCGAAGGTCTGCTCCTGAAAGGCTGCGGCAGCATCCATTGCTGCTTCATGCGCTTTGCCATCGACGCGGTCTATCTGGACAGAGAACTGAACGTCATCGGTTGGGAGACCGTGCGCCCGTGGCATCTGGGCGGGCGATATCCGAAAGCGTCTTCCGTTTTGGAGCTGGCCGCCGGGGCGGCGGCCGGACTCAGGCCGGGGATGCGTCTGCAGATCGGGGAGGTCGGAATATGAGCGATTATCTTGAGCTGCTGCGGGAAAAGACCGAGGAAGGTGACCTGAACAGCATCCTCAAGCCCAATCTGGGCGGCTATACGAAGCGCAGCGTGCTGGAATATCTGACCTTCGTCAAAAAGCAGCAGCAGAGTCAGCGGGACACCTACGCCACCGAGCTGCAGCGTCTGCAGGCCGAAAAGGAATCACTGCAGAGTGAGAATGCCCGCCTGCAGGTACAGCTTCAAACCGCCGAAGCCGACTACCGGCGGCAGAAGGATGCGGAAGTGGGCAGTCTGCAGGAGAAATACGCCGCGCTGGAAAAGGACATGGACGAAGCGTTGGAGCGCATCCGTGCCGATGAAGCCCGCTATCAGCAGCTGCAGACGGAAAAAGAATCGGAAACGCTGAACGCGCAGGCCGCCCGACAGAGCGCTTCGGCCACCGCCGCGCTGCTGGACAGCGCCCGTGCGCAGGCCGAGGAGCTGAATCAGACGCTCGTCGAGAAGGAAAGTGAGCTGGAAACGCTCCGGGAGCAGGAGCAGGAGCTTCGTGCGCAGCTGGCCGAGGATCGGACCTCCGACCTGCGGACGCAGCTGGAAGCCCTGATCAGGCAGACTTCCCTGCTGGAGCAGGAGATCGCGCTCCGGGACCGGGAGCTGGAAAACCGGGCGCTGCGGCTGGAAACGCTGACCCGGCAGGCAGAAAACGCAGCCCGCACCGCCGAAACGATACAGGCTGCTCTGCAGGACCGGGGTGAACAGCTGGAATGGCTGCAGGCCGAAAACGCGGCGCTGGGGCAGCGTCTGCAGGCCCAGACGGAGGAAACACTTTCTCTTGCCCGGGAAAACGCCCGTCTGCAGGCTTCCAACGGCATTTTCCGCCGCCGTCTGGAGGCTGCGGAGCTGCGCGGGAAGGATGAGGTCTATGAGAACGGCATCTGACCGTCCGAAGGGCGTAAAGCGGCTTCTGCGGAACGAACGCGGCGCAGTTTCCGTGGTGGTCGCCCTCAGCCTGACGGCGCTGTTCGGCTTCGCGGCAATGGCGCTGGATTTCGGGCTGCTGGCCGCCAGAAGGCAGTCTCTCCAGAATGCCGCCGACGCGGCGGCGCTGGCGGCCGCAGCCGATCTGGGCAGCCGCAAAACGCTTTCCGTTATCACCGGGACCGCCAACGACTACTGCGCGCTGAACGGTTTCGACCCCGATGCGGAAACCGTGGATATGACGCTTACCATCACCGGCCGCACCGTCACGGTCACGCTCACCGATCAGGTCAGCATGGGCTTTTCCGCCGTGCTCACCGGGCAGTATGACCGCACCGTGACCGCCAAAGCCTCGGCAGAGGCCACCAGCATTTTCGGCAGCTGCCCCTATGCCATGTTCGCCGGGCAGCGCATCGAGGAATCCGGTCTTGGCATCGCCATCGGCGGCAACGATATCTTCATCAACGGCAATATCCACTCCAACAGCTCCATTCGGATGCAGCACGCCGAGCTGGGCAGCGGTGCCGTCGCCACCGCCGTGAGCAGGGATAATCGAATGCCGGACGCCGAAGGCTGGAACAGCGGCTCCATCGCGCTGGATATGCCCTCCTTCCGTTCCTTTGAACAGGCGCTGAGCGGCATGACGGGTGTCATTCAGTTCGGCGGCAACGTGACGAAAAGCAGCAAGGCCGGTTTTCAGGAGCTGATCGACGAGGCGCTCTCCCGCTATGAGCTGGAGGTGGGCGGCACCGCCTACCAGACCGGCGGCCTCTACATCCGCATCACCGGAAACCTGACCTTCAACGGGCACGCCTCCACGATCTACACGCCATCCTTCCCCATCGTACTGGTGGTAGACGGAAACATCGACCTGAACGGCGCGCCCATCACCAGCACGAAGGATTTCCCCGTGGCGGTCATGTCCAAAAGCGGGAACATCACCGTCAACGGCGGCGGCGCCCGATACGTGGGCATTCTCTACGCGCCGAAGGGCGATATCAATCTGAACGGCAACGACGCGGAGTTCGTGGGCAGCATCGTCGCGCAGAACATCCGCAAGACCGGCGGCAAGATCACCGTCAGCTATTATGAAAACGCCGACCGTTATTTGCCCACCACGAAGGTACACCTGATCAACTGATCTGTTCTTCACTTGATTTCATGATTTTCTCCAGGCCGGGACCCCGTCCGGATCGGTTTTTGCCGTCCGCCGGGGTCCCGTGCCGTTTCTGTCTTCCGTGAGAAAACAACAGCATATACATACATATAATGTATGCAGCTGCCGGGCGGAGAAGATGATTTCGTTCAAAAACCGAATCTCCGCTTGCGCAGCGCGAACGAATGTGCTACCCTATAGGCAAATAAAGTCTGTCCCGGCCTCTGTCGGGGAAAGGAGCGCCCATGCGGAAGAAGAAATCCATCATGGTTCTGGGGAAAGGCCCCGTTCTGGTGATGACGGTTCTGTTTCTCTTCCTGATGGTCTTTCTCGTTTTTATGTTCTTCCAGCTGCGAAGCCGGGAGGCGGGTCTCAGCGCCGCCTGTCTGTTCTTCGCGCTGGCCTCCGGCGCGGTGGCCGTGCTGCTTCTGATGGCCTATTTTGCCCATCGGAAGGACGATGAACGGCTGACGGCGCATTGGGCCGAGCTGGAGAAGGACCCCACGCTGGCAGATCCGGAGCCGGACAGAGAAGGGCGGTCAGAAGAATGAACGAACGCAGTTATCCCAATCTGTTTGTGGAGGCGGGGCTGAACCCCAAGGCCGTGGAGGCCCGCGTGCAGGAAGCGTGGGCGGAAATCACCCGGGGCGAATACCGGTTTTACGGGGAGACCGACCCGGACACCGGCTATTTCACCGACACCGGCAATGACGACGCCCGCACCGAGGGCATGAGCTACGCCATGATGATGGCGGTGCAGATGAACGACAAGGAGATCTTCGACAAGGTCTGGCGCTGGAGCCTCAGGTATATGCACCATGACAGCGGCCCCTATCAGGACTACTTTGCGTGGAGCTGCAATCTGGACGGCAGCCGCCGGGCGCAGGGCCCTGCGCCGGACGGGGAAGAGTACTACGCCATGGCCCTGTTCTTCGCCTCCCACCGCTGGGGCGACGGGGCGCCGCCGCTGGACTACAGCGTGCAGGCAAGGCGCATCCTCCATGCCTGCGTCCACAACGAGGGCACGGTGGAGGACGGGAAGCCCGTCGGCGGCCCCATGTGGGACCCGGACACGAAGCTCATCAAGTTCGTGCCCGAAACGCCGTTCACCGACCCCAGCTATCACCTGCCCCATTTCTATGATCTCTTCGCGCTCTGGGCGAATGAGGAGGACCGGGATTTCTGGCGTCAGGCGGCGGCGAACAGCCGGAAATACCTCCACGTGGCCTGTTCGTGGCGCACCGGCCTTGCGCCCAATATGACCGGCTTTGACGGGCATCCCATGCCGGTCCCCGAGGCGCAGAAGGATAATCCGTGGGCAAACCTCGGCCGCTGCTATTTCTCCGACGCCTACCGGGTGGCCATCAATATTTCCCTCGACCATACGTGGTTCGGCGTTGACCCGTGGCAGACGGAGTTTGCCGACACGCTGCAGGATTACGTTTATGAGGACCCGAACCCCAGCCAGTACGTCATGTTCCCGGATGGGACGCCCTTCACTCATGAGCCCATCATGCACCCCGTGGGGATGAAGGCCACGTGGGCCTGCGCTTCGCTGGCCTCTACCGGCAAGCATCGGCTGCAGGCGGTGAAGGATTTCTTCGCCATGCCCATGCGGACGGACAAGCGGCGGTATTACGATAACTGCCTCTATTTCTTCACCCTGCTGGCCCTCAGCGGGAATTACCGGATCTATTAATAACCTCACGGCGCGGAGCATATCGCTCCGCGCCGTTGTTTTGAGATGTTTTCCTTACCGCTCACACGGGCGCATCGTGATGCGCCCATACAGCAGAATGTTCAAGCGCTGCAGCGCCGTAGGGGCGATTCATGAATCGCCCGCTTTTTCACAATGTCCGTGTCCGAATTTTACCGAATCTGTCCGTCGCCGTGGATGACGTATTTGAAGGTCGTCAGCTCCTCCAGCCCCATCGGCCCCCGTGCGTGGAGCTTCTGTGTGGAGATGCCCATCTCGCAGCCGAGGCCGAACTCGCCCCCGTCCGTGAAGCGGGTGGAGCAGTTCACGTACACCGCCGCGCTGTCCACGCAGCTGACGAAAACGTCCGCCGCCGCGTCATCCCCGGTGAGGATGGCCTCGCTGTGGCCGGTTGAATGCTTCGCGATGTGGGTGATGGCCTCCGAAACGCTGTCCACGATGCCGACCGCGAGGATGTAATCCAGAAACTCCGTGTCGAAATCCGCGTCCCCCGCCGGAGTGCCGGGGATGATCGCCTGCGCCCGGGTGTCCAGCCGCAGCTCCACAGGCGTTTTCCCGGCAGCGATGCGATCTGCCACCAGCCGCTCACGCAGCCGGGGCAGGAACAACGGCGCGATGGACGAATGCACCAGCAGCACCTCCTCCGCGTTGCACACGCTGGGGCGGCTGGTCTTGGCATTTTCGATGATATCCAGCGCCTTGTTTTGATCGGCGGAAGCGTCCACGTAAATATGGCAGATGCCCGTCCCGGTCTGGATGCAGGGCACCTTGGCATTCTCCGTGCAGGCTTTGATAAGGCCCGCGCCGCCCCGGGGGATGAGCAGGTCCACGTAGCCCACAGCGGTCATCAGCTCCTGTGCGCTCTGCCGCGTGGTATCCTGAATGAGCTGCACCAGCTCCTTCGGCAGACCTTCGGCGCTCAGGCCCTCCTGCATGGCTGCGACGATGGCGGATGCGGAGCGGAACGCCTCCTTGCCGCCCCGCAGGACGCAGGCGCTCCCGGCCTTGATGGCCAGCACCGCCGCGTCGGAGGTCACGTTCGGGCGGGATTCATAGATGATGGCGATAACGCCCATGGCCACGCCGATGCGCTCGATGACGAGCCCGTTGGGGCGCTCCACGTGCTTGATGACCCGTCCCACCGGGTCGGGCAGCGCGGCCACCTGCCGGATGCCCTCCGCCATATCGGCAATACGCTTTTCCGTGAGGGTCAGCCGGTCCAGCATCACGTCCGAAATGCTGCCCTTCGCCGCCGAAACGTCCTGCGCGTTGGCCGCCAGGATCTCCGCGCTCCGGCTTTCCAGCGCCTTCGCCATGGCTTCCAGCGCCGCATTTTTCCGCTCTGCGGTCACGCCGCTGAGGGCCGGAGCCGCATTTTTCGCCGCAATGAGAATTTCTTTCGTCGTCATGCTTTTCCCTCCGCAAGAAACCGGGTGCCCACCGCCTGCCCCTCGGTGATGGCGTACAGCAGGTCGGGGTCAGAGCCGTTGGCTATGATCATATCAATGCCGGCATCATTGGCCAGCTTTGCCGCACTGAGCTTCGTGGCCATGCCGCCGGTGCCCAGCGAGGAGCCTTTGCCCCCGGCAAGGGCGATGATCTCCGGTGTTACGCCGCGGACTTCCTTCAGGAGCTTCGCGTTCGGGTCCTTCCGGGGGTCGGCGGTATACAGCCCGTCGATATCCGACAGGAGCACCAGCAGGTCCGCCCCGGCGCTCACCGCCACGATGGCACTCAGGGTATCGTTGTCGCCGATGGTCAGCTCCTCCGTGGCCACCGTGTCGTTTTCATTGATGACGGGCAGTACGCCCAACTCCAGCAGGCGGAAAATGGTATTGTGGAAGTTGCGCCGCCGTTCTTCGTTCTCCACGTCGTAGGCAGACAGCAAAATCTGCGCCACCACGTGGTTATGCTCGCTGAAGGCCCGGTCATAGGTATACATCAGCTCGCACTGCCCCACTGCAGCCACAGCCTGTTTGGAGGGGATATCCTTCGGGCGTTCCTTCAGGCTGAGCTTGCCCACGCCCATGCCCACCGCACCGGAGGACACAAGGATGACCTCATGCCCCGCATTCTTGATATCGCTCAGCACCCGGCACAGCTTATCCACCCGGCGGATGTTCAGATTGCCGGTGGCGTGGGTGAGCGTGGAGGTACCCACTTTCACAACGATTCGCATAGCGTTCCTCTTTTCACCGTTCGGTCCTCAGTTTACTGTTTCAGATTGGTTCAGTATAGCAGTTTATTCCCCGCGGTGCAAGCCGGATTTTCATTTCCCGCCGGTTTTTTTGCAAAAATCCCGTTTAATTTTCCTGCACGGCAGATAAACCGTGGTATACTGGGATTGGAAAGTATATCCGGACAACAGGAGGAATGCCCATGATATCGAACATGGACCCCCGCGAACACACGGAGCACATCCCCGGGGCTGCGCAGCCGATGGAGCTGATCCTCATCCGTCACGGAGAGAGCGAGGCCAACGCCGTGAATGCCCGCACGGGCGGCAGCCTCTTCACCGGTCAGCTGGACTGCCCGCTGACGGAGAAGGGCCGGAAAGAAGCGGAGGCCCTGCGCGGCCATCCGCTGCTGGCGGGAGCGGAACGCTATTACGTCTCCGATCTTCTGCGCACGCGGGATACTGCCGCTGCCTTCGCGCCGCCGGAAAAGACGGTTTTTGAGCCCCGCCTGCGGGAGCGCAGTCTGGGTGAATTTGAGGGACGGACGGAAGCGGAGGTCCGCGCCGAAGCCCGCTACGCTGTCTGGTTCACTGACCCGGCGTTCCTGCGTTTCCGGGCGGACTTCACCGCGAAGGCCCCCGGCGGCGAGAATTACACGGACGTCTGTGCCCGCCTGCAGCCCTTTCTGGAGGAGCTGCGCATCTCGGGGCTGCGGAAGGCCGTCATCGTGTCCCACGCGGCTGCGCTGCGCTGCCTGATGAAACTGGCGCTGGGACTTTCGGAGGAAGAAACGCTGCGGCTCGTCATCCCCAATTGCGTCCCCATCTCCATTGAATACTGAATATCTGCGCCGCCGCCGGTCAAACCGGCGGCGGCGCATCGTTACGTCATTACAGGCGTTAAGGTCCCTGCGGGCCGCTCCGTCCCCGCTGGACAGGCGCTTTTTCCGGCGCGGGCTGCTGCAGCGAGGCGAGGAACTGCTGCGCCATTCTCCCGGCATGAGCCGGCGCCGTCAGGCTTTTCAGCGCACCGATCGTATTGTAACGCAGATGGCCCCGCGTGTCGTCGTCCGTACGCTGGGCGGTCTTTTCCAGCTTCATTTTCAGATAGGCGTCGGTTTTGGCGTGCAGGTCCGCATACAGCTCCTGCAGCTTCCCTTCCGGCGCGGCGGCCGCCTTGGCCGGGTTCTTCTGGAAGCGGATGAGCTTGTCCAGTGCCTTCGTCACCTTGTTGAATTCCGACGAATTGGACACATAGAAGGGGTCGGAACCGGAAAGCACCGTCTGCAGCCGTTCCAGTTCCTCCAGCTGTTTCTGCTGGTTCCGGATCTTTCCGCTCAGGTCGACCTCCCGCGAGCAGAGCGCGGTCTCCACCAGCTTCAGCTGGTCGGGGTTCGCCGGGTCATATTCAAAAATCTCCTGCTTGCCCAAATAGTCCCGGTCGTTGGCATAGCTGTTGATCAGGACCCGTTTGCCCTGCAGGAGGCCGTTTGCTGCCTGCTGCTGCTTGCAGATCTGACCGTCTACAAAGTATTCCACACCCGTGCTGTGCTTCCACATTGCCTGCAGCTGCGGATTGATATGATCCAGCGTCTCCGGATATGCCGGGTCAGGCTTTACCTCCCGTCTGCAGACGGTCGTCTCCAGTTTCAGTTCGCCGTCCACCTGTCTGCACACGTATTCCCGGCCGACATCCGTATGACGGTCCGCATACAGGCGGATGGTGACCGTTTCTCCGTTCGTCAGCGCCTCGATCGCATCCAGATGCTTCTTGCGTTTTCCGTCCGCATCCAGGAAAAACACGTCGCCGTCCAGCAGGCCCATCTCCCCCAGCTTCCGGCCCATCTGTTCCACCGGTCCGTCCTTCAGCTCCATCTTCACGCCCATCCCGTCGGAAAGCGTCCCGCTCAGGAGCTGCCCCATCTGTGTTTCAAGCCCCTTCTCCAAGCCGCTGACGGAGCTCGTCAGATTCTCCATTTCCTCCCATGAGAGCATACTGACGCTGCTGTAAGCCGGTTTCTGCATGAACTCCACGTAATTCTGGATGACGCCGCCGCACTCATAGACATCGCGCCATTCCTCCAGCCGCTGCCGGATCTCCGGGTCCACGTCCGCCATTTCCAGTGTTCTGGACCAAACAGTGAGGCATGAATCCACGACCCAGCCGATACCCATCAGCTTCGTATAGTCATGAAAGAGCTGCGGAAGACGGTTCAGGTCCCGCTCGAAGAAATGCTTTTCGCTCTGCCCGTCCAGATAATCCACTGCCCGGAAGAACAGATCTCTCCGTCCCTGCGGCGTTTCCAGAGATTCGATGAAGGCATCATTTCGCGCCTTCGCCGCCTCGTCGTGCTCCTCTTCCAGGAAGAAATACGCCACACGGTTCATGTTTGCTTCATCCGCAGCTACCGGGTGACGCTTTTTCAGGGCCAGATATCCCTGCATCACCTCATATGCCTGCTCCGCCGCTTCATGCTGCCGGACGCCGTCCGCATTATTCCGAATGCGTTCCACTGTTTCCGGGCTCAGCGGCGGTTTCCCGTGCTGCGCCAGTATCTTCTGCATAAACTGTATGGCCTGCTCCGGATCGTTCAGCCGCCGGATCGCTTCTTCCCGTATATTCTTCGGATTGATCTCGTCCATGATCGCCGCTCCTTCTCATTTCGCTCTATCTGCAACAGTTCCGCATCATCGGAAAGGTTACTTCGTTTTTTGTTTTCCCGCGTTTCACGCCCGCAGCAGCGCCAGCACCTCGTTCACATCCCGGTCGATGCAGATGCTGCGGTCCGCGATCGCCTTCGGGCAGAGCGCATCGTCCAGATTCACGCAGGCATACAACGCCTCCGGGTTTTCCATGGTCATGCGCCAGAAGGGATATTTGATGATGCCCGGCGTATTGAAGCCCACGCCCAGCTCCCAGTACAGCACCTTCCCCGTCTGGTGTGCGCGGAGAAAATCATCAAAGCGGCCCGCCGCCGCATCCCAGCCCGCATCCTCCACGAAGCGGTCGTCGCCCCGCAGATTCATCATCATGGGCCGCCCGCATTTCGGGCAGCGGGGTATGAGTCGTGTGGGCACGGTCAGCCCCTCGTCGGCGGCCATCATCTCCCGCACCTGCGCCTCGTTGTCATAGGTCGCCTGATGGCAGGGCAGGGAGCATTGCCAGAGACCGTAGTCCCCCTGCGTATAAAACAGCCGCTCCTTCCCGAAGCCCGCCTTCTGAAAGCAATGGTCCACGTTGGTGGTGATGACGAAGCGATCCTTCCCCGCCGTGAGCGCTTCCAGCTCCCGATAGGTGGGCTTCGGCGGATCCAGATAGCGGTTCACATAGATATTCCGCCACCAGAAGGCCCATTCCTCCTCCGGCGTGGCATATTGGTAAAAGCCGCCGGAATACATATCGTGATAGCCGTAGGCTTCTTCCTGCCGGGAGAACCATTTCCGGAACCGCTCGCCGGAATAGGTGAAGCCCGCTGCGGTGCTGAGGCCCGCGCCCGCACCGATGACCACCGCGTCCGCCTCTGCCAGCGCCTGACGCAGCCTGCGGATGTTTTCCGCGTCGCTCCCCGTGTATCGGGTGATCTCGATCCGTTCCGGCATCTGCTCCCCGTCCTTTCCGTTCCCCTTGCCGGGTATTTTCTGATATATCAGTATACGCATTTCTGCATTGACTTGCAAGACGGAAACCGGCGGACGGGCTGCCCCATCCGCCGGTCCTATCCAAAAGCGCTCAGTTTTCCGTCTTTTTCAGGCCGCAGGGATGCGCCCCCGCCACCGGGTTCTCCGACAGGACGCTTTCATAGAAGCGGAAGCCGCCGGTGAAGTTATAGCAGTCGAAGCCCTTCTGGGCGAGGATGCGGTTGGCCACGTAGCTGCGCAGGCCGGAATAGCACATCACGTAGACGGGCTTGCCTTCCGGCACTTCCCCGATGCGCTCCCGCAGCTCGTCCACCGGGATGTTCAGGCTGAAGCCTTCGGGATAACCGTCCTCCACCAGCTCTTCGGGGGTGCGCACGTCCAAAAGGGTCGCGCTGCCGTCTTTCGGCAGGGTCGGCAGGTCCTTCAGATAGAACTGCTTCACCTTGCCGGTGACGATGTTCTCGATCATGAAGCCCGCCATGTTCACCGGGTCCTTGGCGGAGGAGAAGGGCGGCGCATAGGCAAGATCCAGTTCCTTCAGCTCGCTGCCCGTCATGCCCGCGTAGATGGCGGTGGCCAGCACGTCGATGCGCTTGTCCACGCCGGTCTTGCCCACGATCTGCGCGCCGAGGACTTTTCCGCTTCCTTTCTCAAACAGCACCTTCATGGTCATGGTCTCGCCGCCGGGATAGTAGGCCGCATGATCGTCCGGCGAAAGGATGACATATTCATAGCTGAGGCCCAGCGCGGCGGCGGTCTTTTCATTCAGACCCGTGGCCGCCACGGTCAGGTCAAAGAGCTTCACCACGCTGGAGCCGATGCCGCCC
>JAZQQF010000123.1:0-28682 GCA_045628925.1 Oscillospiraceae bacterium | reverse complement strand
GGGGAGTGTGAGGGGGGGAGACAACGCGAATGCACCTGTGCCAAAAATGGGCAGACTGCCCCCTTGGAAGTCATCTGCCGTGTTCTCTCATGCGGTTCTGCGATCTCTCCTTTTCCAAATGCCTCTGATAATACTCCAGCGCTGCGAGTACATATTCTTCGGTCTGCTTCGGGGACGAGATAGATGCGGGGATATACATACGCAGACGGGATGCCTGAAAGCTGATCTTCTCCCGCTGATTCGGTTTTTCCTCGCACAGGATGGATTCGATCACTTCTTCGCTGAGCTTTCCGTTTTGGGAGAAGCCCCGCATTTTGATGGCCTGCGCCAGTGATGGCGTCGCGTCCTGATAGGAAATGACTTCAAGCAGATTATCCTGCTCCTCCTGCGTGAGATAGGACAGCTCCACAGCGGGGCGAAGCGCGATGCGTCCTTCGTCTACAAGGTCAAGCAGACCGGAACAAAGCTCGGTGAGGCGGATATAACGATATATCTGGTTTCGACTGTCTCCGGTTTCCGCAGTTATTGCATCCGATGACCGCTCATACTTTGTCCCCACTGGGGACAAAGTTAAATCCGTGCGCTGACCTTGCCGGTTCATGGCCTCCAGCCGCATTTTGTAGGAAAAGCCTTTTTCGCTCGGCAGTATGGTTGACCGCTGAAGATTGGAGTCTACCATAAGGATAATGGCCTCATCGCGGCTCAGTTCCTTGATCTCCGCCGGAATGGTTTCAAGCCCGATTTCCTCGCTGGCTCTTTTACGGCGATGACCGGAAACAAGCTCATATCTGCCGTCGTCCTTCTGCCGGACGGTCACAGGCGTGATGATACCGCGCTCCCGGACGCTCTGCATGAGCTGCTCCATGTCCTCATCCATACGGACCTGAAACGGATGGCCGGGAAAATCGTCGATCTCAGCCAACGGAAGGTTGTAGATTTTGGGCAGTCGGTTTTCCTCCCGGCCTTTGTCGTCCATGAAAAGCTCATCGTATGCGGCTTTCAGACCGAGGTCGATTGGCTTCACGCTGCTCATGACTCAACACCTCCTTCGTCAGCGCTTCATAGGCGGCAGCTACCTTGCCTTTTCCGTCATGGGCAAAAATGCTTTTTCCCTGGGCGCTTGTCTCTGCCGCCCGCACGGAGAACGGGATCTCGGTGTCGAACACGCGGAGATTGCCGCCGGTCTGACGCAGCGCCGCAACGACGCTGCGGGCGTTGTTCGTTCGGTTGTCCACCATCGTTGCCAGTACGCCGCCAATGGTCAGCTTCGGGTTGATCTGCCGCTTGACCTTGGAGATCGTCCGCATCAGCTGAAACAGGCCCTTTGTGGAGAGGTAGCTCGCCTGTGTGGGAATGATAACGCTGTCAGCCGCCACAAGCGCGTTGATCGTCATCATCCCAAGGGAAGGCATACAGTCGATCAGAATGTGGTCATAACGCTCCTTGAGCGGCGCAAACGCATCCCGCAGTACGTACTCACGGCTCATTACCGTAGCGAGGCTGACTTCAAACGCGGACAGCTCGATGTTGGCCGGGAGCAGATCGACGCCCTCCTGGTGATGAATTAGGCCGTAATCATCGGGCGGCGGTCTGTCCTCGATGATGTTCTGCATGATCGTGGCAATGGATACGGGCAGATCGTCCGGCACAGGCGTTCCGAGGCTGACGGTCAGGCTGCCCTGCGGGTCAGCATCGACAAGCAGCACTCGCTGTCCTTCACGGGCGAGGCCGATACCGAGATTCACGGTCGTGGTGGTTTTTCCGACGCCTCCTTTCTGATTGGTAATTGCGATCACTCTGCATTCGCTCATCTTCGTTTCCTCCTTTCCCTGAAATAGAAATAGCCCTCTTTGGAGCGATTCCAAAGAGGGCTATGTATGACACAGGACTAATTCATGTAGGGGACTAAAAAGCAGTTCAGACAGATTTCGCTACGTTGTCAATCTACCTCGTCTTTTGCCCGAAAACTAGCCCTTTTTTAACCCATTTTGACGTTTATCCCCTAATTAACCCGTTTTTTTCGGTTTTGAAAGGGTCAAAAACGAGACAAAACGAGATATCGGCACATAAACCATATTGAAATAAAAAAGCACGGAAATCGGTGATTTCCGTGCTTTTGACGCATAGTCTGTACTTTTTCACGTGGAATCAGCGCTTGCTGAACTGAGGGGCATGAAGTGTGGTTTTGAGACCGTATGCCCAACCTTACTGTCCCGCTCCGCGATATCCGTGCTTTTCGGCATTACCCAGCAGATACAGAAATGCGAACGCCGGGATGCGGAGAAGATCCCTGCCGCATTTTGTATTGTGAACACCAAAGTCTTCTGCGTTTTTTGTCACGATGATGGCGGCAGAGGATTCTTCGCACAACTCGACAATGGCGTCATCGTCAGCGATTGGCGCACCCTCTCTGTATTTGACTTCGACCAGAATGTTCTGGATATTCGGATAATCTACAACAACATCGATTTCCCCGTTTTTCTTCCCGCCGCGGAAGTAGCCTACCGAGGTCGCAATCTGATAGTAGAATGCGGCGATATGCTTATATACAGCCGTCTCCACGATTTTTCCCATTTCGACCGGGTCAGACATCACCGAGTCATCCATCAGGACTGCATTGCGGATTGCCGCGTCAGCAATGTATATTTTGGGGCGGGCTTTCAACACTTTCTTCCCAGCCATATCCACCGGCCAGCTCAGATAAATCAGATTGGCACTTTCCAGATACTGAATATAGTTTTCAACCGTCGTTCTTGAAACGCCGTTCAGCTCTTTTGTTATGGCATCAATGGAAACAATCTCTGAGGAGACATTGCAGAGATACAGGAAAATCCGCTCCAGTTCGGTCGCATTTCGGATGCTGTACAGCGACGGCAGGTCGCGTTTCAGCACCTTGTCCACAACATCCTCGCGCATGATCTGCTGCGCCATCAAGTCGTTATCTGCCAGTGCAAGTTCCGGGAAACCACCTACCTGCAAATAGCGCATAAAATGGTTCTGCACTTTGGAAAGCTGCATCATGATCTGTGTCCGCTCATACTGCGTCTTGTGAAGCAGCGACGTGATTTTCAAATCGGGCGGAATATCCGGGCGGTCAATTCCCAACAGCTCGCAGTATTCGTAGAAAGACAGAGTCGGCACCTGAATGACCGTCCAGCGTCCGGCACCGCTTTCGCGGCTGCCTTTCATCAGTGCAGGGCTGGCAGAGCCGGTTGCCACGACACGAGTATCGGGCTGTGTATCGTAAATCGTCTTCAGCCAGCGATCCCAATCCTGCGCGTATTGGACTTCGTCAAAAAAGTAGTATACATCCTGCTCCGGATATATATTTTCGTGGTAGCACTCCAGAACGTCATGAAACTGGCTGAGCTTCAGCATGGGATGATCCATGGAAATAAACACGATTTTCTGCGGTGCGACTCCGGCGTTCAACAGAGCATTAATCATCTGATACTGAATGGTTGTCTTTCCCACGCGGCGCGTACCGGTCAATACGACTGAACGGCGAATGCCCGTATCGTTCAGCCGCTTCATCGCCTCATAAAAGGCAAATCTCTTGTAGGTCTTTGTCATCCTCGGATTGACTGCCCCGGTTTTCCACCACGGGTTATACGCAGCCAGAACCTTTAGGATGCTTTCCTTTGTCGTAATCGCCATAAAGAATCACTCCTTCTTTTAGATTGTACTTCTACTTACAATAATAGTCAATAATAATTGTAAGTATACTTTCAATTATTTTCTATCATATTTCTTTTTTCACTGTTGAATCTTGAATTGTATCAAAAATGTGACCGCCGTTTCACTGCAAAGCGCAGAGGAACGGCGGTCGTCCATCATCCGGCTATCGGTGGCAACGCAGCGTTTACAACAGCGGCCAATTCACCCAGCTTATTATATTTGGCCTTCGCATAGATATCCATCGTGATTTTGCTGTTCTCGTGTCCAGCAAGGTGCTGAACTGTCTTGGGGTCCACTCCGGCATAGATCAGATTTGTGATATACGTATGTCGAAGTTGATGGGGTGTGACCTGGAAGTCCATGCTGTATATGCCCCTTCCGTTTTCACATTTTTAGCGTTGAAAATAGAAAGAGAGCGAACTGAACAGGTCAATTCGCTCTCAAATCTACCGAAAATGGGCTTTTTCCGCGATATGCAGCTGAGTGTTGAGGACTTTTGGTAGGTATCATTAGGTGACCCACGTACTGGTGGGCGACCCCACAAAGGGCTACGGCATCAGCGCGGAGAGAATGCTGGAGGCGGGAAAACCCCTGTCCGATGCGGCGTAAACACGTATACCGGCGGCGTCTTGACAGGTCTTCCCACCGCTGGTATACTGCCTGCATTCCGAAACAGAGAGAAGGATAATAATGAACGCGGAGATCGACATCACCGGCGTTATTCTGCGAACCCCACGGCTCATCCTGCGTCCCTTCCGGGAATTCGATCTGGAGGATCTCTATGAATACGCCTCCGTTGACGGCGTGGGGCAGATGGCGGGCTGGCTGCCACATGAGAGCCGGGAGGTCAGCCGCGCGGTTTTAGCGGACTTTATCGAAGGGAAGAGGATCTTCGCGCTGGAGCGGGAAGGCAAGGTCATTGGTTCGCTGGGCGTCGAAGCTCGTGAGGACGCGGACACACCGGAATTTCAGGCGCTCCGCTGCCGGGAGCTTGGCTTTGTGCTGACCCGGGACCTTTGGGGACAGGGACTGATGCCGGAGGCGGTGAATGCCGTCCTGCGCTGGCTGTTTGAGGACATGGGGCTGGACGCGGTGTTCTGCTGCCATTATCTCCGCAACGCCCGGTCCGCCCGGGTGCAGGAGAAGTGTGGTTTCCGCTTCTTCCGGAACGAGGATCACACCACGCGCTACGGTACGGTCGAGCCCTCCCGGATGAATGTGCTGACGAAGGCGGAATGGCAGCGGCTCCCGGCTG
The DNA here is from genome assembly GCA_045628925.1 of Oscillospiraceae bacterium. GTDB lineage: Bacteria > Bacillota > Clostridia > Oscillospirales > Oscillospiraceae > UBA1774. The sequence continues at coordinate 23,749 of JAZQQF010000123.1, read as the reverse complement.
CGGACGGTGCGGCGGAGGCCGCCGGGGCGCGCATCCTTGAAAAATACCGCGCCGCGTTTGAGGAGCTGGCGAAATGAGACTGACAAAGGAACAGGTGCTGCGCCTCCATGAAATGCTTACTGCGGAGACCGGCGGCAGCGCGGGTGTCCGGGACGAGGGCCTGCTGGAATCCGCGCTGGAAAGCGCCTATGCCGGCTTCGGGGACATGGAGTTTTATCCCACTGCGGCGGAAAAGGGCGCAAGGCTGGGGTATTCCCTTATCTCCGACCATGCGTTTATCGACGGGAACAAGCGCATCGGTATGCTTACCATGCTGGTGTTTCTGGAGCTGAACGGCATTTCGATGAGCTGCACGGACGACGATGTTATCCGCGCCGGACTGGACACCGCCGCCGGAAGCATGGACTATGACGCGCTGCTTCAGTGGGTGAATGCCCACCGTATGTAAAAAAAGAAGCCGCAGGGGACTCCGACGAGGGAAACCCCTGCGGCTGACTTATTTCAGCTCCGGCTTCACCGCCGCCTGATATGCCCGGCTCAGGCGCATGATCTCGGCGTACAGCGCCCGGACGGAGCCTTTCAGTTCCTCCGGCGCATCGGCGCTCACCTTGTCCAGCACCTCCGCCTCCCGCGCTGCGTTCAGGATCGGCAGACCCTGCGCGGCCTTGGCTTCCGCGATCTGCCGGCTCAGCTCCATGCGCCTGAGAAAGAGCGGCGTGAGCGCGGCGTCCACCCGGTCGATTTCCATCCGCAGTTCCGATAATTCCATTCTGATTTCCTCCCTGTGCCGCCGAAGCGGCCGTTTTGGGTCTACTATCCCGCAGGCGGCGGAAAATGTCAAGCCTTTGCTGGCCCCTGCCCCGCACGGATGGCAGTATTTCGGCAAATTGGAAAATAATTACCATTATATGCCAAAAAGTCCTTGCAATTCCCGACGGCTTATGGTAGATTATGAGCGCACGGAACGGAAACCATGCACGGCAGCACGCCGCGCTGCAGAAATAAACAGGTCTGCCGTTGTGACGAACATCAAACGGAGGAATGACGAATGGAAAAGAACGTGAAGCTCATCATCGCGGACGCCAGCGAGGATTTCCTGATGCTGTCGCGGGACGCGGCGCTGGCGGAAGCCGGCGTGGAGCTGCTGGATACGGCCTGCGACGGGGAGACCCTGCTGCGCCTCATCGGGGAGAAGCAGCCGGACGTGGTGCTGATGGACATGGTGCTGCCCAAGGTGGACGGATACGGCATCCTGCGCAATCTGAACCGGCGGGAGGGCTACCGGCCCGCGGTCATCGTCCTGTCCGCCTTTGCCAATACCCGCGTCATCGCGGATGCGGCAGCGCTGGGGGCGTATTACTTCATCACGAAGCCCTGCGATTTTGAGGACGTGTTCGACCGGGTGCGCGCCGTGGGCATGACCAGCGACGCCACCGCGGGCGTGGTGAGCCTGCCCGCGTCCCAGCGGGTGAAGCAGGAGAAGCGCATCGAAACGCTGGTGACCGAGATCATCCACGAGATCGGCGTGCCCGCGCACATCAAGGGCTACCAGTATATCCGGGAGGCCATCATCGAAACGGCGAAGGACATGGAGATGATCAACGCCGTCACCAAGGCGCTGTATCCTTCGGTGGCGAAGAAATACGGCACGACGCCCTCCCGCGTGGAGCGGGCCATCCGCCACGCCATCGAGGTGGCGTGGGACCGGGGCGATATCGAGGTCCTGCAGCGCTATTTCGGCTATACCGTGTCCGGCGTGAAGGGGAAGCCCACGAACTCGGAGTTCATCGCCCTCATCGCCGACCGGCTGCAGCTCCGCATGAAGGAGCAGCAGGACGAGCGGGGGTAAGAAAGAGCAAACCAACGCACCCGGGGGACAGACGTCCGCCGGGTGCGATTTATGCTTACCCTCCCGCCAGCCCGTATGCCTTCAGCGCGGTTTCCAGCGCTGTCTGCTTTTCCGGATTCAGCTCCGTGAGGGGCAGGCGCAGTTCGCCGGAGCACAGCCCGCAAAGCTCCAGCGCGGCCTTGAGGGGGATGGGGTTCACGTCCGCAAACAGCGCGTCCATCAGCGCGAGATACTCAAAATGCACCGCCGCTGCGCTAGGATAGTCGCCCGCGAGGCAGAGCCGCGTCAGCTCGCTCATGGCCTCCGGGGCCACGTTCGCCGTCACGCTCACCACGCCCTTCGCCCCCAGCGCCATGAGGGGCAGCGTCAGGCTGTCATTGCCGCTGTAGAAGCAGAAATCCGGCTCGCACAGGCGCATGGCGCGGGAAACTTCCTCCACGTCCGTGCCCGCCGCCTTCACGCCGAAGATGCCCGGGTGGCGGCTCAGCTCCGCCAGCGTTTCCGGCAGGATGCGCATCCCCGTGCGACCGGGCACGTCGTAGAGCAGGATGGGCAGGGGCGTCCGGTCCGCCAGATAGGTGTAATGCCGGATAAGGCCGGACTGGGAGGTCTTGTTGTAATAGGGCGTCACCAGCAGCAGCGCGTCCGCGCCCGCGTCCTCCGCCTGCCGGATGAGAGTGAGGGCGTGCTCCGTACTGTTGCTCCCCGCACCGGCGATGACCGGGACGCGCCCCGCCGAGGCCCGCACCGCAGCGCCCACCAGCGCCCGATGCTCCGCATAGGAGAGGGAAGCGCTCTCACCGGTGGTGGCGGCGGGCACGATGGCGGCGCAGCCGCCGGTGATGACGAAGTCGATGAGCTGCTGCAGCGCCGGAACGCACAGCTCCCCATCCCGGAAGGGCGTGGCGAGAGCGGCGGCGCAGCCGGTAAAGATCGGTTTTTTCATGCCGAAAAGATCCTTTCCGAAAAAATCAGACAGAAAAACGCCCGGGACGCCGAACCGCGTCCCGGGCGAAGGTCTCTTTTGGTGACTCAGATATAGTTTTCCGCGCAGAGAAGCTCTGCCAGCAGGACCGCGCCGCCGGCCGCGCCGCGCAGGGTATTGTGGCTCAGGCAGACGAACTTGTAGTCATACTGGGTGTCCTCACCCAGACGGCCCACGCTGACCGCCATACCGTTTTCCAGATTGCGGTTCAGCTTTGTCTGGGGCATATTGTCCTCGGTGAAGTAGTGCAGGAACTGCCTGGGCGCCATGGGCAGCGCCAGCTCCTGTGGCTTGCCGCTGAACTTCGCCCAGCGGTCGAGAATTTCTTCCCTGGTGGGCTTCTTCGCAAAGCTCACGAACACAGCCGCCATGTGCCCATTGCTGACCGGCACACGCAGGCACTGCGCCGTGATGGCGGGAGACGCGGCATTCACGATGACGCCGTTTTCCTCGTGGCCCCACAGCTTCATCGGCTCTTTTTCGGACTTTTCCTCTTCGCCGCCGATGTAGGGGATCACGTTATCCAGCATCTCGGGCCAGGTCTCGAAGGTCTTGCCCGCGCCGGAGATGGCCTGATAGGTGCAGACCAGCACCTTTTCCACGCCGAACTCCCGGAGAGGATGGAGCGCAGGCACATAGCTCTGCAGGGAGCAGTTGGACTTCACCGCGATGAAGCCGCGCTTCGTGCCGAGCCGCTTGCGCTGACTCTCTATCACATGGATATGCTCCGGGTTGATCTCCGGTACCACCATGGGCACGTCCGGCGTCCACCGATGGGCGGAGTTATTGGACACCACGGGGCATTCCAGCTTCGCATAACGCTCCTCCAGCGCCTGGATCTCGTCCTTTTTCATATCCACGGCGGAGAAAACGAAATCCACCATGCCCGCGATCTTTTCCGCGTCGGCAGTAGCGTCCATGATGATCAGGTCCTTCGCGCAGTCCGGCAGGGGGACCTCCAACTGCCAGCGGCCCTCCATCACGTCCCCATACCGCTTTCCGGCGCTCCGGGGGCTTGCGGCCACCACGGTCAGAGTGAACCAGGGGTGATTTTCCATCAGAGAAACGAACCGCTGGCCGACCATTCCTGTCGCGCCGATCACGCCGACTTTGTAATTTTTCATGTCATACACTCCTTCTGAAGCCCCGGAATGGGGGAATTTGCACTTGTAGGACGGGGAGAAATACGCTATAATGTGTCGATTAAAGCTGGCCCCGCCGCGATGTGATTTAATAATATAGCGCATCATAACACCGGCAGAGGGCGAAAGTCAAGGGAAAGATACGATGCACAGAAATAAAAATGCAAAAAATGCCGGTTTCCGGGCGATATGCCTGCTGCTGGCGCTCTGCCTTACGCTGAGCTTTGCGGGTTTCGCGGAAGGAGAAACGGCGGAGATCCCGGAAGCGGAAGGATCGACCGCCGCCGCCCCCACCGAAACGCCGGAAGAAACGCCTGTCGAACCCACAGAAGAAACGCCTGCCGAAACGCCGGAGACTGCGGAGCCGGAAGAGACTTCCGAACCGACGCCGGAGCCGACACCCGAACCTGCGCCGGAACCTACCCCCGCGCCCACGCCGGAACCGACGCCGGAACCCACACCCGAACCCGCGCCGACGCCGGAGCCGATCCCCAATCCGAAGGACCCGGTGGCGCGGGTGCGCATCGGCCTGTACTGGGGCGATAACGCGCTGGAAGCGGCGAACCTGCTGAACTACCGGGGCAGCGGCTATGACTTCGGCTATTTCGATGCGGACCGCCGCTTCGTGAAGCTCTGTAGCACGGACGCGACGGGCATCAGTATGTTGAAGGATTGGACCATGTATCGGGACGGCAGCGTCTACGTTTCCGAAAAGCCCAAAAAGCCCGGCGCCACCGTGGGTTGCTACCATATCCGGCTAGGCGTCTGCGATTCGCTGCGGGAAGCGCAGGAGCTGGCCGCCGGCTGCTCGGACGGGTACGTGGCATGGATGAACGGCAGCTGGTGCGCCTATGCGGGCAGCTACGTCAGCCGGGAGGACGCCGAGAAGGCCATTGCCGACCGGGGCATCTTCGGCACGGCGATGACGGGCTCCAGCCGCTGCATCACCGTGGTGGAAACGGATACGGGCCGGGTGCTGTTCCAGTTCGACGAGGGCGGCGAAAAAACGCTGGGCGTCATGCCCCGTGCTTCGGAAGAAGGACAGAGGCCCGTCACGTGGTTCAAGGGCTATAAGTATTACGGCGGCTTCCAGTATTCCCGGGCGGACGGGCTGAACCTGACGGTCATCAACTTCATCGAGATGGACGACTATCTCAGCGGCGTGGTGCCTTATGAGATGAGTACCGGCTGGCCGCTGGAAGCGCTGAAGGCGCAGGCCATCACGGCCCGGACCTATACGGCGGCGAACCTCTATAAACACGGGAAATACGGGTTCGATCTCTGCGCCTCCACGGACTGCCAGAGCTATCAGGGCGTGAACGTGAATGCGGCGGACTGCGAACAGGCCGTGCGGGAGACCAGCGGCATCTACATGACCTATGAAGGGGCATACGCGCAGACCTTCTACCATTCCTGCGACGGCGGCGCGACCGAGAGCAGCGAGAACGTGTTTTACGATGCCGTTCCCTATCTGCGCGGCCGGGAGGATCCCTATGAGAGCCACGTACATACGGGCTATGAGCACTGGTCCTATGTTTATACCGCCGACGAGATCACGGATATCCTGAATATGAAGGGCTACCACTGCGCGAAGATCGTCAGCGTAACGCCCACCTATACCGCGATGGGGAATATCTACTCCCTGAAATTCACGGACGCCGACGGGCGGAACTGGACCTTTTCCCGCGAGCGGGCGGGCAGCATCCTGTTCAGCAATACCTATCAGAAATACACCCGCAGCCAGCGCTTCACCGTCGTGGACGCGGACGACCCGGAAAATGCGTATTTCTGCGTCAACAATGAGAACTTCCCGGCAGACGGGCTGGAAGGCTATTACGTGGTGGACGGGAGCGGTCAGGTGCGGGAGCTGGAGAACACGGAGCATCTGACGGTCATGACCGGCAGCGGACTCGCCGCGCTGGACCGGGATACGGCGGGCAGCGGCGGAACGGTCCGTGCAAAGCGTTATTTAGTATCCGGCTCCGGCTGGGGCCATAACGTGGGCATGAGCCAGTTCGGCGCGAAGGCCATGGCGGAGCTGGGCTTTACCTGCGAGGAAATTCTCGACTTTTACTTTAACGGGGTGGAGATCGGTTGAAGACCAAAGATTTTGATTATTTTCTGCCGGAGGAGCTGATCGCGCAGACGCCGCTGGAAAAGCGCGATTCCTCCCGGCTGATGCTGCTGGATAAAACGAGCGGCGAAGTGGCGCACAGCGTGTTTTCCCGGCTGCCGGAATATCTGCAGGCGGGGGACTGCCTTGTGATGAACGATTCCCGCGTGCTGCCTGCGCGGCTGTTCGGACACCGGCCCACCGGCGGCGCGGTGGAAGTGCTGCTGCTGACGGACAAGGGCGACAACGTGTGGGAATGCCTGACCCGTCCGGGCCGCAAAACGCCCGTGGGAACGAAGATCATCTTCGGCGACGGGGAGCTGACCGGGGAAGTGGTGGAGGCCGTCAGTGACGGGAACAAGCGCATCCGCTTCCACTATGAGGGCATCTTCCTGGAGGTGCTGGAAAAGCTGGGCAGAATGCCCCTGCCGCCCTATATCAAGGCGGAACTGCAGGATCAGAACCGGTATCAGACGGTCTATGCCCGCGAGCCGGGCTCCGCCGCCGCGCCAACCGCGGGGCTGCACTTCACGCCGGAGCTGCTGCAGGAACTGGAAAATAAGGGCGTGGAGCTTCTGTATATCACGCTGCACGTGGGTCTCGGCACCTTCCGACCGGTGAAGGAGGAGGAGATCACCGACCATGAGATGCATTCGGAATACTGCATCATCAGCGAGGAAACGGCGGCGAAGCTGAACGCGGCGAAGCAGGCGGGGCGGCGCATCGTCTGCGTGGGAACCACCTCCTGCCGGACGCTGGAGGCCGTTGCGGATGAAAGCGGCTTCGTGCGCCCCTTCTCCGATTGGGTGAATATCTTCATCTACCCCGGCTACCGCTTCAAAGCCGTGGACGCGCTCATCACGAACTTCCACCTGCCCCAGAGCACCCTCATCATGCTGGTGAGCGCGCTGGCCGGGCGGGAACACGTTCTGAATGCCTACGACATCGCCGTGAAGGAACGCTATCGCTTCTTCTCGTTCGGCGACGCCATGTTCATCCATTGAGGCGGCGGGCATGAAGGTAGAGCTGCCGCCGCTGCTGTTCGGATATATGACGGTCCTCATCGCGCTGCTGGGGCTGGTGATGGGCTCCTTCCTGAACTGCGCCGCCATCCGGGGCGCGGCCGGGGAAAAGATCTCCCGGGGCCGCAGCCACTGCATGAACTGCGGGCATACGCTGGGCGTGAAGGACCTCGTCCCGGTATTCAGCTGGCTGTTTCTGAAAGGAAAATGCCGCTACTGCGGCGCGAAAATATCTCCGAAATACATGATCGCGGAGCTGGTCGGCGGCGTCGTGTTTGTGTCCGTCTGGCTGCGGCTGGGCGTGTGCCTTGAACTGATCGAGTTCCTCATCTGGGCGGGCATCCTGCTGTGGATCTCCTTCCGGGATCTGGAGGATTACATCATCCCGGACGGGCTGATCATCGCGGGCATCGTCCTGCGCGTCGTATTCATCCTTCTGTCGGACGATATCGGGAAGGCTGCGCTGCAGAGCCTCATCGGCGGCCTGAGCCTGTCGGTACCCATCCTGCTGGTGGTGCTGCTGCTGGAAAAGGTGATGAAGAAGGACGCTATGGGCGGCGGCGATATCAAGCTCCTGTTCATGACGGGGCTGTATTTCAAATGGAGCGTGAACCTTGCGGGCTTCCTTTTTGCCTGCATTCTGGGGCTGCTGTCCGCGCTCCTGCTGCCGAAGCTGAAAAACGCGGAGAAGCAGTTTCCCTTCGGCCCTGCCATCGCGGCGGGGGCATGGCTGGCGCTGCTGTTCGGCGAAGCGCTCATCAGCTGGTATATGGGCTTTTTCGGATTATGAAAACAAACCGCTTTCGTTTGCTCGAAAGCGGTTTTTACTGTTTGCGGTGGATTTTTCCGGCGGAATGTGATATGGTGAATGAAAAAGAAACTGAAAAAGGGGAGACGGATATGGATCTGAAAAACACGGTCATCGGCATCGAGCTTGGCTCGACCCGCATCAAGGCCGTTCTGATGGAGCGGGAGGGGGATCGCCCCGGGGCCGCGGGCGGCTATGAATGGGCCAGCAAGCTGGTAAACGGCGTCTGGACCTATTCCATGGAGGAAGTGAAGGCGGGCCTGCAGGCCTGCTTCGCCGACCTGAAGCGGGACGTGAAGGAAAAAACAGGGCAGGCGCTCACCACGGCGGGGGCCATCGGCGTCAGCGCCATGATGCACGGATATCTGCCCTTTGACAGGGACGGGAAGCAGCTCGCGGAGTTCCGCACGTGGCAGAACACCATCACCGGCGAAGCGGCGGCGAAGCTCAGCAGCCTCTTCGGCTTCAATATCCCCCAGCGCTGGAGCATCGCCCACCTGTATCAGGCCATCCTGAACGGGGAAGAACACGTGAAGGACATCGACTATCTCACCACGCTGGCAGGCTATATCCACGTTCTGTTCACCGGAAAGCGGGTCATGGGCGTGGGCGAAGCCAGCGGTATGTTCCCCATCGACAGCGAAAAGCTGGATTACCGGGAGGACATGGTGCTGAAATTCGATGCGCTGGGCGTCCTGCCCCGGAAGCTGCGGGAGATCCTGCCCACCGTCGTGGCTGCGGGCGATGACGGCGGCATCCTGACCGAGGCGGGCGCGCTGCTGCTGGACCCCACGGGCGAGTTCAGACCCGGCATCCCCGTGGCCCCCTGCGAGGGCGACGCGGGCACCGGCATGGCCGCCACCAATTCCGTCCGGGTGCAGACGGGCAATGTCTCCGCCGGTACCTCCGACTTTGCCATGCTGGTGGTGGATCGGGAGCTGGGCGTTCACCGGGAGATCGACATGGTGACCACCCCGGCGGGTCAGCCGGTGGCCATGGTACACTGCAATAACTGCACCAGCGACCTGAACGCATGGGTCGGCCTGTTCGGGCAGTTCGCGGAGGCTGTCGGCGCAAAGATCGATAAAAACGAGCTTTACACCCTGCTGTTCCGCAAGGCGTTGGAGGGCAACGCGGACTGCGGCGGTCTGCTCGCTTATAACTACTATTCCGGCGAGGGCGTGACCGACGTGGACACGGGCAGACCCGTTTTCCTGCGCTATCCGGACGCGGCCATGACCCTGCCGAATTTCATTCGCACCCATTTGCTCAGCGCTCTTGCCACGCTGAAGATCGGGCTGGATATCCTCACCAAGGAAGAGAACGTGACCGTCACGAAGCTCTACGGGCACGGCGGCTATTTCAAGACCCCGGAGGTGGGGCAGCGGCTGCTGTCCGCCGCCGTGAACGCGCCGGTCTCCGTCATGGAAACGGCGGGCGAGGGCGGACCTTATGGCATGGCCCTGCTGGCAGCCTATATGCTCTGGCGGGAAGACGGCGAGACGCTGGCGGATTATCTGGATCATAAGGTCTTTGCGGAGGCGAAGTCCTCCACCATCATGGCGGAGGAAAGCGAAGTGAAGGGGTTCGACGCCTTCCTCGGCCGATACAAGGCGGCCTTCCCGGTGGAGATCGCTGCGGGCAATACGCTGTAAAGGAGCGGAAGAAATGCTGAAAAAACTGAAACAGGCGGTACTGGAAGCGAACCTGATGCTGCCGAAATACCAGCTGGTCACGTTTACGTGGGGCAACGTGTCCGCCATCAACCGGGAGAGGGGGCTCATCGTCATCAAGCCCAGCGGCGTTCCCTATGAGACCATGACCGCGGAGGACATGGTTGTGGTCGATCTCAGCGGCAACGTGGTGGAGGGGGATAAGCGCCCCAGCAGCGACACGCCCACCCATATCGAGCTGTATAAGGCCTTCCCGGAGATCGGGGGCGTAGTGCATACCCATTCCCGCTGGGCGACTTCCTTCGCGCAGGCGGGCCGGGCGATCCCCCCGCTGGGCACCACCCATGCGGATGATTTCTACGGGGAAGTGCCCTGCACCCGCGGCCTGACGGACGAGGAGATCGGCGGAGAATATGAGAAGAACACCGGCCTCGTCATCGCGGAGACCTTTGCGGATCGGAACGCGGGCGAGGTGCCCGGCGTACTGGTGCGGAACCACGGCCCCTTCAGCTGGGGCAAAGATGCCGCCGACGCGGTACACAATGCGGTGGTGCTGGAAGAAGTGGCCTTCATGGCCTTCCACGCCCTGATGCTGGAGCCTTCGGCACCGGAGGTGCCGCAGGCGCTGCTGGATAAACACTATCTGCGCAAGCACGGAAAAAACGCCTATTACGGGCAGAAATAAAGGAGCGGGAACAAATGAAACAGGCAAAGCTGACCGTTGAAAAGAACTATCAGATCGCGCCCGTGGACGAGCGCATTTTCGGTTCCTTTGTGGAGCATCTGGGCAGAGCCGTCTATGGCGGCGTGTATCAGCCCGGTCACGCCAGCGCGGATGAGGACGGCTTCCGCACCGACGTGCTGGAGCTGGTGCGCGAGCTGAACGTGCCCATCATCCGCTATCCCGGCGGCAACTTCGTTTCCAATTTCTATTGGGAAGACAGCGTCGGCCCCATCGAGAGCCGCCCCAGCCGCCTGGAGCTGGCATGGCGCAGCACGGAGACGAACCGCGTGGGCATCAATGAATTTGCCAAATGGACGAAAAAGGCCAATTCACAGGTGATGCAGGCCGTCAACCTGGGCACCCGGGGCATCGAGGCAGCCTGTAATCTGCTGGAATACTGCAACCACCCCTCCGGCTCGAAATACTCTGACCTGCGCATCGCCCACGGCGTGAAGGATCCCCACAACATCAAGGTCTGGTGCCTCGGCAATGAGATGGACGGCCCGTGGCAGACCGGCCACAAGACCGCCGATGAATACGGCCATCTGGCGGACGAGTGCGCCAAGGCCATGAAGCAGATCGACCCCAGTATCGAGCTGGTGCTCTGCGGCAGCTCCTCCACCGGCATGGCCACCTTCCCCCAGTGGGAGGCCACCGCGCTGGACTGGGCCTATGACGACGTGGACTACATCTCCCTGCATTCCTACTACGGCAACCGCCTGAACGATACCGCGAACTTCCTCGCCCAGAGCGACGACATGGAAAACTTCATCAAGACCGTCATCGCCACCTGCGATTTCATGAAGGCGAAGAAGCGCTCGAAAAAGAACATCAACCTCAGCTTCGATGAATGGAACGTGTGGTTCCACTCCAATGAGGCGGACGACGACAACATGAAGAACCGCCCGTGGCAGGTGGCACCCCATCTGCTGGAGGATCATTACGACTTTGAGGACGCGCTGCTGGTGGGCCTGATGCTCATCACGCTCCTGAAGCATTGCGACCGGGTGAAGATCGCCTGCCTCGCCCAGCTGGTGAACGTCATCGCCCCCATCATGACGGAGGAGAACGGCAAAGCATGGCGGCAGACCAGCTTCTATCCCTTCTTCCATGCCTCCAACTTCGGCCGCGGCGTCGCGCTGCAGCCGGTGCTGAGCAGCCCGAAGCACGACACGCAGGGCTTTTCCGACGTGACGGACGTGGAGAGCGTGGCCGTGTGGAACGAGGAGAAGGAAGAGGTCACGGTCTTTGCCGTGAACCGCAGCGTGGAGGACGATGTCGCGCTGGACGTGGATATCCGCTCCTTCGGGGACTATCGGCTGAAAGAGCATATCGTGCTGGAAAACGACGACGTGAAGGCCGTCAACTCCGCCGCCGGGGAGAACGTGTTCCCCAAAACGGTGACGGACCGCACTACCGAGGACGGCGGCGTGGTCACCGCGAAGCTCACGAAGCTCAGCTGGAACGTGCTGCGATTCGGAAAGTAACGAGAAAAACGAAAAAACCGGGCTGACCGAAGTCAGCCCGGTTTTTGTTATTTACAGCGCTTTCACATATTTCTTAAAGATCCTTATCGCCTTTTCAGGTTCGGATAAACTCAGCAGCCCCACGGCGAAGAGGATATACTTTTCATCCAGCAGATACTTCGGCGCTTTCGGCTTCAGGATGGAAGCATCCTCCGCACCCGCCGCGCCCGCCAGCACGAACCGCGGGTCGGCGGAAAAGGCCAGCGGCCCGCCCGCGCCCAGCACGGTCTGCAGCTCGGTCAGGTCCTTGCCCTTCTGCACCCAAACGTCGCCGTTCGGCGTGTAGCGATGCTCCAGCCTGCCCGCGTGCCGCTCCACGGCGGTCTTCACCGCGAGGCGGCTGAGAAGCAGCTGGTCCCGCGTCTGCGCTTCGCCGTTGGGGACGCCCAGCACGTCCTTGAGCCCCTGCAGGACCTGCGCCCGGTCCGCGCCCTCCTGAAATTCCAGATGCGCGTCCCGTGCGAGGGCCATCAGGGTATCCAGATTGTGGAACATCCCAAGGTCGCCCTCCACGCTGCGCTTCGCGTAAGGCTCCGGCAGACCCACGTAGCTGACGCCCGCCTTCTGCGGAACGCCCTCCGCGACGGAATACACATCCGTGGTCGCGCCGCCCACGTCCACCACCATGAGGGGGCCAAGGCCCGCCTCCCGATAGGTCCCGTCCGCCAGCGCCTTCGCGCCCGCGAGGACGGCGGACGGCGTGGGCATGACGATCTCGCCGATGCGCGCCCGCGCCCGGTCCACGCCTTTTGCTTCCGTGATGCGGCTGATGAACAGCTCCCGGATGACGGCGTTCACCGGCTCGATATCCAGCCTGCCGAATTCCGGCATCACGTTGGGCGCGAACACCACGTTCTGCCCGCTGCCGGAAAAGATCTCCTTCAGCTCGTCCCCGGCGGATTTGTTGCCCGCCGCGATGACGTTGCGCACGGTCTGCGAGGACGCCAGCACCTCGGCATTGTGGAGGATGGTGCGCTTGTTGCCCCCGTCCGTGCCGCCGGTGAGCAGCACAATATCCGGCCTGAGGGCTTCCAGCTCCCGCAGCTCCGAGCGGGTCAGCTCGTAGGAATAGGAGCCGACCACCTTCGCGCCCGCGCCCAGCGCCGCCAGCCGCCCGGCCTCGGTGGTGTATTCCGGCACGAGGCCGATGCACACCATCCGCAGCCCGCCCGCCGCGCTGGAACAGGCCAGCGCAGAGCAGATATCGCTTTCCGCCACGGGAACGGTCTCCCGCAGTTTCCCCAGCGCCGCGTCCAGCCCGAGGTTCACGTCCGTGTCCACGGTGGAGGGGGCCTGCACCCGGGCAAGCAGCGTTTCACTGGCAAGGTCGAAGGCAACGACCTTGGTGAAGGTGCTGCCGAAATCGATGAAAATGCGCGTGTCGGACAAAATTACAGCAGCCCCTTCGCGGTCAGGTCCTTGCACAGATCCACGATATCCCGCTCCACGTCGGTCTCCGGGGGATAGACCCGGTCAAAGCCGATGTCGGGGGCCTTGAACTTCGCTTCATCCTCCGCAAAATCCCGCGCGCCCACGCCGAGGATGCCGCCGATATACAGGAGGATATCGCCCACGCCCGCTTCAATGCACTTCGAGCGGAAGCCCGCGCAGTCCATTTCGGCCATGCCATAGAGGGAGGAGATGAGCATGGCGCAGGCATCGGTCTCCTGCGCGGCCTTGATGAAGTCTTCCGCACTGGTCTGCGCGCCGAGGGCGACGACCTTGAACCCGTACTGCTCCAGCACGCGGGAGACGATCTTCGTGCCGATGACGTGGCTGTCCACGCCCACGGTGCCGGTGATAACGGTGGGCTTCTTCGCTTCGATGGCGGGCTTGAAGGTGAGTGCTTCGGCTTCGTAGGGGCTGACCTCCGGCGTGCCGGTGGCGTGGCCCTTGCTGAGGCACCAGAAGTCGGCGATAGAAGCGCTGAACCCCAGCTTGGAGCCCTCCGCCATTTCGCGCTCATGCAGCTTTTCCCGATGGTATTCCTTCACGTCCTCCGGCACGGGGATGTTGCCGAAGTCCAGATAGCGGCAGGCGCCCTGCAGGTCTCTCGCGCCGAGGCAGAGGTCGCGGGGATGGCTGTTGATGGAGAAGGGGGAATCCAGCACGCCGGCCTCGATGGCCTTCACCGTGCCCACGCAGATATCCCCGTCGCCCATTTCCAGCACCTTGTCCACGATGGCGCTGACGGCCTTCACGGTCATCTCCGTTTCCAGCGCCACTTCCTTCTCGTTCACTTCCCATTTCTGAGCGCGCATCACGTTGAAAAGCCAGTTGGCGCTGCGGTAGGTCTCCATGTGGCTCTGAATGGAGGGAACGCCGGAGGCCTCATCCACGGTCTTCACGCTGCAGGCGGGCAGACCGGCCACTGCGGCGACCATGGCGGTGTAGTTGATATACCCGTAAGCCATGCCCACGTCCTGCGGGAAGGGGAAGAGGGAGGACTGGTTGCCGATGATGCCGGGGATGAAGGCGTCCTTCCGCCCCAGCTTCTCAAAGTATTTGGGGAACAGGATCTCGCTGGCGCGGATGTCGCTCAGGTCCTGCGAGAAGTTGCCCTGCATATTCGTGAGCGGGATGATGGCCCGGCCGCCCTGACCCGTGGTCACAAGGCTCTCGATGATCTGCGCGGCCATGTTGATGTACATGGGCACCACGCCGTTAGGGAGCCAGCCGTGGCAGGCGGAGGAGAGGATAACGCCGTGATCGGCGTACCAGCCCATGAGGCGGCCCAGATACTGCGCCGTTTCGATGCAGGCCTCGGGGGTCACGTTCTTGTCATAGCCCGCGATCCAGCCGAAAAAGCTGTTGGGCATACTGGTCATGCCGGAGGCGAAGGCCATCTCCGCCACGAAGGAATTGGCCCCGTAGCTGCTGCGGGGGTCGAAGGCGCCTACGCAGGATTCCACCACGCGCCGGTTCGTCTTCACGCCGTGGTTGATGATGGGGTAGCCGTTCAGCTTTTTCTGCCCGGTGCGGATGCTCTCCTCCAGCCCGAACTGCGCCTTTTCAAACTGGCGGTTGCGGGTGTAGGAATCCGTGGTGAAGGGGAACAGCTCCACGCCCACGCTGTTCAGGCTTTTCAGAAGCTCGATCTCCTCCTCCACCACCGGCACGCCGGAGCGGGGGTAAAGCCCGGTCTTTCCCTCGGCCTTATACTTCATGAGCCGCCGCCAGAAGCTCTTGTCCTCCGGCAGGGATTTCTGATATTCCACCGCCTCGTCCAGGTCGATGTCCTTCCCGGTGGGCCACGCGGAGATCTCCTTTTCATGGAGCTTCAGAAATACGCTTTCGTCGATCCGTTCGTCCCGAACCTGTATCATGGTCATGTTCCTCCCAAATTCAGCAGCCCGAAGGCTGATAGTGTCCTTATCCGGCATCAGAGCGCACAAAAAAGCTATGATACCATTACCTTGATATCATAGCATAAGCGGAAAGGAAATGTAAAGACGCCGCAGCGCTCAGGCGCGTTTTTTTGCGGGCGGCTTTTTGGCCGGGACCCCTGCGTCGGGCAGGCACAGCTCCCGCACGGTGAGGAAGACCGTATAACCAAGAACGAGAACCAGCAGCCAGAAGCCCCAGCGCATGGGGTAGAGGTAGCGGAGGAAGAAGTAGGCATGGTAGCCCAGCAGCGAAGCGAACTGGCTGAAAAAGGCCGCCGCGACGCCGGGCTTTACCAGACAGGCCAGCACCAGCGTCAGAATATCCACAAAGTAGAAATACCGGTCGTGCATATGGGGCAGGAACAGCGGCAGCGCCAGCGTGAACAGCAGCGCGGCGAGGACGAGGCTGCGGTCGGTGATGCGCTTCCGGCGCACGAAGAAGAAAGCAAAGACCGCCGCGCAGAACAGGAACGCGGCGAGGATGCCCGCCTTTCCGGCGGCGTCCGTATCGCTGACCCGGTAGAAATACAGCAGGGAATACATACTGGGCGAATTGTAGTTCAGCGAGCTGCCGGCGGTGGAAGCGGTGTTCACGTAGATGAGCAGCGTATCGAGGAAGCCGCGCCCGGCGAGGATCGCGGGGGAGACGGCAGCCACGTAGGCGGCGGGGAAGACCGGCAGATGATACCATCTGACCTTGCCGACATACAGCAGCAGCAGGACGACCGGCAGCAGGAAGATCGCCTGCAGCTTGAACGCGAAGGACACGCCGAAGGCGACCATGCCCCACACGGGCTTTTCCCGCAGACAGAGCAGCAGCCCCAGCAGCGCGAGAGAAACATAGATACTGTCGCACTGGCCCCAGACCGCACCGTTGATGAACACCGTCGGCAATACCAGCGTCAGCAGAAAGCAGAAGCCCTGCCGGTCCCTGCTGCCGCCGGACTGACGCACGAGGCCGCCCGCACAGAAGGCGAGCAGCAGGTCGAACAGGACGCTTGCGGCTTTGATGGGGTAGACCGGCGGCAGCTCGAAACAGCTGAACAGCGCCAGCAGGACCATATACGGCACGTTATAGTTGCCGATCTCCTGCTTCAGCGCCCGGAAATGACCGCCGGAGCGGAGCTTCTCCGTCCACGGCAGTAGAAACGTCGTATAGTCGGAGGTCTCCGTTCCGAAGCAGCGGACGCGGAGCATCAGCAGCAGCGCGCCCAGCAGCGCGCAGGCCAGAAGCAGCTGCTTTGAGCAGTCCCTTAACGGCAGGAGACAGGCCGTGAGCGCGGCGGCCAGCAGGAAGGACATGAGCAGCGCGGCCCCATAGCCGCAGCCGGGAAGCGCGCTGAAGGCCCACGTGCAGCCGACCAGCGTCACAAAAAAAGCGAGAAGCAGCGAAAAACGGACGGAACGAGCCATGGTTTTCCTCCTTTGCGGGGTGACGGAAACGCCCGAAGCGCACGGATATGAAAAAAACCGCTATTCCGGCAGAGACCGGAAAACAGCGGCACAGAAAAAATATTCGCGCAAAAGGTTGACAAATGGTAACAGAATCAGTATAATGACTTGCTTTCACTATCAGATACTGGGGGATAAGCCCCCTTTTACCTATCTGAATGCAGTTTACCACAATGCACGGAAATGTCAAGCAGACAATGAACAAAAATGCAACCCGGCCGGGCGTATCAAACCCGGTCATGCCGCTCAAAAGCGAATTTTATACGGGAGTGTGACAGTTGGCAGTGGACGTTACGAAGCTGGTCAGGGACAAAATGTATGGCAAAACGCTCCGCAAGAGCTTTGCCAAGATGAACGAGATCCTCGACATGCCGAACCTGCTGGAGATCCAGAAATCCTCCTACAAGTGGTTTCTGGAGACCGGTCTCCGGGAGGTCTTCCGGGACGTGGCCGCGATCACGGACTATTCCGGAAATCTGGAGCTTACCTTTATTGATTATTCCATGACGGACAAACCCAAGTACACCATCGAGGAGTGTCAGGCGCGGGACGCCACGTATGCCGCCCCGCTGAAGGTGCGCGTCCGTCTGCGCAACAAGGAGACCGAGGAGATCAAGGAGCAGGAGATCTTCATGGGCGATTTCCCGATCATGACCCCCGGCGGCACCTTCGTCATCAACGGCGCGGAGCGCGTCATCGTTTCCCAGATCATCCGCAGCCCCGGTATGTACTTCGATAAGAAAACGGACAAGACGCTGCAGAGCGTTTACAGCGCCACCAATATCCCTTACCGCGGCGCGTGGCTGGAGTATGAGACCGACACGCAGGATGCGTTCTATGTCCGCATCGACAAGAACCGCAAGATCCCCGTGACCTGGCTGCTGAAGGCCATCGGCGTCAGCTGGGATGAGCGTCCGTGGAGCTGGAGCAGCCTGATGGCGCAGACCGGCGGCGCGACCACCAACGAACAGCTGAAGGAGCTGTTCGGCGAGGATGAGCGCATCGTCGCCACGCTGGAAAAGGATACCTGCAAGGGCCGCGATGAAGCGCTCATCGAGATCTACAAGCGCCTCCGTCCCGGCGACCCCCCCACGGTGGAATCCGCCGAGACCCTGCTGATCAACCTGTTCTTCGACCCCCGGCGCTATGATCTGGGCGGCGTGGGCCGTTACAAGTTCAATAAGAAGCTGGCGCTGGCCCGCCGCATCACCGGGCACGAGCTGGCCCTGCCCGCCGCAAGCCCCCGCACCGGCGAGATCATCGCCGACGAGGGCACCGTCCTCACGGCGGAGCTGGCGGAGGAGATCGAGCGCAGCGGCCTGAACGAGGTCTGGCTGAAAGACCATGCGGGCAAGCCCGTCAAGGTCTTCTCCAACGGCATGGTCCGTCTGGAGGACTATGTGGACTGCGACGCCAAGGAGCTGGGCTTCAAGGAAAAGGTCCGCCTGATCGTGCTGGAAAAGCTCATGGAGCAGTATGAGGGCGAGGAGCTGCTGCAGGTCCTGAAGGAGCATGAGGAGGACCTGACGCCCAAGCACATCGTGCCGGATGATATCCTTGCCTCCGTCAACTACCTGAACTGCCTCGCGCACGGCATCGGCGAAACGGATGATATCGACCATCTGGGCAACCGCCGTATGCGCAGCGTGGGCGAGCTGCTGCAGAACCAGTTCCGCGTGGGCTTCAGCCGCATGGAGCGCGTCATCCGCGAGCGCATGACCCTGCAGGATCTGGATATCGTGACGCCGCAGAGTCTCATCAATATCCGGCCCGTTACCGCCGCCATCAAGGAGTTCTTCGGCTCCAGCCCCCTGAGCCAGTTCATGGATCAGACGAACCCGCTGGCGGAGCTGACGCATAAGCGCCGTATGTCCGCTCTGGGCCCCGGCGGTCTGAGCAGAGAGCGCGCCAACTTCGACGTGCGCGACGTGCATTACAGCCACTATGGCCGTATGTGCCCCATCGAAACGCCTGAAGGCCCCAACATCGGCCTGATCTCCTACCTCGCCTCCTATGCCCGCGTGAACGAATACGGCTTCCTTGTGGCCCCCTTCCGCAAGGTCGAGAAGGGCACCTGCCGCGTGACGGACGAGGTCGAATACATGACCGCCGACGTGGAGGACCGTTATATCGTCGCGCAGGCCACCGAGCCGCTGGACGAGAACGGCTGCCTGCTGAACAGGCGTGTCACCTGCCGCCACCGCGATGAGATCATCGAGGTGGACCGGGAGCGGGTGGACTATATCGATATCAGCCCCCGCATGATGGTCTCCGTGGCGTCCGCCATGATCCCCTTCCTGGAGAACGACGACGCCAACCGCGCCCTGATGGGCGCGAACATGCAGCGGCAGGCCGTGCCGCTGATGGTCACGCAGGCCCCCATCGTCGCCACCGGCATCGAGCATAAGTGCGCGGTGGACTCCGGCGTGGTGGTCATGGCCGAGGGCAACGGCGTCGTGACCTACGTGAGCGCGGACAAGATCCGCGTCCGGTATGACAGCGACGCGGGCGGCGACCTGCGGGAGTATCAGCTCCACAAGTTCGCCCGCAGTAACCAGGGCACCTGCTCCAACCAGCGTCCCATCGTTTCCGTGGGCGAGCGCGTCACCGCCGACACCGTTCTGGCGGACGGACCCGCCACCAGCCAGGGCGAGATCGCGCTGGGCAAGAACATTCTGGTCGGCTTCATGACCTGGGAAGGCTACAACTACGAGGACGCCGTTCTGCTGAACGAGCGCCTCGTGCAGGATGACGTGTTCACCTCCATCCACATCGAGGAGCATGAGATCAAGGCCCGCGATACGAAGCTGGGCCCCGAGGAGATCACCCGCGATATCCCCGGCGTGGGCGAGGATGCGCTGAAATATCTGGATGAGCGCGGCATCATCACCGTGGGCGCCGAGGTGCGCGCCGGTGATATTCTGGTCGGCAAGGTCACGCCCAAGGGCGAGACGGACCTGACCGCCGAGGAGCGCCTGCTGCGCGCCATCTTCGGCGAAAAGGCGAGAGAGGTGCGCGACACCTCCATGAAGGTGCCCCACGGCGAGAGCGGCATCGTGGTGGACGTGAAGGTCTTCACCCGCGAGGCCGGCGACGAGATGAGCCCCGGCGTGAACATGGTCGTCCGCTGCTATATCGCTCAGAAGCGGAAGATCAGCGTGGGCGACAAGATGGCCGGCCGCCACGGCAACAAGGGCGTCGTCAGCCGCATCCTGCCCCGCGAGGATATGCCTTATCTGCCCGACGGCACGCCGCTGGACATCGTTCTGAACCCGCTGGGCGTCCCCAGCCGTATGAACATCGGTCAGGTGCTGGAGGTCCATCTGGGCTATGCGGCCCATCAGATGGGCTGGAAGGTGGCCACCCCCATCTTCAACGGCGCCAACGAGAGCGAGATCATGGACCTGCTGGAGGGCTCCGGCCTCCGGCGCGACGGCAAGAGCGTCCTGTATGACGGACGTACCGGCCGTCCCTTCGATAACCCCGTCACCGTGGGTTACGTTTACTTCCTCAAGCTGCACCATCTGGTGGACGATAAGATCCACGCCCGCTCCACCGGTCCCTACAGCCTCGTTACCCAGCAGCCTCTGGGCGGCAAGGCCCAGTTCGGCGGCCAGCGCTTCGGCGAAATGGAGGTCTGGGCGCTGGAAGCCTACGGCGCGGCTTACACCCTGCAGGAGATCCTGACCGTGAAGTCCGACGACGTGACCGGCCGTGTCCGCACCTACGAAGCCATCGTGAAGGGCGAGAACGTGCCGAATCCCGGCGTGCCCGAGGCCTTCAAGGTGCTGGTCAAGGAGCTGCAGAGCCTGTGTCTGGATGTGCGCGTGCTGGATGAACAGGGCGAGGAGATCGAACTCAAGAACGACGATGACGATGACGATTTCCGCGGCTTCCGCGACGTGGAGGAGTACCGCAGCGACGACGACGAGTTCGTCAGCAGCGGCTATTCCCTCGAGGACGCGGATATTCCCGATGACAGCGGTGTGGAATTTGACGATTATGACGACTACGATGAGGACGGCGCCGACGATGAAGCGGACGGGCCGGACGAAGCGTTTGACGAGGAGGGCGAATAAATGAGCAATACGACATTTGACGCCATCAAGATCGGCATCGCATCCCCGGAGATCATTCGGGGCTGGTCCCACGGCGAAGTGAAAAAGCCGGAGACCATCAATTACCGTACCCTCAAGCCCGAGAAGGACGGGCTGTTCTGCGAGCGCATTTTCGGACCCACCAAGGACTGGGAGTGCCACTGCGGCAAGTATAAGAAGATCCGCTACAAGGGCAAGATCTGCGACCGCTGCGGCGTGGAAGTCACCCGCGCCAAGGTGCGCCGCGAGCGCATGGGCCACATCGAGCTGGCCGCCCCGGTGAGCCACATCTGGTATTTCAAGGGCATCCCCTCCCGTATGGGCCTCATTCTGGATATCTCCCCCCGCGTGCTGGAGAAGCTGCTGTATTTCGCCTGCTACGTGGTCATCGATCCCGGCCCGGCGTATACCGGCCTCGCAAAGAACCAGATCCTGACCGAGCGGGAATACCGCGACTATAAGGAAAAGTACGAAGACGACTTCAAGGCCGGCATGGGCGCCGAAGCGGTCAAGGAACTGCTGAGCCAGATCGACTGCGAGCAGCTCTCCGCCGAGCTTCGCGCCGAGCTGAAGGACGCTTCCGGCCAGAAGAAGGCGAAGATCGTCAAGCGGCTGGAAGTGGTGGAAGCCTTCCGCCAGAGCGGCAACCGTCCCGAATGGATGATCTTGGACGTGCTGCCGGTCATCCCGCCGGATATCCGTCCCATGGTCCAGCTGGACGGCGGCCGTTTCGCCACCAGCGACCTGAACGACCTGTACCGCCGGGTCATCAACCGCAACAACCGTCTGAAAAAGCTCATCCAGCTCAGCGCGCCCGACATCATCGTGCGCAACGAGAAGCGTATGCTGCAGGAAGCGGTGGACGCACTGGTGGATAACGGCCGCCGCGGCCGCGCCGTCACGGGCGTGAACAGCCGCGTGCTGAAATCCCTGAGCGATATGCTCAAGGGCAAGCAGGGCCGCTTCCGTCAGAACCTGCTGGGCAAGCGCGTGGACTATTCCGGCCGAAGCGTTATCGTCGTCGGCCCCGATCTGAAGCTGTTCCAGTGCGGCGTGCCCAAGGAAATGGCCATCGAGCTGTTCCGCCCCTTCGTCATGAAGAAGCTGGTGGAGGACGGCGTTGCCAACAATATCAAGAGCGCCAAGAAGATGGTGGACAAGGGCCGCACCGAAGTGTGGGACGCGCTGGATGACGTCATCAAGGAGCATCCCGTCCTGCTGAACCGCGCCCCGACCCTGCACCGTCTGGGCATTCAGGCCTTCGAGCCCATCCTCGTGGAGGGCCGCGCCCTGAAGCTGCACCCGCTGGTGTGTACCGCTTATAACGCCGACTTCGACGGCGACCAGATGGCCATCCACGTGCCTCTGTCCGCCGAAGCGCAGGCGGAGGCCCGCATCCTGCTGCTCTCCGCCAATAACCTGCTCCGCCCGCAGGACGGTCACCCCGTCACCGTGCCCACGCAGGACATGATCCTCGGCGCGTATTACCTGACCTACGAGCGCAAGGAAGTCTATATCACCTCCATGGGCGACGCCTTCCACACCGAAATGGCTGTGGGCAAGTGCGCGCCGCTGGACGTAGTGGAGAAGCTGAACGCGGCGCTGGAGGAAGGGCAGAAGCCCATCGAATACACGACCTTCGATTATTTCAGCTCCGAAGAAGAGGCCATGATGGCCTATGAGAACCACCGCATCGGTATGCACGCGCCCATCCACGTGCGCGTGTTCAAGGAGAAGGACGGCGTCATGCAGCACAAGACCGTCCTGACCACCGTGGGCCGCATCATCTATAACCAGCCCATCCCGCAGGATCTGGGCTTTGTGGACCGCTCCGACCCGGAGAAGTACTTCGACTATGAGATCGGCTTCAAGGTGGACAAGAAGAAGCTGGGCAACATCGTGGACCGCTGCATCACCCGCCACGGCTTCACCAAGAGCACCGAGGTGCTGGACGCCATCAAGGCCATGGGCTTCAAGTATTCCACGCTGGGCGCGCTGACCATCTCCATCTCCGATATGACGGTGCCTGAGAAGAAAAAGACCCTCATCAAGGAGACCGAGGACAAGGTCATCGGCATTGAGAAGCAGTATAAGCGCGGCTTCATCACCAATGACGAGCGCGCGCGTCTGGTCATCTCCGAGTGGGATAAGACCACCTCCGCCGTTACCGCCGCGCTGGAAAGCTCCCTGAACCAGTTCAACCCCATCTATATGATGTCCGACTCCGGCGCCCGCGGCAGCATGAACCAGATCCGTCAGCTGGCCGGTATGCGCGGCCTGATCGCCAATACCGCCGGTAAGACCATCGAGATCCCCATCAAGGCGAACTACCGTGAAGGTCTGTCCGTTCTGGAATACTTCACCTCCTCCCGCGGCGC
This sequence comes from Oscillospiraceae bacterium, assembly GCA_045628925.1. GTDB lineage: Bacteria > Bacillota > Clostridia > Oscillospirales > Oscillospiraceae > UBA1774. Next base: position 594 of record JAZQQF010000123.1, on the reverse strand, counting down.
CCGTAAGGGTCTGGCCGATACCGCTCTGCGTACCGCAGACTCCGGTTATCTGACCCGCCGTCTGGTGGACGTGAGCCAGGACGTGATCATCCGCGAGGAGGATTGCGGCACGAAGGACGGCGCGTGGGCTTATGCGCTGACCAAGGATTATTTCGTGGACTTCGACCGCCTGATGAACGACGAACATTTCCTGCGCAACGATACCTGCATCTGGAAGGATCCGAACAACGAGATGCCGCTGCCCTTCGAGGATGATACCTCCAGCATCGTGCGCTCCTTCGGCGAATCCATCCACGGCCGCTTCCCGGTGAACGACATCGTCGATCCCATCACCGGCGAGGTGCTCTGTGATGACAAGGGCGTCTTCACCAGAGACCGTATGCTGATCAGCGACGACGCGAAGGTGTTCATGAAGCACAAGATCGTGGCCGTCCGCATCCGCAGCGTGCTGGACTGCGAAGCCAAGCGGGGCGGCTGCTCCCGCTGCTACGGCATGAACCTTGCCACCGGTGATCCGGTGAGCGCGGGCGGAGCCGGCGGGGTGATCGCCGCCCAGTCCATCGGCGAACCCGGCACCCACCTGACCATGCGTAC
>JAZQQF010000122.1:0-9584 GCA_045628925.1 Oscillospiraceae bacterium | reverse complement strand
ACGCCGATGCCGTAGGGCTTCAGGGACTCCCAGTAGCTCTCCATCAGGTTCAGGACAGCGGCCTTGGCGGCGGAGTAGGGAGCGGTGGTGGAGCCGGAGCCGAAAGCGCCCCAGGAAACGGTGGCAGCGATGTGACGGTTGCCGCCGGCCTTGATCATGCGGGGAACGAAGGTGACGAGACCGTTGACGACGCCCCAAAAGCAGACGCCCACGACCCAGTCATAGTCCGCGTAAGTGGAGGCTTCGGCGGGGCCGAACACGTTGACGCCCGCGTTCAGGATGAGCAGGTCGGGGCAGGAGCCGTAGACCTTCTCCACCTCGTCAGCCGCTGCGGCGTAAGCGTCGCGGTTGGTAACGTCGAGACGGATGGCGTGGAAGTCAGCGCCCTTGCTGGTGAGCAGAGCCATGGCCTCATCCAGATGCTCCTGGCTGTAGTCAGCGATGACGACCTTCATGCCGGCCTCGGAGAAGATCTGCGCGTAGCCCAGACCAGCGCCGGAAGCGCCGCCGGTGATAAATGCGATTTTGCCTGCGAAGTCTTTCATGATATTCGCTCCTTCATATAGTTTGGGATTTATAAAAACACTATAGCACAGTTGCACGCTTAACTCAACAGTAAAACGAATAATTTTTCGGAAACCTTCCGAAAACCGCGGAAGTTCCGCCGCCGCTCTTGATTTCCGGCGGGGAATGTGCTAAAGTAAGCGCGTTATATGGTCAAGGCTGAGAGGGAGACCAGTAGGGCGGACTTCGCTTTTCAGAGAGCAGCCGGTGGGTGCAAGGCTGCAGGCGTCCCGTCTGAATACGCTCCGGAGCCGCTTTCCCGAACGCGCTCGTCAGTAGGGGGAGACGGGTGCGCCCGATATCGCGCCGCGTGTGTGAAGGCACACGGTGAGGAGCAGGCTGCGAAACCTGCTCGAACCAGAGGTGGTACCACGAATTGCCCCATTCGTCCTCTGTCCCGTGCGGACAGGGGCGATTTTGATTTTTGGAGGAAGAAACATGGGTATCTATGAAGAACTGGTGGCCCGCGGACTGATCGCGCAGGTCACGGATGAGGGCGAGATCCGCGAGCTCATCAACAATGGCAAGGCGAAATTCTACATCGGCTTCGACTGCACGGCCGATTCCCTCACGGCGGGGCATTTCATGGCGCTGACCCTGATGAAGCGCCTGCAGATGGCGGGGAACACCCCCGTCGCCCTGATCGGCGGCGGCACCACCATGATCGGCGACCCCAGCGGGCGGACCGATATGCGCAAGATGCTCACCAAGGAGGACATCGACCATAACGCCGAGTGCTTCCGCAAGCAGATGGAGCGCTTCATCGACTTCGGCGACGGCAAGGCCGTCATGGTCAACAATGCCGATTGGCTGCTGGACCTGAACTACGTGGAGCTGCTGCGGGAAGTGGGCACCTGCTTCTCCGTGAACAATATGCTCCGGGCCGAATGCTACAAGCAGCGCATGGAAAAGGGCCTGAGCTTCTTTGAGTTCAACTACATGATCATGCAGTCCTATGACTTCTACTACCTGTTCCAGCACGAGGGCTGCAATATGCAGTTCGGCGGCGACGATCAGTGGTCCAATATGCTGGGCGGCACGGAGCTGATCCGCAAAAAGCTGGGCAAGGACGCCTATGCCATGACCATCACCCTGCTCACCGATTCTCAGGGCAAGAAGATGGGCAAGACCGCGGGCAACGCCGTTTGGCTCGACCCGAACAAGACCAGCCCCTTCGAGTTCTATCAGTACTGGCGGAACGTGGGCGACGCGGACGTGATGAAGTGCCTGCGGATGCTGACCTTCTTCACGCTGGAAGAGCTGGAGGAAATGGAAAAGTGGGATGACAGCCGCATCAATGAGAAGAAGGAAAAGCTGGCGTGGCATCTGACCGCCCTCGTCCACGGCGAGGAAGAAGCGGACAAGGCGCAGAACGCGGCCCGCGCGCTCTTTGCGGGCGGCGGCGATGCGGAGCATATGCCCACCACCGAGATCCCTGCCGAGAAGATCGCGGACGGCACCATCGGCCTCCTCGACCTGCTGGTGACCTGCGGCCTCGCCGCCTCCAACGGGGAAGCCCGGCGGCTGGTGCAGCAGGGCGGCATCACCATCGACGAGAAGAAGATGGACGCCATCGACGCCCGGATTGACGCCGAAGCGCTGAAGACCGGCGTGAAGATCAAGAAGGGCAAGAAGATCTTCCACCGCGCCATTCTGAAATAAAGAACAGGAAACCGCTGCGCCCACAGGGGACGCACCGGTTTTGATAAATTCAGAGATACCGGAAAACGAAAGCCCGGAAAGAACGGACGGCGCTCAACGCGCTTCGCTGCCGCCGTTCAGCGGGAGACCCGCGCCCCGGTTCTGAATGGCGCGGATCAGGGCGATGCCCTGCCGGGAGATGCGCTCCGACTTATACAGGACATGGAGCGGGAGTTTTTTGGAGAGCGGGAAAAAGCGGAAGGCCGGATTTCGGGCGGCGCTGTCCCACTCGCTGAAAAGCATGACCCCCGTGCTGCGGGCGATCTCATACAGGGCGGCGGAGAGGTTTTCGATATACCGGGTGCGGGGCTTGAAGCCGTAATCATCGCAGATGCGGCTGAGCACGCCGCCGAAGCGCTTGTCGATCTGCCCGTCAAACACGAAGAACTCATAGTTCGCCAGATCGGCAGGCTCCCGCAGCTGCGCGAAGATCTCCGGCGAACAGACGATGCCGCAGTCGGTCTCGCCCACGTATTCCGAGGCGATGCCCCGGCCGGGGGGCGTGAAGAAGTCGTGCGTCAGGACGATGTCCAGCCGCTCGGCCTCCAGCTGGGTGATCAGCTCCTGCAGCCTGCGGTTTTCAAAGGTGAAGCGCAGCTCCGGAAAGTCCGCCTCAAAGCGGCAGGCGATCTCCCGATAGAGGAAGGCAGGCTCCCACGTGTTCGGGCAGCCGATGCGCAGATCCACCAGCGGGGCGCTGAGCAGCGTGCGGATCTCCTCCAGCAGGTTCGAATGCTCTTTCCACGTTTTCGTGATGAAATCGTAGTAGCGGCGGCCGGCCTCCGTGGGCACCAGCTGGTCATCCAGCCTGCGGAGCAGCTCGAAGCCCAGCTCCGCTTCCAGCTTGGCGATGCTCTTGCTGATGGCGGGCTGGGAGATATAGAGAGAGTTGGCGGCGCGGGTATAGCTCTTTTCATTCACCGCTGCCAGAAAACAGTTCAGCTGATTGATGGTCACCGGTCTCACTCCTGTTCGGGGCGCAGCCGCAGCGAACGCGGGCCGCATGGCGTTTCATCCGGTCTGCAGGGCGAAAAAGGCGGGGCTTCCTCACCGGCGGCAGACCATAACTTCAAATTTATAACCATTTTACCATAAGTTACCTTGAAAGGCAAGCAGTTTCCACGTATAATATAATCTGTTCAAATATCGAAATCCGTGAAATCAGGAGGGAGCAAGATGATCCATACCAAACACGCCATTGAATATGACGCCACCAAGTGCGTAGGCTGCGGCCTTTGCTACAAAGCCTGCTTTGTGGACGTCATCCGCTGGGATGCGGAAAAACGGCAGCCGGTGTTCCAGTATGTGGAAGACTGTGAGCATTGCTTCTATTGCCAGATGGTCTGCAAGAAGGGCGCGATCACCGTGAAGCCCAACTATGCCAGCGAGCATCTCCGGCAGAGCTTTGAACCCTATCGGTGAGGAGGAACGAAATGGAAACCAAACGGATGAATTGTGATGTTCTCATCGTCGGCGGCGGCATCGGCGGCCTGACGGCGGCGGTATCTCTGAAAGAGCGCAGCCCGGAAACGGATATTCTGGTGGTCGAAAAGCAGACGGCCGGTTATTCCGGCAAGGCCAACCGCGGCGGCGGCGTTCTGCAGTATTTTGACCTGAACCGGGTGAAGCCCATCGACTTCCTCGGCTTCCACGTGAACGCCATCGGCTCCTATCTGGGCGATCAGGAACTGATGCTCCGCTACGTGGAGATGAACAACGAGATGATGGAGACCCTGCAGGGCTGGGGCGTGAACATTCCAAAAAGGGAAGACGGCAGCTATAACGTGATGCCCACCGGCCCGTTCACCGCTATGATCCGCGTCGATCTGGATCTGACGCTGAAGGTCCGGCGCAGAGCGGAGAAGCTGGGCGTCCGCTTCGTGGATAAGACCGCGCTGGCCGAGCTGCTCACGGACGAGGGGCGCATCGCGGGCGCGGCGTGCTACAGCATTCTGGACGGCAGCTTTACCGTCATCAGCGCGAAACGCATCGTCCTCGCCACCGGCAGCCAGAACTACCGCATCGGCTCCATGTGGTCCAGCGGCAGAGGCGACGGTATCGCCGCGGCCTACCGGGCCGGTGCGAAGATGCGCAACACGGAGTTCGGCAACTTTGCCCAGCTGGTGCGCATCCGCAGCCACAACGAGGTCGTGTTCGGCGAAAACAATATGTATAACTCCGACGGCGAGTTTATCACCCCGCACTTCCAGTCCCATCGGGAGACGGATATCAGCTCCCGCGCCATCCGCGAATGGTATCTGCAGATGAAGGCCGGGAAGACCGTGCATCTGGACTACGGCGAGCAGCCCGTGGCCGACGGCGGTGGCGGCGGCGACGGGATGGATCCCATGGAGCGGATGTGGAGCACCCCCGTCGGCGCGGAGTTCCGCAAGCTGAACGACGGCAGCGGCGCGCAGGTCGATACCGATATGGAGGTCTGCCCCATGTTCATCGGCGAGCAGTCGCCCATCTACGTGGGTCATGATATGCAGACCAGCATCCCCGGGCTGTACGCCATCGGCGACTGCAGCTACTGCGGCTCCGGCTCTCCCGGCGCCGTGCCCGCCCCTCCGGGACGGAACCGCGGTTCCGGCATCCTGAACGCGGTGTTCACCGGCCTTGTCTGCGCCGAGAGCGTCGCCGCGCTGCCTGCCATCGAGGCGGGGAAGATCTGCGACGAGCAGGTCGAAAAGATGAAGGCCGAGCTGTTTGCGCCGCTGGAACGCAAGGAAGGCGCGACCGCCATCGACGTGATCGACCTCGTTCAGCAGGCCATGGCCCCGGTGGAGAACTCCGTGGTCATGCAGGAGGACCGTATCCTTGAAGCCATGAAGCTGGTGGAAAAGGCCGAAGAACTGAGCAAGACCCTCTGCGCCAAGGATCTGCACTATCTGCTTTCCTGCCGCGAGGCGGAGGCCATGGTGCTGTCTGCCAAGATGCACTTCAAGGCCAGCCTGATGCGCAAGGAATCCCGCGGCTGGTTCCTGCGGGAGGATTACCCCGAAATGGACAATGCCAACTGGCTGAAATGGATCATCGTGCAGAACGTGGACGGGGAGATGACCTTCTCCACCGAGGATGTGCCCATCGAAAAGTGGCCCATCCAGATCCCGAAGGCCTGATCAGGGGAGGAGAAGCGAATGGTACCGATCACCGAACAGGATAAGCTGAGCCCCCTGTATAAATATTATGAGCGCCCCATGGTGGACGTAGCGCCTGCAGCCTATGAGAGCGTGCAGGAGCCTGTGGCCTCCGAGCTGGGCACCCCGCCCTTTGAACTGAACAAACTGTTCGACGAAGGCTTTCTCCCGCTGGAGCGCGGCTTCTGCCAGCTGCCCGACGGGGGCGCCATGCTGGCGAACCTGACGCCCATGCCCGGCGTGACCCCGGAGATGTTCGATTTCTGGTTCGCGTGGCACGGCTGCGGCCCACTGCGCTATACCATCTGGAACCACGACCAGCACTACAGCGCCGTGACCCGCAACATGGACAAGGCCATGGACAAGTCCCTGAGCCTCAAGGAGCGCTACTGGGATACCTTCCATGACGTGGACGAGGACGTGGGCATGGGCCGGGAGAAGATCGTCATCAACTTCCGCAACCCCGCCGACATCGGCTTTGACCCCGAAAAGCTCAGGAACTTCGGCGGAACCATCGTCTGCGCGGGCAACGCGGAAAGCCCCACCATCATGGTGCATTTCCTGCGACCCACGGCGGACGGCTGCGAGCTGCGCACCCGCTTCTGGATGGGTTACAACGTGGTGAACGGCAAGCCCCATAAGATGATCCCCGACGGCGTGAAGTTCCCGCTGGAGCCTGTGAAGGCGCTGCTGACCCACAATATGAAGGAATTTACCCATTTGGCCAGCATCCTGCCCGAGATCTACAAAGAATTTGCCCCTGATTTTATCTGAAACGGGAGGAACGTATCATGGCGAAGACTTATCTGGAGCCTCAGACCGTATTGCCAGTCTATGACGAATGCGACGTGCTGGTGGTGGGCGGCGGCTCCGCCGGTCATTCCGCGGCCATCGCGGCGGCCCGTGCGGGCTGCAAGAATATCATCCTCATGGAGCGCTACGGCTACATGGGCGGCGACGTGACCGGCGGCTACGTGCTGATGGTCCCGAAGCTGAGCTGGTATGACAAGAGCTTCGTGCGCGGCATTCAGGAGGAGTGGTTCACCCGCCTGAATCCCATTCCCGGCGCGGTGCTCGGCCCCGATCTGAAGCGCATCGGCCAGACCGACCCGGCGCTGATCGACGTGTGGCAGCGCATCCACGGCTGCGTGTCCGAGAGCGACCCCAAGCGGCTGGTGCGCGCTGTGTATTATGAGCCCAACGAGCTGAAGATCGAGATGGACAAGATGCTCATGGAGGAGCAGGAATCCATCCGCGTCATGTGCCACTGCTGGGGCACCAAGCCCATCATGGAAGGCAACGTGTGCAAGGGCGTGATCTTTGAATCCAAGGAAGGCCGCAAGGCCGTTCTGGCGAAGATCGTCATCGACGCCACCGGCGACGCGGACCTTGTCCGTCAGTCCGGCGCGCCCACCTCCAGCGCCATCGACGATAAGTGCCGCTGCTCCACCACCGCGCTGGTTTACCGCATCGGCGGTTTCAGCTGGCAGAAATACTGGGAGTGGAAGGAAGCCCATCCCGCCGCGGCGCAGGCCATGAGTATGCAGATCTCCCGCATCTCCGGCTTTATGGCCGGCCTCATCCCCGGCTCGTGGGATGACTGCGCGTGGATGAACAACTGGCACGCCAATAAGGACTGCAGCCTCATCAAGGATCAGACCCAGACCGAGATGGAGACCCGCCTTTCCATCCGCGAGGTGCTGGCTTATCTGAAGGAGGCCTGCCCCTACGTGTTCGACAAGGCGTATCTTTACGATATTGCGCCCCAGCTGGGCACCCGCGGCAGCCACCGCATCGTGGGCGATTACATCATGACCCATGACGATTGGGCCTTTGCCAAGCAGCATGAGGACGTGATCGCGTGGCACTCTACCGTCAATATGATCAACGACTGCGCGCCCGTGGAGATCCCCTATGCCACCATGCTCCCCAAGGGCGTGGAGAACATTCTGGCTCCCGGCCGTCACATCTCCGCCGACCGCATCGCCATCGACTGCGTGAACCTGATCCCCCAGTGCGTGGGTACCGGTCAGGCAGCGGGCGTGGCCGCCGCCGTGGCCGTGGCGCAGGATACCACCGCGAGAATGGTGGATATCAAGCGCGTGCAGGATATCCTCGCCGGTGAGCAGGACGTGCCGCTGCCCCGCAACGAGCATACCGACAAGAGCTATACCGAGTGCTGCGAGGAGCATCAGTACGGGCTGTATACCGAAATGGCGCAGAAGGCCCGGGAGAACAAGAAGGACGAAGTGGACGATTACCATATGTTCCGCGTCTGGGATCCCAAGAAGGAGACCCGGTAAACGTGAAAAACGGGGGAGCGGGGCGCGAGCCGCGCTTCCCCGATGAAGAAAGGAGATTTCTCATGGCTGACAAACTCATCATGGAGATCAAGATCGATATCGACAACACGGCGGTGACCGGCCTCAAGGGCGAATATGCCGAGGTGGTCATGATCCCGTTCACCGGCTCCGTCAAGGGTGAGATCTTCAACGGCAAGGTGCTGGACGGCGTGGATACCCAGCGGGTGAACCTCTCCGGCGTGCGCCATATGTCCGCCCGCTATATGCTGGACGGCGAGGACAACACCGGCGCGAAGTGCAAGATCTTCGTGGAGAACAACGGCTGGTTCGAGGGCTTCTCCATGCCCTTCAAGACCGTTCCTACCTTCATGACGGACAGTAAGGCCCTCGCACCTTACCTCCACCAGAACAAGTTCCGCGGCGAAGGTCACGGCGGCCCCGACGGGCTCACCATCAAGATGTTTGAAGTCATCCCCGACTAAAGGAGGAAAACCATGAAGGTACATACCATACAGCTCAGCGAAAAGGCGAAGCTGATCGTCACCGTGTTTAACGAAATGGGCGGCTTCTTCGGCCCCCAGCGCACCCCGGCTCTGATCCATTCCTCCGCAGGCGGCTTCATGATCTGCACTGAGACGGATACGAACAACCTCGGCACCCGCCTCGTGGGCAAGGGCTTCGGCGTCATCTGCTCCTATATGTACCCCGTGGGTGCGGATTACCGCTTCCCGCAGGTGGTCATCGACCTGATGAAGGCCATCCGCATCCTGCGCGAGCATAAAGACGAGTGGGGCATCGACCCGGATAAGATCGTCATTTCCGGTCAGAGCGCCGGTTCCTTCATCTGCATGGCCACCGGCAACCTGTGGAACCGGCCCGACCTGATGGAAGCCGCGGGCTGCAAGGGCGAGGAAGGCAAGCCCAATGCCATGGTCGTGGGCTTCGGCCCCATGTACTGCGGCCAGCAGACGGACGACGGCCTCGTCTACGTGCCCAACGGCGACCTCGTTGGCGACCAGACCCCGCCGACCTTCTTCCACCATGCACGGCTCGACCCGCTGGTGAGCGTGTATCAGACCATCGCCATGATGGACGCCTTCGAGAAGAAAAAGCGTCCCTTCGCCTGCTATATCGCCAGCGTGGGCGGCCACGGCGAGACCGGCGGCAACCGCCGCATCGCCAATGCGGACGGGACGGTCGGCCCCTGCATCGACGATTGGTTCGAGTGCGCGTGGCACTTCCTGCAGAACCAGCTGCACATCCCGCAGATCCCCCAGCCCATGCCCATGATGGCGCCGCCTCCCGCCCCGAAGGATGGGGAGAAGCTGCCGCCCATGACCATGCCCAGCATGAAGGCTCCCGAGGGCAGCATTCCCGTCGGCCCCGGCGATATGCCTCTCGGCAACGCGAACCATATCCATATGCCCTTCAACGCGGGCTTCCACGACAAGGATTTCACCGTTTACAAATAAGTGATCGTCTTCTGAACGGCGGAGCTTCGGCTCCGCCGCTTTTCATTTCCAAGAAACAATCGGAAGATTATTTGCCGGAACCTCTTGACAAACGCAGAAAAAGATATCATAATGATATCAAAGAAATCTGAAATGGAGGGAAAGAAATGAAAGAGATCGTATTGAACGGGAAGAAGCACGGAATGCTCATGCTGATCCTTGTGATCGCGCTGTACGTCGTGCTGCCCATTGTTACCGTGGCGACCGGGGCGCCGCTGATGATCGTCATCACGGGCCTGTGGGCCTGCTTCGGGTGGATCCTGCTGCTGGGCCTGAAGGTGCTGAAGCCGCAGGAGGCGCTGGGGCTGACCCTGTTCGGCAGGTATAAGGGCACGCTGAAGGGTGAGGGCTTTTACTGGGAGAGC
>JAZQQF010000121.1:0-26584 GCA_045628925.1 Oscillospiraceae bacterium | reverse complement strand
GCACCGCCGCCGCCATGGCCATCGATGCGGGCGTCGCCCTCCGCGATCTGGACGGGGCTGCTCTGAAGCAGCAGCTCATCAAGGACGGCTGCGGCCTCGACCATGCGCCCGACGGATACTGGCAGGCCATCCGCGAGAGCCGACATGAGCCCATCATCATGGCGGATATGGCCACCGTGATCCCCAGACGCGACCCGGAGATGAGCCGCCCCCGGCGGCCAACGCCCGTCGGGGGCGTATTGTATTGTTCCCAATCCCGGAACAGCCGCTGCGCGAAGTCATGGAGCAGGATGCGCATGACCGCCCAGTCGTGGGGATAACCGTCCACAACGAAGCGCACCACGTTGGGGTACTTGTCCCAGCCGTAGTCCGCACAGACGCCGTCGTCCTCCGCAAAGGTGGCATAGTGCGCGTCGGCGGAGCCGATGCCGCGGTAATAGAGCTTCACTTCCTGCTGGAGGCGCTCCGGCTCGGTCATGATGGCAAGGTGCGGATTCACCTTCAGGATGTCCCCGCCCGCGGCGAAGGGCCCGATCATGCGCATGAAGCCGCTGAACAGGCCGATGTAGGCGAAGGTGTCCGTATTCCCGAGGCCCACCATGCTGGCCTGCATGGAACCCATGCTGAAGCCCGCGATGGCCCGGTGCCACTTATCCTTCTTCACGTGATACTTCTTCTCGATGAAGGGGATGCAGTCCTGCAGAATGAGCTCGCCCAGACCCGGGCCGCCGAAGCCCTGTTCGCCCTTTTTGCGGGCCATGCCGTCGTTCATCACGATGATGAAGGGAACGGCCTTCCCGTCGGCGATGAGATTATCCATGATGTGATTGGCCCGGCCGTTATAGACCCAGCTGGTCTCGTTTTCGCCCGCGCCGTGCTGCAGATACAGCACCGGATACTCGCCGCCCTCCTGATAGGCGGGCGGGGTATAGACGAGGCAGCGGTGCCAGTCCTCCAGCGCATTCGTCCAGTAATATTCCGTGGTCACGCCGCCGTGGGGCACGTCCCGCATCAGAATGAAGTCCTCGTTGGGATCGGGGATCTCCACGTAGTTCACGGCCTTACTGTGGCTGTAGTAGATCGGGCAGTAGGTGCTGATGGTCTCGACCCCGTCCACCAGAAACCAGAAGGCCTTGGGGCCGCAGAACAGCGGGTCGTAGCGGAGCGTCATGCGCCACACGCCGTCCTCGCCCTTCTCCATGGGCACCGGCGCGTCGCCTCTGATGCCGAAGACCACGCTCACCTCCTGCGCTTTGGGCGCATAGTAGCCGAACTGCACATCGCCGGAAGGCAGCACCTTCGCGCCGGTATCCAGCACTTTCCGCTCGAAGAAGCTGGCGCCCGGCAGACTCTGCGCCTCCTGCGGGAGGAATGCGCTGACCCGGTCGTCAAAGACCCGGTTGTCCAGATTTTCAAATGTCATCGTTATCCGTCCTTTCCCGTTCCGGCTCAGTCGCCGAAATCGATCACGTCCTTGAACCGCTCCTTGAAGATCTTATAGACACCGTCCAGCACGCTCTGGTCTTCGACCCCGTAATAGGTCTCCTCGCCGCCCTCTTCCTCCGGCGGCTCCACCTCCAGAATGACGATGCCGTCGTCCTCCTCGTCCACAGGGGAGAGGATGATATATTCTTTTTTCCTGAACTCGATCGAATCCAGATACTCGAAGGCGACCTCCGTCCCGTCCTCGTCCTCCAGATAGATCAGCTCGTCGTCCTCCTCCGGCACTTCCGGCTTCTGAATATCCTGACTCATAATTCCCTCCTGCCGCGGGAGCCGATCCTCCCGCTCTCTTGCTGCCGCTATCGTATCACACTTTTCGGAAAATTGGTAGTCTTTCGGAAAATTGCAGATGAAATCCGGGCGGAAACGGTGTAGGATAGGGATAGCTTCCGGCGCGCGGGTCCCCCTGCCGCGCCGCATCGCATCGGCAGACGTGTTTTCGTCATCATCGTATGATTTTCCGGTGTCTTTTGATGATGCCTCAGCGCTTGTTTTCCCCCGATGAGTATGTTAAAATCCGGGAAAAAGATACAGAACAGGATGATTTTGGAATGAAGAATGCGCCGAAACCCCGAAACCGGCAAAAATTCCGCTTCGGGATGTTTCTTGTAGCCATCGGCATCGTCTACGGCGATATCGGCACCAGCCCCATGTACGTCATGAAGTCCATGCTGGAGGGCAACGGCGGCATCGGACAGGTCAATCAGGACTTTATCGTGGGCGCCCTCTCGCTGGTCATCTGGACGATCACGCTCCTCACCACCATCAAATACGTGCTGATCGCCATGAAGGCGGACAACCACGGCGAGGGCGGCATCTTCTCCCTCTATTCGCTGGTGAAGGAGCAGGGCAAATGGCTCATCTTCCCGGCCATGCTGGGCGGCGCGGCCCTGCTGGCGGACGGGGTGCTCACCCCGGCCGTGACGGTCACCACCGCGGTGGAAGGTCTGCGCAGCATGAAGGCGATGGACGCCTTCCTCGGCTCCGGGCAGGTAAAGGTTGTCATCATCACGCTGGTCATCATCACCGGGCTGTTCAGCCTGCAGCATACCGGCACCAGCCGCATCGGCCGGGTCTTCGGGCCGGTGATGCTCATCTGGTTCCTGTTCCTCGGCGGCGCGGGCCTTGCGCACATCTTCCGCTCCCCGTGGATCCTCAAGGCCTTCAACCCCATCTACGCGGTGAAGGTGCTGTTCAGCGACTATAACAAGCAGGGCTTCATGATCCTCGGCAGCGTGTTCCTCGCCACCACCGGCGCGGAGGCCCTGTATTCCGACATGGGCCACGTGGGCAAGGAGAACATCTATTTCAGCTGGCCCATGGTAAAGCTCTGCCTCATTCTGAACTATCTGGGTCAGGGCGCGTGGATCATCGGCAACACCGCCAACCCCGGCCTGCTGGGCATCGAGGATCTGAACCCCTTCTTCCTCATGCTGCCCGAGGCGCTGCGCCCCTTCGCCGTCATCCTCGGCGCGGCGGCGGCGGTCATCGCCTCGCAGGCGCTCATCACCGGCTCCTATACGTTGGTGAGCGAGGCCATCCTGCTGGACCTGCTGCCCCATCTGGAGATCCGTTATCCCGCTGAGACTAAGGGACAGCTGTTCATCTCCAAGGTAAACACCATCCTTTGGCTGGGCTGCAGCCTCGTGGTGCTGTATTTCCGCTCCGGCGCGCGGATGGAATCGGCCTACGGTTTGGCCATCACCCTCACCATGCTGATGACCACGCTGCTCATCAGCGTCTACCTGCTGCGCATCCGGCGTAAACGCATCCTCAGCGGCGTGGTGCTGGTGGTGTTCGGCGCGCTGGAAGCGGTGTTCTTCATCTCCAGTCTGGGCAAATTCACCCACGGCGGCTACGTGACCGTCATCCTCACGCTCCTGCTGCTGGGCATCATGATCGTGTGGCACCGGGGCACCCGGCTGGAAGGCCAGTTCAGCACCCGTCTCCGTCTGAAGGATTATATCCCCAATCTGAAAAAGCTGCGGGAGGACGAAAGCGTTCCCCTGCTGACCCACAACCTCGTCTATCTGGACAAGGAAAACGACACTGCGATGATCGACCGGGATATCCTCTATTCCATTCTGGACAAGGATCCCAAGCGCGCCATGGCCTACTGGTTCGTGAGCGTGAACGTATTGAACGAGCCGGACACCATGAGCTACACGGTGGACACCTGCGGCACCGATTTCATCTTCCGTGTGCAGCTGAATCTGGGCTTCCGCTGCAGCCCCCGCGTGAACGTCTATCTCCGGCAGATCGTGCAGGATCTGATGAAGAGCGGCGAGCTGCCGAAGCAGGACAAGAAGTATTCCATCTACGGGCCCGGCCCGGTGGGCACCTTCAAATTCTGCATGGTGCAGAAGGCCGTCGGCTCCAAGACGGGGCTCAGCTCGCTGGATGAATTTGTGATGAATACGAAGTACACCATCCGCCGTGCCGCCGGCTCCAAGATCCAGTGGTACGGGCTGGAGACCTCCAACATCATTCAAGAGAAGGTGCCGCTGGTGGTCGCCGGGAGCGGAGAAACACCCCGCCTCACCCGCGAAGCGCTGAAGGAACACGCCGAAGTTTAAGGCATACAAAAACATCGGGGCCGAATGGCCCCGATGTTTTGTTTTTAGAACGCTTATCTGCTGGTGATCAGCATGGTGCGGGTCGCTGCATCGTAATCCACGTCAAAGTTCAGCGCCTCGCCCAGCTCGCGCAGCTTGAAGAAGTTGTTGCCGCCGATGTTGAAGGCGCTCAGCTGCACGCTCTTCCCGTCCACGGTCAGGCTGTGGGTGCTGACCGCGGCCGTTTCGGATTTGTCCGCACCGGGCTGCGCTTCGCCGCCCACGGGCACGTAGGCTTTTCCGGTATTGCAGACGATGCCGTGGGACGCCGCGTCGTATTCTACGGAGAACTGCGACCCGGTCCCGTTCAGCAGACAGGCCACGTCGCGGAGCTTGAAGTAGTTCGAGCCGTCGATGTTGTAGATCTCAAAGGCCGCAGCTTCGCCGTTGACCTTCAGCGCCTGATCCGTCAGACGCACGGTATGTTCGCTTTCGGCCGCCGGAGTCGGCGTCGGAACGGGCGCGGGCTCCGCCTTCGGGATGCTCACCTTGCCGGGGAACTCCGCCAGCGGCGTGTCCGGCGGGAAAGCCGCATAGTTGCCGGGCTGCTCACTGAACACGATCATCCACGAATTGCCGTCGCTCATGGTCACGGAAAATTCGCTCCACGGCACGGTCTTCCCCTCATACTCGCTGTAAACGCCGTCCGCCACGCGGATGGTCTCCCCGGCCTTGACAAGAACATTGTCCCGGCCGATCTCCGCGAACATGGCGTTGAAATAGCCCTTCGTAAAGGTCACGTCCTGATCGAATGTGAAGGTGCCTTCGCTGCCGAACCACATGGCATAGGTAAAGCCCAGCATACCGGGCATTCCCATCAGGCTGCCGATATCGAAGACGGTAAAGACCTCGTCCATATCCGTGGCCGTCATGGTCACCTGCTTCCCGCCAACACGCGCATCCGGCGTGATCTTCACCCCGGCGTCGCCGGTGGTGGGAAGCGGGTCGATGGTCAGGCTGACGTTCACGGTCTCCTTTCCACCGCCGAGGGTCAGCGTCAGCGTTCCCTGCACGGAACCGGCCTGCTCCCGGGTGGCGTTCACCTTCCGGAAGCCCGACCACGTCCGTTCGACGGCGTGGAGGCCGATGCCGGTGCGGGCGACCGCGTCCAGATGGGCCTGCGTGGTGGAGTTGGAGGCCGTATAGGCTTTCAGCGCTGCTTCCGCGTCCTTCACGGCTTCGCTCAGCCGCTCCTGCGCGTGACCGCAGCAGCAGACGCTGATATGCTCATGGCAGTCCGGGCAGAGGGTCTCGCACAGGCATTCGCTGATGACCTGACCGCAGCCGCCGGGGCAGAGGGTCTGGGCCGCGGGCGCCGCGTGGAAGGTGGAAGCGCCCATGGTGAAGGCGAAGCCGGCGGGGATATCCTTCGTGGAATAGCCGCGGATATCGCTGTTCTCATGGCGCTCGAAAATGCGCTGGTCGCCCTTTTCATAGTCCATGTAGGAGATGTGCATCAGCTGCCGGGTGGTCTTGCCCGGCACGTTCATGGAGGCCACCTCGTCCGTGATGGTGTAGAGGTAATGCTGCGTGCTGGGGCCGGTACCGACCACCAGCAGCATATCGTTCACCGTATACCACGAGGTCGCCTGCGCCAGATAGTTCGCGCCGTAGCCGATATCCGCGCCGCCGCTGCCGGAGCCGAAGGCGGGGGAATAGACCACGAAGCGGAAGCTGTTTTCGGTGAAGTCCTTGCGGTACTGATGGATGCCGCCGCCGCCTGTCTGCCACCAGCCGAAGCCGTCGCCGTCCAGCAGGCGCGGATCCTGTCCGCGCATTTCTTCGGTGATGTTGTTCAGGTCATAGGAGGTGTGGTCATGCTCCGAGGCTGCCGCCAGCTCCTCCGGCGGATAGAGGGTCAGGCCCTTGGGCCTGGCGATCTTCGCTCCGGTCTCCGCCGTTTTCATGAAGCGGCCGATGGGCGCCCCGTCCGCAGTGAAGGACACGTCGTTGATGACCGTGGCGTAGTCCTCCGTCATGAACAGATAGGGCAGCGTCATGCGCTTTTCCGCATCCGTGAAGGCGTTTTCCACGAACACGATGCCCAGATTGCTCACGCTGTACCACTGGCCCACCCGGTTCGGGTAGCCGGGGGTCTGAATGACCATCTCGCCGGTATCCCAGAGCTTCATGGTGAAGCTCATGGTGCCCGCAAAGGTGCCGGACCACACGGCGTCGTCGTTCGTGACCCAGCGCTCGTCCCGATAGGTCACCGGCAGCGTGCGCTCGTCGATATCCGGGTGCCGGATATCCCACGGACGGATCATACCGGGCGGGACGCTGTTCATATCGCCGGAAAGGGCGATGCGGAAGCCCATGCCCGCGCCGCCGTCGATGGAGCGGATCTGCCGCCCGCAGAGGGTGCGGGTGCTGTCCGCCGAGCTGGTGCCGTAGGTGCCGCCGCGGCGGGTCTTCTGCTGGTGGACGTGGCCGCCGGGGCCGATGGGATCCACGCCGCCGGTATGGGCGGAGTTCCACGTATTGTAGACCCATTCCTCCGCGTTGCCGGACATATCGTAGATACCGAGGATATTGGGCTTTTTCGTCGCCACGTTGGAGACGACCGTCCGGCTGGCGACCACTTCATCGTGGACGTTGCTGCCGGAGAACAGATAGGCATGGTTGTTGCCGGGGTATTCCGCGTTGCCTTCCCTGCCGGGGTTGCCGCCCTTGGCAGCAAATTCCCACTCAGCTTCGGTGGCAAGGCGGTAGGTCTTGCCGGTCAGTACGTACAGGCGGCTCAGAAATTCCTGCACCTGATAGAAGTTCACGTATTCCTTGGGGCGGTTCGCGTCAAAGCCGGGCTTCCCCAGCCCCATGACCGCGTTCCACATACTGACGGTGACTTCCGTCTCGCCGATGTAATAGTCGCTCACCGTCACGTTGCGCACGGGCGCGGTGTCCGGCGGCTGCATGGAGGCGTCGGACGCCTGCCAGCCGAGGGTAAAGGTGCCGCCCTCCACGAAGACCATATTGAAGGAAGTATCGAATTTCACACCGGCCATGTCGCTCGTCAGCGTCTCCGTCATCTTGTCACCGGAAACGCGCGTGTCGCTGTCGGAGGCGGCCATCGCCGTGGGGAGAACGGTCAGAAGCATCACTGCGGCAAGCAGCAATGCAGTTATCCGCTTTTTCATGTCAGAAAGACTCCTTTCGTGATTCTGGATCGAGGTCGGGGATCCCATCATTTTTCCATCGGCAGACCTCCTTTTTCTCCGAAATGCAGGCCGTTTCCGGCTTTCTGCAGATTCGTCGGATATTTCAAAACTGCAAATCAGAATGATGTTATTCTGAATAGCATCATAAAGGGATTCCGCCGGTTTGTCAAGCGCCGCCTTCTGCCCGGCCCGGCGGGCGGCTTGACTTCCGCGCCGAGCGCGCCTATAATCCCCGTTTGAGGTGAATCGGATGAAGCGAGACCTGCTTTCGGGAACTGTACGCCGCCAGCTCGTGCAGCTGGCGCTGCCGCTGTTCCTCGGCTGCCTGCTGCAGCAGCTGTATAATACGGTGGATTCGCTGGTGGTGGGGCGTTTCCTCGGTACCGACGCGTTCGCCTCCACCGGCGTTTCCGGCACGGTGATGAACCTGTTCATCTTCGTGCTGAACGGCTTCTGCGTGGGCGCGGGTATCCTGTTCGGGCAGGAATACGGGGCCGGTCGGAAGGAAGATTTCCGCCGCTGCGTGTTCACCGCCCTCGCCGCCGGAACGCTGCTGACGGTCCTGTTCAGCGTGCTTTCCATTTCCCTGCTGGGGCCGCTGCTCCGCGCCATCGACACGCCGGAGGAGCTGATTCCCTACTGCAAAAGCTATCTGCGGCTCATTCTGGGCGGCCTGCTGCTCACGTTTCTGTATAACCTCTTTTCCAGTGTGCTGCGAAGCATGGGCGATACCCGCGCCGCGCTGCGCTTTCTCGCCGTCTCCGCCGGGCTGAACATCGTCCTCGACCTCGTTTTCATCTGCCTCCTGCGCTGGGGCATCGCCGGGGCCGCCGGGGCCACAGTGCTGGCGCAGGGCGTGAGCGCCTTCTGCTGCTACGCTTACCTTCGCCGCCGCTACCCGGACTACTGCGTTTCCCGCCGGGATGCGGGCTTCTATCCCGCGGTGCTGGGGCCTGCCCTGCGGCTGGGGCTGGTGAGCGCCCTCCACCAGAGCAGCCTGTATATCGGCAAACTGCTGGTGCAGGGCGCGGTGAATACGCTGGGTACCTCCGGTATCGCGCCCTTCACCGCCGCCAGCCGCATCGAGGGTGTGCTTGGCACCTTTGCCGACAGTATCAGCCAGTCCGTTTCCATCCACATCTCCCAGAATTTCGGCGCCGGGAACCGGGATCGGGTCTACCGCGCCATGAAAAACGGGATGGGACTCCTGCACCTGCTGTTTCTCCTGCTGCTGCCCCTCGTATGGATCTTTGCTTCCCCGCTCACGGATCTGTTCCTCAACGGGGCGGACCCGCTGGCGCTGGCGGCGGGCGCGAAATACCTTCGGGCCGTTGCGCCCTTCTATCTGCTGGGCTTCTCCGGCTATGGCTTCGTGGGCTTCTTCCGGGGCACCGGGCGCATCCTGATCCCCTTCCTCGCCACCACGCTGCAGCTCACCTGCCGGGTCATCCTCAGCTACCTCATGGTGGGAAGGCTGGGCCTCCCCGCCGTGGGCTGGGCCACCGGCATCGGCTGGATCGTCATCGTCCTGTTCCACGGGGCCATGTTCCTCCGCACCCGCCGGAGGGACTTCCGCGCTTCCTGATCCGGGCAAAAATCGCGCCCTGCTGCAAAACACCGGTTCTGCAGCAGGGCGTTTTGATTCAGAAGCCCAGCATCGCGCCGAAGCGGTCCACCGCGTTGCCCGCCAGCTTCAGCAGCTTCGCCGCGCTGGAAAAGCAGCGGCGCTTCTTCGGCTTCAGCGTCATGCCCAGCGCCAGCCCCATGGCCACGCCTGCGCCCACGCCTTTGGTAAAATCCATTCCGCACATCGTGCATCCCTCTTTTCTGCAATTTGCCTGCATCCGCAGTATTTCCCGGCGGCGCGGTATCTTTCCCGGAAAAATCTGCCGCAGGCGCTTCGCAGCCGCCATTTTTTCTGGCTACCGTCTTGTGTTTTTACGCAGTATCCTGTAAAATATAAAATAACCTGCCCATAGGAGGATATCAGATGAAACGGAAAAAATCATTTCTGGCCGCTCTGATCACGGTTTTGGTGGTCGCCGCCGTCGGCTATCTGGTCTACCGCTATCGGAACTGCATCGCAGCCCATCTGGATGGACTGTGCCTGCGCGCCAAGCGAGTGTTCGGAAAGTGCCGCGCAGAATATGATGATTTTGCGGATGTGTGAGCCATGAAGAAAATGCAGAGTATGGTCCGGAAGCGCTATCTGCGCTTCCTGCTGCCCGCGCTGGCGGGCCTTCTCGTGCTGGCCTTTCTCCTGCTGCTGGTGAGCGGCTTCGGCTTCCGCTATCTCCTGCGCAAGCCGGTGCCCCTCAGTTCGCTGAAAGTCGGCGAGCTGCCCGGGAGCTACGTGACCGTGCCGGTAGAGGAGTTGAAGGACGGCTATGCGCTTTACGGTTATCAGGATGATACCGGCGCCACCGTAGTGAACGAGCGTTTCTGCATCTATCCCGTGGAGGGGAAATACCTGATCGTCCGCATCACGAAGGACTTCGTGCCGCTGCTGGAAAAGCTGGACAGCGCCAATGACCTGATCGCCTCCGGCGAGGTGGGCAGCATTCTGGAGCTGGACTTCGGCGATATCCGCGGTACCGTGAACAAGGCGGACAAGGATGCGGTGAAGCAGCTGCGCGGCTGGATCACCGCCCATCAGATCGACGCGAACACCATGACGGACAGGTATATGAACGCGGACATCTCCGGCTACGAAGGCGCGGCGGATGGGGATTACATCGCCTATCTGGAAGCGGTCATCCTCCCCCTGCAGCTGGAAAGCGGATACATGGGCAACCACACCGCCGGAGCGGTCAAGGCCCTGTCGCTCATCAGTCTGCTGCTCATCCTGCTGGCCATCCTGCTGGTGGTGAGCATCTTCCTCGGTCTTTGGGAAAAGCCCTCCCGCGCCGCCGTCCGGCAGTACGGGCGGCCGCCCATGTCCGCCGATTTCGGCGGAGCTGCCCTGTTCGGGCCGGCGCTTCGCATCGGCGAGCGCTTCATCTGGGTCTCCGGCGTCATGACCACGCGGGTCCTCGCGGTGAAGGATGTGATCTGGGCCTATCCCCGCAGCCGCCGTCTGGAAGGCGGAAAGCAGACCTGGCTGCTGGTCATGAAGACCAATGACGGGAAAGAAGCCAGCGTGAAGCTGGGCGCGGAGAGCACAGTGGAGCACGCCATCGCCTGCATCGCCAGCCGGGGCTGGCCGCTGGTGGTGGGCTTCGATAAGGAAAAGCAGAAGCTCTACAAGAAAGACCTTGCCGCATTCCAGGGCCGCGCCCGGA
This sequence comes from Oscillospiraceae bacterium, assembly GCA_045628925.1. GTDB lineage: Bacteria > Bacillota > Clostridia > Oscillospirales > Oscillospiraceae > UBA1774. Next base: position 16,027 of record JAZQQF010000121.1, on the reverse strand, counting down.
ACGGAACACTTCGATGATCCAAAAATCGCCGATCCCCGCAGCCGAATGGCTGCGGGGATGTTTTTGTTTACCAGATAGAGGAATACCACAAAAGCCTTCCGTCTTCCCCATATGCCGTGAGGCGCAGCCGCCCGTGGTTCCATGAATCCGGGTGATAGGGTTCCGCTTCCAGCAGGCAGACCGTGTATCCCGCCTCCCTGCGCACGCATTCCGGCAGCAGACCTTCCGGCAGCGGCGCGTCCGACGGCCAGCTTTCCGCCGGGGCGGTACAGATCGCCGAAGCCCGCCATTCCGCCGCCCGGTCCGTCATTTCGGCATCGGAGGCAGCATAGCTCAGTTCCCATTCCCCCGCGCCCTGCAGGAGCTGCGGCGCATAGCAGAACGTCACATCCGCCGCTTCCGGGGAGATCTCCGGCGGGAAGGCGTCCAGCAGACCCGGATGCTCCCGCGCTGTCAGCTGCAATACCCGGTCATAAGGCGCCGGGTCCGTCACCGGATGGGTCGCGCCCCGGAAGGACAGGACCACCAGCAGCACGGATGACGACAGCAGGAAGAGGACGCACAGGAGAACGGTGAAGGTATTTCCCGCAAGTGCGGAAATTCTCCCTCGCCGGGTCAGCACGGTCAGCGTGCCCAGCGCGGCGGCCGGGAACAGGAACAGCAGCCCCACGCCCCGCCGGGGCGTCACGCTCCGCGCGGTGAGCAGCCAGTAAACGGCGAGAAACGCAAGGAACGCCAGCCCGGTCATCACCGCCGGAAGCACGGCTTTCTGTTTTTTCGACATGGAGACCTCCTTTCGGACGCTTCGGAAAGCATCCCGAAATGCAGGAAAACCGCACGTTTCGGTGCGGTTTTCCGTTGTTCAGGCTTTGTTCCGCTCAGTAGAAATACTTGGCGAGGTAGTTCGACCCATCGCCGATATACTTCTTGATCTCCTCGGTGTTGCCGCCGGTGGAGGCAAAGGTCGGATCCATGCGGCTCCAGTTCTTGCCGTCGAAGAAGACCGCGCCGTCGATCCAGCCGTCCTCCTGACTGTAAACGCTCAGCCACGCATGATACACGTCGCCGGCATAGCCCACGATCAGCTTGCAGGGAATGCCCTGACTGCGGAGCATGGCCGCCATGATGGCAGCATAGTCGAAGCAGATGCCCTTCTTGGAAGCCAGCACCGCCTCCAGATCGGGCAGATAACCGCTTTCCACGGTGGCCGCCAGATCGTCGTCATAAGCGAAGTTGCCCACCACGAAGTCATAGATCGCGCCCAGCTTCTCCAGCGCCGTGCTCTGATTTTTCGTCAGTTCCTTGGCCTTGGCCACGGTGTTCACGGCGTTCGTGTAGTTCACGTACTGGTTGGGCCGCAGGAAGGGGGCGAACTCATCCGACAGGGTCGCTTTGAAGCTGGCGCTCACCACGAGGGAATACTTGCCGCCGCTGGCTTCCTTGTAGATGCCCACCTTGTAGTCGCCGTTCCCGTCCGACAGGGGGAAGGTAGCCCACTCGTTCAGCTTCAGATTATAGTCGTAGGTGGTGGTCGGGCCTTCCACGCGCACCTTCAGGCGCTTGTCGAAGTTCTCCTTGAACTTGGCCATCACGTAGCCGTCTTTGATATTGGAATAGTCGATGGTGCCGCCGTTCTTCTCCGCCGTCACCGTTCCCGGCGCGGTGGGCGCTTCCACGGGCAGGATCACCGCAGGGGCCTCCGTGGGCGCGGGCGTGGGTTCCGGCGTGGGCGCGGGCGTGGGTTCTGTCTTCCCGGCGGTGTAGTCCGTGCTTTCCACGATCATGGTAGCCGTCTTGGAATCGTAATCCACGTTGAAGTTCACCGCCGTGCCCAGATCGCGGAGCTTGAAGAAGTTATTGCCGCCGATGTTATACACGCTCAGGTCAGAGCGCTTCACCCCGTCGATATAAATGGTCTGGGCGCTGGGCACCGCCGTGCCGGAGAGATCGTCGCCCACGTTCAGTTCGCCGCCCACGGCGGTATAGCTCTTGCCGGTGGTGATGGCGATGGACTTGTTCACCGCGTCCCAGCCCACTTCAAATTGGCTTTCCGTGCCGTTCATCAGGTAGGCAAGGTCGCGGAGCTTGAAGTAGTTACTGCCGTCAATATTATAGATATCGCAGCTGACGCTCTTTCCGTTCACGCTCAGGGCCTGCTTGCTGCGCACCGTACTGTATGCCAGCGCGGGCACGGCCAGCGCAAGGAGCAGCATGACTGCCAGCGCAAGACTCAGCACTCTCTTTGTCTTCATGTCGTTTCCTCCGTTCTTCCGTTCAGCCGATGCGCCGCTGCATCTGCTCGGGGTTGTTGCAGTAGGCCACGGCCGTCTCCGCCGTGATGTTGCCCGCCTTATACAGCGCCCAGATGGCCTGATCCATGCTGACCATGCCCTCATTGCCGCCGGAGGCGATGGCATTGTCGATCTGCGGGGTCTTGCAGTCGCGGATCATGGCGCGGATGGCGTTGTTCGTGTGCATGATCTCGAAGGCTGCCACGCGCCCGCCGCCCTTGGCGGGCAGCAGCTGCTGGGAGACCACCGTATGCAGCACGCTGCTCAGCTGCAGCCGGATCTGCGCCTGCTGGTCGGCCGGGAAGGTATCCACGATGCGGTCCACCGTGTTCACCGCGCCGCGGGTGTGCAGCGTGGCGATGAGAAGATGGCCCGTCTCCGCCGCGGTCATGGCCGTGCGGATCGTTTCCAGATCGCGCAGCTCGCCCAGCTGGATCACGTCCGGCGCCTGACGCAGACAGGCGCGCAGACCGGTCAGGCTGGTCTCCGTATCGATGGCGATCTCGCGCTGGCTGACGATGCTCTTCTGGTTCCGGTGCAGAAATTCCACCGGATCCTCCAGCGTGATGATATGGCAGGCACGGGTGCGGTTGATCTCATTGACGATGCAGGCCTGCGTGGTGCTTTTGCCGCTGCCGGCCGTTCCCGTCACAAGGATCATCCCGTGCTTTTGGCTGCTGAGCTTGATGACCTCCTCGGGGATCTTCAGGCTCTGCCAGTCCGGGATGGTGAATTTCACCACGCGGATGACCGTGGAGATGGAGCCGCGCTGCCGGTACATATTCACGCGGAAACGCGCGATACCCGGCACGGCGAAGCTGAAATCATCGTCCCCGTCCTCCAGATACTGCTCCGGCTGCCGCTTGGCCATCTCATAGATCTCGCGGATCATCGTCTCCGTCTGGTCCGGCATGAGCTTTTCCGTGCCGAGGGCCTGCAGCTCACCGCTCGCCTTGATGCTCAGCGGCGTGCCGGGGGCAATGAAAATATCCGACGCATCCGCGTCTACCGCTTTCTTTAAATATTCCAGCAGTTCCGACATGATTCTACGCTCCTGTTATTTCTGAACTCAATCTGTCTGAGAACCGTCCCACACGTTCACGTGCTCGTCCAGTTCCCATTCCACCGCGCTGGCGCTCTGCCACCGCAGAATTTCATATTCCGTACCGCTGACGCGGACCTCGACCCGCAGCTCCTGCGTGTCCGTGATGGGACAGGTATAGGAATATACTCCATCCGCCTCCGTCACGCCTTCCGGGATGCTGCCCTGCCGGAGCCGGGCAAGGATCTCCTCCGCCTGCGTGTCCGCCGCGTAATAGCCCTCCACCGCCAGCAGGCTCCGGTCATTCAGCCGGGTATCGCCCGTGGCGGAGCTGAGGCTCATCAGCGCGAAAATGGCCACGCACAGCACGGAGAAGATGACCAGCAGGGAGCTTCCGCCCACCACGCTGGGCTGAGAACGCTGCTTCTTTTTCATGCCGCATCCTCCTGCCACCGCACGGTCAGCCGGAACAGCTCATGTCCCCGCGTATCCTCCACCAGCAGCTCCGCGCCGCCCAGCAGCTCGCCGGAATAGGGTACGGTCGTCAGCGTATAGCAGCCGTCTTCCTCGGCGGGCTGCCAGTCTTCATCAAAATATCGGATGCCTTCCGAAGCCTGACGGGTACCCTTCAGCCGTTCCGCCTCGCTCTGGGCAAAAATGGCTGCCTCCGCCGTGACCCGGTTCTCCTGCGCCTTCTGGGTGCTCCACACGAAGGCTTTCAGGCAGAGCGCCGCCGCCAGCGAAAAGACCAGCACCATGATCAGCAGCTCCATCAGCGTGAGCGTTGCCTTATCCTTCATGCTTCCCCTCCCCGCAGCGCAAAGGTCAGGCTGACAGGCGCCCCGTTCTCCGTGCGCGCACGGACAGACAGGATGCCATCCGTCACTTCCGCTTCAAGATCATCCGCCCGGAGGATCTTTTCGCCCTCCTCCGGCTCATACTCAAAGTCCGCCTCGCCGAACAGCTCCATGAGCCACCCGTCCTTGCAGTAGAGCCAGGTGCAGTACCATTCCCCGTCCAGCTCCTCGGGAATGCCGATGCAGTCTCCGTCGCCGAAGGCGGTCACCGTCACCTCGCTTTGGAGCTGGGCCTGACGGAGCTTGCCGCTGAGAAAGAGCGACAGCGTCCGCGACTGGTAGTTCTCCTCACTCTGCTCGTTCAGGCTCTGATACGCCTTCGCGCCGAAGAGGATCACCGTGAGGATGCAGACCGCGAACACACAAAATACCGTCAGCACCGCCAGCGTTCCCAGCTGGTGGTTTTCCGTTCGTTCCTGTTTCATTCTGATAGCACCATCACAGAGATGTCCGGCATCAGGTTCTCCGCAAAGACGCGGTAATGGACCATATACCGTTTGTCATCCACCTGCACCCCGTAGTTATCCCGCAGATACTGCACGTCCGTGGGGTAGCAGCCCTCCGCCGCGTAGCAGCTCACCGCCGCCCGCCGCAGCGCTTCCTCCAGCTGCTGCACGCCCTGCTCACTCTGGCCCCTGTCCAGATCGCTCAGGCCCGTGAAGAACAGCCAGCCGATGAGCGCCGCCGCCAGTATGGGCAGCAGCACGCCCAAAATGCGCCTCGCGGCGCTTTTCCGTTTCCGTACCATCGTATCACCCGATGGCGGACATGATGTGCAGCAGCGGCAGCATCACGCTCAGGAGGATGAGACCCACGAGGATGGCGCCGGTGAGCACCATGGCAGGCTCCACCCGGCCCAGCAGCTTCTGCACCGCTTCCTCGCTCTGCTCGGTGGCTTTCTCGGAGGCGTGCTGCAGCGCCCGGTCGCCCGCGCCGCTGCGGAAGGCGGCGGAGAGGATGCGCGCTTCGGACGCGGTGACGAATTCCGTCTTTTTCAGCGCGTCCGCCAGAGAAGACCCGTCCATCAGCAAACCCTCAGCCTCTTTCGCCCGTGCCTGCGAGCCCGGCGTATCCATCAGCGTGGACGCCAGCGCGACGGCCTCGTCGGTCGCCATGCCGCTGTTCACGCCGAGACTCAGCGCCTGCATGAAGGTGGCGGAGGCCGTGGCGCGGGAAATTCCCTTCTCGCCGGTCATCACGCCCAGCTTCCGGATGAACGCCGTGCGGAACCGCTCCGACAGGGCGAACACCAGCAGGAACGCCACCAGCAGGCCCAGCACCACGCACAGCACCGGCATCAGCTTGCTCAGCACCCCGCCCAGCGACAGGAGCCCGCCCGCGAAGCCGCTGAAGCCCGTGCCCAGCCGGGCATAGACCTCGCTGAAAACCGGCAGCACGTAGGCCAGCAGCACCACCAGCACCGCCAGCATCACCAGCAGAAGGATGGAGGGATAGAGCAGCGCGCTTTTCAGCTGCCCGTCCAACTTCTGGCGGCCCTCATAGTAGTCCGCCAGCGATTCCATCGTTTCCTCCGTGTGGCCCGTGCGCTCGCCCACCGCCATCATGCTGGGCACGAACTCCGGGAACGCCCCGGTCTTCCGCACGGCCTCCGACCGGGCCATGCCGAAATCGGCGTCGGACGCCATTTCCTTCAGCATCGCCTTCTGTTTTTCATCCGGCGCGTCGTCTGCCATCAGATACAGACTGTCCGCGCTGCCCACGCCCGCGTGGTCCAGCGTTGCAAGACTGCGGCAGAACGCGGCGGTGTCCTCATAGGAGAGCATCTTTTATCCCCTCTCGATCCTCAAAAATTCAAACGCCTTTCAGGCTTCATAAACAGGGCATAAGGCAGCCCGGGCCGGGCTGCCTGTTTTGCGTATGTTCCGATATGTTCTCTCAATAGAAGTAGCGGGCAGCGTAGTTGTTGCCGTTGCCGATGTAATCCTTGATGGCCTGCGTATTGCCGCCGGTGGAGGCAAAGGTCGGATCCATGCGCATCCAGGTCTTGCCGTCGAAGAAGACCGCGCCGTCCACCCAGCCGTCCTTTTCGCTGAAAACGCTGATCCACGCATGGTAGATATCCTCCGCGTAGCCGACGACCAGCTTCACCGGAATGCCCTGACTGCGGAGCATACCGGCCATCACCGCCGCATAGTCGAAGCAGATACCGCCCTGCTTTTCCAGCACATCGTCCAGATCGGGCACATAGGTGGATTCCACGGTGGCGGCCTTCTCGTCGTCATAGCCGAAACTGCCGATGACGTAATCGTAGACCGCTTCTACCTTGTCCAGCACGCTTTCCTTCCCCTCGGTCAGCTCCGCCGCCTTGGCGATGGTCTTCTCCGCGTGCTCATAGTCCACGAACTGATTGGGCCGCAGGAAGGGCGCGAACTCGTCCGTCAGTTCCAGCGTGAAGGTCACGCTCACGACGCTGGAATACTTGCTGCCTTCCGCATTTTTGAAAATGCTCACCTTGTATTCGCCGTTCCCGTCCGACAGGGGGAAGGTGGCCCATTCCTGCGGTTTCAGATTATAGGAATAGGTGGTGGTGGGGCCGACGATCTGCACCTTCAGGCGTTTTTCCGTGGCGGCGGTGAACTGTGCCATCACGTAGCCGTCTTTGATATTGGAATAGTCGATGCTGCCGTTGTTCTTTTCCTTCACGGACTTACCGGAGGCTTCCGGCAGGAGCATCACGGGGATGGCAGCGGGCGCGGCTGCCAGCGCGACGGCCTCATCCTCGATGGTCACAAGGCCCATATCCCGCACGTCGAAATAGGCCGCCGCCTGCTGGGCGCAGCCGCTGAGCAGCCCCGCCGCCAGGCAGAGGATCAGCATCAGGATCAGAACGGAACGTGTTTTCTTCATGCTTTTTCTTCCTTTCGTCAATCGTCGGCTTCCCGCATACAGCGCACCGTCACGCGGGTCTGTCCCCCAACGGCGCAGGTGTAGAGCGTCAGGTCATACTCACTGTTTTCCACATAGTCCACGTCATCCGGCCCCAGCGTTTCCAGCAGCACGACCCGGTAGGTGAACAGGTTCCCGTCCGCGTCCGTGAAGCTCACCGGATCATCCGGCGCGAGGTTTTTCAGCGTACCGAAGTGCTTCTGATAATTATGCGCACAGATGACCAGATCGTTCCGGTAGGCCGAGCCGGACCACCGGCAGGGCGCAAGCTTCAGCCCGGAGGTGGTGCAGTCATCCAGCACCGGCAGTTCCAGCCCCAGCGCGGGGATGCTCAGCATCCCGATATACAGCCGCCCGCCGCTCTGCAGCTTGGGCATTGGGATCTCCGGATCCAGCAGAAACAGCGGGATCTCCGCCTGCTCCTGCGCGGACAGCTCCGCCGGGACTTCACCGGGATCATCCGCCCCCGTGCGGCTCAGATAGGCTTCCGCGCTGCCGCGCACCGGCTTTGCTTCCGGCATCTGCACCAGCAGCTCCGACAGCGCATCGGCAGAGGAAAGCTCGGCCTGACGGCTGTCATAGAAATTTTTCCCGGTCAGTACAGCCCCCGCAAGCACCAGAACAACGCCAGCGATCAGCAGCCCCGTTCCTTTCTTCATGCGCTTTTTCATTTTGCCCATATCATCACTTTCCGCGTTTCCGCCGTGCGGGAACGGAAACCCGCTGCGGCCGCACCCGATCGCCGATAATCTGAGAGTTTATTATATCGCCTGCGGCTGTGGATTGCAAGTGGTATCAGGAATTTATATCGGGCTTCGGAAGGCCGCCCTCCGCCGATATCGCCTGCTCTCACTGATATCATAGTATATACGCAGCATTCCGGCAAGGCAACAGCGATTTCTGCGCAAAAACCGCTGATTTTTGTGCATTCCGGGCTTCCCGGCGGCTTATACGATCACCCGCACACTGCTGCCGCCGCTTTTCTCCTTCGTGACGACGATCTGCCGGTCGATGCGTTCCTTCAGCTCAGAAACGTGGGAGATGATGCCCACGAGGCGGTTCTGCTCCGTCAGGCCGCTGAGCGCCTTCATGACCTGACGCAGGGTCTCGTCATCCAGCGTGCCGAAGCCCTCGTCCACGAACATGGTATCCAGCCGGATGCCGCCCGCGGAAGCCTGGATCTCATCGCTGAGGCCCAGCGCTAGCGACAGAGACGCGAGGAAGGATTCGCCGCCCGACAGGGTCCTGACGCTGCGCTCCGTGCCGTTATAATGGTCGATCACGTTCAGATCCAGCCCGCTCTGCGAACCTTTTTCCCCCTCCGCGCGCCGACGAAGCTCATACTGCCCGCCGGACATGGCCAAAAAGCGGAGATTTGCCCGGGCGATGATGCGGTCGAAGAAGGTCATCTGGATATAAGTCTCCAGCATGATCTTTTCCTTGCCGCTGATGGTCCCGTTGGCGGTGTCGGAAAGGGCCTTCACCCAGCTCCAGCGGCGATCCAGCCCGTCCAGCTCCTCGCCCTTCGTCCGCATTCCGTTCAGCGCGGCCCGGTTTGCGGTCATGCGGCCGCTGACGTCCGTCTGTTTCTGACTCCGTTCCTTCTGCCGGGCCATGATGGCGTTCCGCTGCTCCGTGAGCTTTTCCCGGTCGGGCATTTCCATCCCGCTGAGCTGCTCCTGCAGCTGCTTCACGCGGCCCTCCGCATCGGCCGCGGCCTGAATGCCGTTCTTCTGCGCCGTTTCCGCCGCCGTGATAGCCGCCGCGATGCCGCGCTGCTCCTTCTGAAGCCGCGCCCGCTCCCGCTCGGCAGCCGCCCGGTCGGGGAACTGCAGCTTTCCGGCGTATGCCTCCGCCTGCTTCGTCAGCTCTTCTATCCGCGCCTCCAGCCCGGCAAGCTCCGTTTTCCGCGTCTGCAGCTCCGTTTCCAGCGCTGCCTTCGTCGCTTCCGCCTCGGGGATGCGCTTTTCCAGCTCCTGCTTCCGGCGCAGGTTCTTTTCCTCTTTGGCGATTGCCCCGTCCAGTGCCGTCAGGCTGGCTTTCACCTCGTTGAGTTTCCGTTCCGCGAGCGCAGCCCGCTCCGCTTCGGGGCATTCTCCGAGGAGCTTTCCGGCCTGCTCTGCCGCCTCCCGCCGCAGGGTCTCCGCGATGCCGCGCTGCTGCGCCGCCGCGCCGCTGGCCGCTTCGGCGTCCGCCTGTGCTTTCTCCGAAGCCCGCTTTGCGGCGTTCAGCTCCGCTTCCGTGGGCGCTTTCGCCGAGACCGGCGCGGGATGGGGATGGTCTCTGGATCCGCAGACCGGGCAGGGTTCCCCGTCCCTGAGCTGCAGCGCCAGCACGCCGGCCTGCTCGTCCAGATAGGCCCGCTGCTTCCCGTCGTAGTCCGCTTTCGCTGCGGTCGCCTGTTCCTGCGCCAGCAGATAGGCTTCCTGCGCGCGTTTCAGTACCGCTTCCTGCTTTTTCAGCCGATCCAGCAGGCCGAGGAAGGCGGCAAGGTCTTCTTTTTCCCCGGTCAGGCGCGCTTTCTCCGCATTCAGCTGCGCTCTCTGCTCCCCGGCTGCCTCCAGCGACTTCAGCTCCGCTTTCTGCGTTTCCAGTGTTTCCGCCTGCGCCGTCAGCTTCTGCGAAGTCTGCTGCTCCCCGTTCTTTGCGCGCTGCAGGTCGGCCTTTGCCTTCGTCAGCGCCGCCTGCGTCTTTTCCCGCTGGTCATAATCCGGGAACTGGGCTTCCAGCGCCGCTGCCGCCGCGCCCAGCTTCTCCGCTTCCGGCTGCCGGGCCTTCGCCGCCTGCACGGCGGCATCCAGCTCTTTCTGCTTCTCGGCGGCCTGTTTTGCAGCGCTTTGCGCTGCTCTCAGCAATCCGGCGGTCTTTTCCGCTTCCTCCGCCTTGCCCAGCGCGGTATTCACCGTCTCCAGCGCCTTTCCGTCGGCTTCCGCTTCCGCATTGAGCTTTTCCAGCGCCGCGCCGTCATCCTGCAGCAGCGCCTCCAAAAGCTCCATCGCCTCCGCGATGGGCAGCTCTCCCTGCTGTGCCTTCCGCAGCTCCAGCCCGCGCACATCCGAATCCACCGCAGCCGCGCCGCCCAGATACTGGTCGATGCTCCGCCTTGCGTCCTCCCGCTGATTTTTCAGCGCGGCGGATTCCGCTTTCAGCCGCTCCTGAAACGCCTGATAGCAGCCGGTCTTGAAAATTTCCCGAAAGATCCTCTGCCGCTCCGCCGTATCCGCCAGCAGGAGCTTCAGGAAATCTCCCTGCGCGATCATGGCGATCTGGGCGAACTGGTTCCGGTCGATGCCCAGAATCTCCCGCACCGCCGCGTTCACGTCCCTGACCTTCGTGACCGCTCTGCCGTCCGGATAGGTCAGGGTCGCCTCCGCCGTCTGCTTCGTGATCCCGCTGCCGCGCTTCGCGGGCCGCTCATATTCCGGATTGCGAAGCACGGTATAGACTTTTCCCCCGTAGGAAAAGGTCAGCTCCACCTCCGTGGGGGTATCCGGCGCAGCATATTTGGAGCGCAGCATATTCGCCGCCCGGTTCGCGCCGCTGGCCTCGCCATAGAGCGCGAAGGTGATGGCGTCGAAGATGGTGGTCTTGCCCGCGCCGGTGTCGCCGGTCACCAGATACAGGCCGTGCTCGCCCAGTTTTTCAAAATCGATGACCGTCTGCCCCGCGTAGGGGCCGAAGGCCGAAATACTCAGTTTCAGAGGTCTCATCGTCTTCCCTCCAATATCTCTTCCATCAGCGCCGCCGAAAACGCCTTCTGTTCCTCACTCATCGGCTGACCGTTCTGCAGCTCGTAAAAATCGCCGAACAGCTCCAGCGGAGACTTCTGCTCCACGTCCGCCGCCCCGGTGATCTGAAAGCCCGCCCGGGTGCGGCGATTATCGTAATCCAGCTTCATCAGGTTGGGATAGATGACCCGCAGCCTCCCGATGGCGTCGGGGATATCCTCCTCGTCCGTCAAAGTGATATGGACGTAATCGTCCGTATTCGTGCCCGCATAGCTGGCCTTCGCCGTCAGCTCCATGTACGTTCCGCGCAGTTCCCGCAGGTCGCGCTTCGGCGTGAGCGGAATGGCCTTCACGCGGAGGCTGCCCTTTTCCGCCAGCGTCACCACCGTGACGGATTTTTGCTGCGATGCCTCTGAGAAGGAATACTTCAGCGGGCTGCCGCAGTAGCGGATGCGCTCCGTTTCCACGTTCTGCGGCCCGTGGAGATGCCCCAGCGCCACGTAGTCGAAGCCCTCGAACACGGCGGCGTCCACGTTGTCCGCACCGCCCACGGAAAAATCCTCCGATTCGGAGCGCGCCGCGCCGGTGACGAACTGGTGCGTAATGAGTACGCTGCGCCGCTCGGGGTCTCTGTCCAGCTTGCCGACGGCGGTTCCCAGCGCCTCCGTATAGGTCGCGGTTGGCTCGTCCCCATAAAAGCGGCGCACATGGACGGGCTTCAGGAACGGCAGCAGATAGAAGTCCACCGGGCCGAAGGCGTCCTCCAGCGTGACGGGCCGCACCGCCCCGTCGTAGACCGGGGAGAGATGCACGCCGCTCACGCCCAGCAGCCGGGAAGCAAAGGCGATGCGCTCCGGGGAATCGTGATTGCCGCTGATGATGAATATCTGCTTTTTCCGCCCGGCAAGGCTGCAGAGGAAGTCATCAAACAGCTGCACCGCCTCCGCCGAAGGGACGGATTTATCGTAGATATCCCCGGCGAGGATCACCGCGTCGGGCGCTTCCTCGTCGATGATGCGGAGGATCTCCGTCAGGATATAGGCCTGATCCTCCAGCATACTATATTCGTTGACCCGCTTGCCAAGGTGCAGGTCGGACAGGTGTATGAATTTCATGTGGGTCTCCTTTCCAAAGCGGATTCGGTTTATTTTACCATAAAAGGATAAATCCTTGCAAGCGTGGATTTCAAATCGTACGCATTTTGTTCGTTTTTCGCGTCGGGCCGACGGTTTTCCGGTATTTTTTGCCATATGGCTTGACAGGCGGTGCACGGCATGATATGGTATTAACCAAATAAAGTGAATCATGTGATTAGTTGTTGATTTCTGCAGAGTTTAGGGAGGTGTCTTGTGAATAACAGTTTGAAACCGGGGCGGCTGGTCGCCGTCATCGGGAAGCGGGAGCGGCTGCGCCCGGCTCTGTCCGCCGAATTTCCCGCCGGGCCGGGCTGTGCGGTACTGCCGGAGGCGATCCCCTGCGACCCCAGCCTGAGCATTCGGGACAATGTGCAGCAGCTGCGGATGATGGCCCCGGCGGAAGATTCCGCGCTGTTTGAGGCGCTGCTGGCGCTGACGGGGCTAGAGCAGCACCGGGGCTGGAAGCGTCCCTTCCGCGGGGACATGACGGGGGAAAAGAAACTCTATGCCGTGTTCGCCGCCATGCTCCCCAAGCCGGAAACGCTGCTCATCTATGACGCGCCGGCGGAGATGAACGCGGCGCAGCGGGCGGCCTTCGCTCAGATGGCGGAGCGGTTCTGCGGGAGCGGCTCCGCGCTGGTATACACAGCGTCGGATCTGAAAAGCGTGATGCAGCTGGAACTGAGGCAGGAGATCTGGCTGCCCGGGCCGGACGGCTTCCGCAAAACGGACGCGGAAGCGATCGCCGAAAGCAGCGCCATGCTGCTCACGCCCGGGGAGCGAAATGGTTATTACAGAGAATTGGAGGCGGGGGAAGTATGAGAAAGCACGTCCGTCAGGAGCTGCACCGCATCGCCCACAGCCGTCTGCTGCCGGTGCTCTTTGCCGTGCTGCTCATTCTGAATGTTCTGATCGACAGCGGCGATATCCCCGGCGTCTGGAATTTCTACTATGTGGACACGCCGTATTACAAGCTCTGCACCCCCGCGGATTTCGACCATCTCATCGAGGAGAATCCCAGGCGGAGCTTTGAGGAGAAGCGTGCGGACTACGGCCCCCGCGAAGGCTGCGACGCACAGGATTCCAAAGAGCTGTACCCCTATACCGCCGGAGGCGCGTTCCTGCGCATCATGTGGTTCATGGGCGGGCTGGCGCTCCTGTGCGCGGCGCTGCCCGCGGCCATGGTGGCCTTTCCGCTGAAAACCGGGATGCCCCAGTTGAGCGCAGGGCTTTCCGGGTCCCGGAAGCGCACGGCGCTGGCGAAAATTCTCGTCTCTTTCGCGCTGACGCTGGTCATCTCCCTTGTGGGAGCGCTCATCCAGTGCGGTATCTATGCGGGCGCCGCCGTGCGGATGCTGGGCTTCGGCTTCGTGCTGCGGGGCTACGTTCTGCGGCTGCTGATGGACTGCATGGTACTGAGCATCCCGCTCTATCTGGCCTTCGCGCTGAAAAGCCCCGTTCTGTCCACGGTGCTGAACCTTCTCTACGGCGTTCTCTGCTGCATTCTGAACGTGGTCGCGGCGCGGGCGGAAACGATGCGGTTCATCCCCTTCCCGCCGTTCCTCCACGGGTTGCGGCTGCTGTGGAAGCCGGAGACCTCCGCCCTTTGGGCGCTGCTGGCGGCAGCGGTGAGTCTTGCGTATATCGCGCTGTTTTCATGGCTCTCCGTCCGGGCCTTTGCCCGCCGCTGCGAAGCGGAGGTCTGACCGGGCGCGGTTTTCCACAAATTTCCGCCCGCAGAGTGTTGAAAACGGGCGAAAAATCTTTCATAATATAGAAAGCAGACCCATCCGCATGAAAGAAAGAAGGGAAGCCGCCCGCAGCCACCTGCGCAGTGCGGCGCACAAACGATGAAAAAACGAATCTCTGTCCTTGCACTGACCGCCGTGCTGGCGGCAGTGCTGCTGTCCGGCTGCAATGGCGATCAGCCCGCCCCTGCACCGACCGAAACGCCGGAGGCGACCGCTTCCGCTGCCGCGACCGAAGCGCCCAAAGCCCCGGACGCGACCGAGGCGCCTGAGGTCACCGAGGCGCCCGAAGTAACGGAGGCCCCCGACGTGACCACCGCGCCCAAAAACGCGGGTACGGCCGGTTCGACCAAAGATCCCGACACGACCAAAGACCCCGAAGTGACCGCCGCGCCGGGGACCGTCATCCGCCTCACGTCGCTGGCAGAGCTGCCCGACGCCATCGCCCCCGGCGTCACCATCGAGCTGCCGGAGGGAAAACTGAGCATCACTGAGGCGTTTGACGATTCTTTCACCGGGGCGGAATGGCAGTACGCCTATCTGGCGGACTACTATGACGGTTATGCGCTGGTCATCCGGGACGTTGCGGACCTGACCATCCGCGGCGCGGGCATGGACAGGACCGAGCTGACGGTGGCCAGCTGCAACGCCGACGTGCTGCGCTTTGAACACTGCACCGGCGTGACGCTGGAAAAGATGACGCTGGGCCACGATGTGGAGCCGGGTTCCTGCGCCGGCGCGGTGATCGAGGTAAACGAATGCGAGGACTTCGAGCTGCGGGAGCTGGACCTTTACGGCTGCGGCACCTACGGCGTGGAGAATCTGGACAGCCGGAACATCGCGCTCCGTGACTCCGTCATCCACGATTGCAGCTACGGTATCCTCTCCTGCTACGATGGCGCGATGGAGGTCACCGACTGTGAGCTGCGGGACTGCCGGAGCTACACCTGCCTCGACGTGTATAACAGCACGCTAGACTTCAGCGGCTGCGCCTTTACGGGCAACACCGCCGGCGCCGGCTTCGCGCCCGTGGACGGCGGCAATCACATCACCTTCCGCGGCTGCAGCTTCGGCGCTGCCGAGAGCTTTGACGTGCTCTATGGGCTGGCCGGTTCCGGGGAAGCACGCTATGATGACAGCTGCACCTTCGATGAATCCGTCCGGCTGCCGGGCAATGTCGTATTCGTTTCCGGCACGGAGGAGCTGTTTGAGGCCATCGCCCCCAATACCAGCATCGTGCTGATGGACGGATACTATAATATGAGCGAGTGGCTGGAGCCGACCTTCTATGAGCAGGGCAGCGAATGGAACGCCGCTCACCCCTACGTGGAGCTTGTTGAGGAATTTGACGGCGTCATGGCCCGCATTTCCGACGTTCCGGGTCTCTCCATCGTCGGCGGCACCTCCTCCCGCTTCGGTGTGCAGCTGGTGGTCACCCCCCGTTACGCCGACGTGTTCTGCTTCTCTAACTGCGACGACCTGACGCTGGCGAATTTCTCCGCCGGACATACGGACACCGGCGAATGCATCGGCAACGTGGTCACGCTGGATGCCTGCTCCAACGTCAGCATCCGCAACTGCGACCTGTACGGCTGCGGCGTGGTTGGCATTTATGCGGACTGCGTGCACAACCTCACCGTGGCGGACTCCGTGATCCGGGACTGCAGCACCAATGCGATGCAGATCTACGACACCACCGGTGAGATCGTCTTCCGGGGCTGCTCGCTTTACGGCAATGCGTGGGGCATCTCCAACTGGAGCGACGTTCCCCTTGTGCTGGAGCGCTGCTATCTGGATGAAGCGGAGAGCATGAGCGTCCTCTATTCGGACAACGTCGAGCTCATCGACTGCGAGACCACGGAAAGCTCGGGCTGGTATGAATACCCCGATGTGGAGGAATTTTATTACCCGCTGGACGGGCTCAGCATCGTCCCCTTTGACCGGGAGGTTCTGCGCGACTCGGTCTGGACGGCGTTCTTCACGAATATGGACGGCTGGGCCGAATGGCTGGCCGGGGTGACGCTGTCCATCGACCAGACGGGCGACAGCTGCACGCTCAGCGGCTATTTCGAGGAACCCGTGACGTGGGCGCTCTCCTATGACAGCTCCGGCTACATCGCGCCGCTCTATGCGGATGACGATGAAGACAGCGTCGGCGGCATCACCCTCCATGCGGATACCGAGCTGGAGGAATCACCCATCACGCTGGTGCTGAATTGCATAGACTACGCATTCTATTTCCTGCTTCCCTGAGTGCGTTCCCCCGCTTTATGACGAAACGGACGATTGCGCCCCCCCCGGGGGGGGGCGCGGATTTC
>JAZQQF010000120.1:0-23129 GCA_045628925.1 Oscillospiraceae bacterium | reverse complement strand
GCAAGGGGGCCGCCGCTCCCCAAGCAAAAAAAAAAAACCCCCCGCTTCCGGGCGAAAACCGGAAAGCCCGGGCTGATGCTGTTCGGAGAAAATTATTTCTGCTCGTCCTCGGTCACGGTCTTTCCGTAGGTCTTCAGCAGCTCCACGATGCGGTCGTGGGGGTTCATGATGGTGGAAACGGAAACATCGTGATTGATGGAGGCGATGATATAGGCGATGTACTTGGCGCAGTTGACTTCGATGAACCAGGGCTTCTGGCGCAGCTCCTCGCTCACGTAGGTCAGGTTCGTGCCGAAAACGCCGGTGATGATGCCGTCCGCATAGGCCTTGTCGAATTTTTCAAAGCCGGAGGTGAACAGGGCATAGGTGGCGCTGGCGAAGAACTTCTGCGCGCCGTGGTCGTGCATATAATTGGCAATGTCCAGCATACTGTCGCCGGAGGCGATGATATCGTCCGCCACGAGGATGCTCTTGCCCTCCACGCTCTCGCCCAGATACTCATGGGCGACGATGGGGTTCCGGCCATTCACCATGCGGCTGTAATCCCGCTGTTTGTAGAACATACCCAGATTCACTTTGAGGACGCTGGAATAATACATATTCCGGCGCATGGCACCCTCGTCGGGGCTGACGATCATGAACTTGTCCTTGCCGGTGTCGATATCGGGGTATTTTTTGAACAGGGCCTTCAACACCTGATAATGGGGCATCAGGTTATCGAAGCCCATCAGCGGCACAGCGTTCTGCAGCCGGTCATCATGCGCATCGAAGGTGACGATGTTCTTCACGCCCATGGCGTGCAGCTCCTGCAGAGCATAGGCGCAGTCGAGGCTCTCACGGCCCGCACGGCGATGCTGACGGCCGCCGTAGAGCTGGGGCATGATGACGGTAATGGTGCTGGCCTTGCCGCTGATGGCTTGAATGATGCGTTTCAGATTGGCAAAATGGTCGTCGGGGCTCATGTGGTTCTCTCTGCCGAACAGCGGATAGGTCACGCTGTAGTTATACAGGTCGGCCAGAATATAGATATCCATGCCGCGGACGCTGTCGTAGATCATGCCCTTCGCGTCACCGGACTGGAAACGGGGGCAATCCGACGGGATGATGAAGGTATCCCGCGCCTCAGGACCCATGGCCGCCCAGTTCACCAGCCACTTGTCGATCATCGCGCCCAGTTCTTCCGAACCCGGAAGAACGATGAGACCCAGCTTGTCATAATAGTTGCCTGTGTGGAACAACTGTTCTGCTTCCATTTTCTCTTTCTCCCCCTGTGCGCAGCGGACGGACCGGTCATCCTCCCCGATTCCATTCGCTGATTCCATATTTTCTGACTTGTATATTATATCCCATACAAGTGAATTGTCAATACGAAAGGGACTTTCCGGGCAGATGATTTCCGGCTTGCAAGCGGGGAACGGATATGCTATGATGCAGAGAAAACGACAAATACTTCAGAAAACAGGTGATTCGATATGGCAAAAGCAGCACTGGTCATCATGGCTGCCGGAATGGGCTCCCGCTATGGCGGGGTGAAGCAGATCGCCGGTGTCGGCCCTCACGGCGAAATTCTGATGGAATACGGCATTTTCGATGCGCTCCGCGCCGGTTTTGATAAGGTCGTCTTTATCGTCACGGCGGCGCTGAAGCCGGAGATCGAGGCGAAATTCCGCGCTGCGCTTACCTCGAAGGGCGCGGAGATGGAATGCGTCGTGCAGGATTTCAGCTCCCTGCCCGCGTGGTTCACCGTGCCGGAGGGGCGTGTGAAGCCCTTCGGAACGGGGCACGCCGTCAGCTGCATCCGGGGCGTGGTGCAGGAACCCTTCGCCGTCATCAATGCGGATGACTATTATGGGGTCGAGGGCTTTCAGGCCATGTTCGATTCCCTCATGAAGCTGGATGAAAAGCAGGCCAGCATGGTGGGCTATAAGCTGAAAAACACCGTCAGCGAGCATGGGACCGTGACCCGCGGCGTCTGCAAAGCGGAAAACGACCTGCTCCAGAGCGTGACGGAAACCTTCAAGATCGCCGTTTTCCCGGATGGGAGCATCCGCGACACGGCCACGGATCCGGCAGGGAAGCTGCTGGACGGGGACGCTACCGTAAGCATGAATTTCTGGGGCTTCCATCCCGCCATTCTGGATACGCTGCAGGACTATTTGGAGAACTTCCTGAAGAACCTTGCGCCGGACGATGTGAAGAGCGAATGCCTGCTGCCCGCGCTGGTGGATGAGCGCATCCATGCCGGAAAACTGAGCTGCGCCGTCCTGCGGACGGATGCGAAGTGGTTCGGCATGACCTATAAGGAGGACCATCCCATCGTGCAGGCGGCCATCGGGAAGCTGCACGAAACGGGCGTATACCCGGATCAGCTCTGGAACTGAGAAACGCATAGAGGCGGGGCCGCAATGCGGCTCCGCCTTTTGGGCAGAATAAGGGAGGAATCGGAATATGAACGTCACGGTACTGGGCAGCGGCGCGTGGGGAACGGCCCTGAGTCTGCTGCTGGTGGATAACGGACACGCGGTCACCCTCTGGAACCGGGAGGAGAAGCGTGTGCGCGAAATGGCGGAGACCCGCCGGAACCCCCGCCTGAAGGGGGCGGAGCTGCCGGAAGCCCTGCAGCTCACTTCCGACCTGCGAATGCTGGAAGGTGCGGAAGCGGTGCTGTTCGCCGTGCCCAGCTTTGCCGTTCGGGAAACGGCAGAGGCCGCCGCGCCCCATATCCGGCCCGGTACGCTGCTCATCTCGGCGACCAAGGGTGTGGAGGAGGGAACGCTCCTGCGCATGACGGAGGTGCTGAGTGCCGTCGTGGGGAAGGACTGCCCGGTGGCGGCCCTCTCCGGTCCCAGCCACGCGGAGGAGGTGGCGCTGAGAAAGCCCACCGGCGTGGTTGCGGCCTCCTGCAGCCGGGCAGCCGCGGAGCTGACGCAGGACCTGTTCATGAATCCGGTGTTCCGGGTGTATACCAATTCGGATATCGTGGGCGTGGAGCTGTGCGGCGCACTGAAAAACGTGGTGGCGCTGGGCTGCGGGGTGGTGGGCGGATTGGGCTATGGAGATAATACCAAGGCGCTGCTCATTACCCGCGCCATGAATGAGGCCGGGGCGCTCTGCCTCCGCGCCGGAGGTCAGGTAAGCACCTGCGCGGGCCTCGGCGGCGTGGGGGACCTGATCGTCACCTGTATGTCACCCCATTCCCGCAACCGCAGCGCGGGCGTTCTGCTGGGTCAGGGACGGACGGCGGCGCAGGCCCTGCAGGAAGTGGGCGCCGTTGTGGAAGGCTATTATGCCGCCGCCAGCGTGCGGGAAATGGGCAGAAAGCTGGGCGTGAATATGCCCATCTGCAACTGCATCTATGAGATGCTCTATGAGGGCTACCCCACGGACGGGGCGGTGAAGCGCCTGATGGAGCGGGACCGGAAAGAGGAATTTCCCGGCGTCCGCTGGGCGGAATGAGCCAGACGTCTGCGATCAAAAATCATACCGGCAGGACGGAACCCCGTCCTGCCGGTATCTGCTTTATTTTGCTTCCTGTTCCTTAATGAGCTTCAGCGCCTGTGCCAGCTGGTCGGGGCAGGAGGTGGGCTTATTGCCGCACCGGATGCCTTCGATGAGGGGAATGACCTCGTCGATAGGACGCCCTTCGCTGAGCCGCGCCACGCCCTGCGTATTGCCCGGGCAGCCGCTGACGAACTCCACCTGTTTGATGATCCCGTCCTCCACGTCGATCCGGATCTGACGGGAGCAGGTACCTCTTGTATTGTATGAATACTGCACGGTATGGTCTCCTTTTGTTGAAAGATAGAATCAGTATAGCATACTTTCCGGTTCTTGCAAGCCCCGGACAGGCATAGAATGGGATAAAAAGGGGGGATGGCGATGAAACGGCTCCTGCGGGATATCTGGTCGCTGTGTGCGCTGGCGGCGCTGACGATCACGCTCAGCCGGGCGGGCGTCTATCAGGCGCTGGCGGCGAGGCTGGAACCGCCTGCGGACGACAGCTGGCTCAGCCGGGAAAGCGCGGCTTATCTGCCGCCGGAAAAGGCGGCATCGCGTCCGGGCCGTATCCTGCCCCTCCTGCCTGCTGACGAGGCGCCCGCGGAGACAGCGCCGATCCCCACTCCGGTGCCGGGCCCGAGACCGCTGCCGAAGGTGCGCAGCGCGCTGAAGCAGCCGGTGGATTACGAAGCCCTGCTGGAAGCGGGCTGGGATTACGCGCCCGCCGCGACCGGCCCACAGATCCTCATCCTCCATACCCACAGCTGCGAAGCCTACACGCCGGAAACGCCCGGTGAGACGGCCTCCGCTGATTTCCGTTCGCTGGATGAAAGCCGCAGCGTCATTGCCGTGGGGGACGTGCTGACGGAGACGCTGGAGGGCTTCGGCTTTACGGTGGCGCATGACCGCAGCCTCTATGACTGGCCCAGCTACAACGGAGCCTACGACCGCTCCGGCGAAGCGGTAGAGGACTGGCTCCGGCAGTATCCGGGCCTGCAGGTGGTCGTCGACCTGCACCGGGATTCCCTCGGCGGGGCGCGGACGGAATATCTCCTGCCGGACGGGACGAAGTGCGCGCAGGTGATGCTCCTGCTCACCAGCGGCGAAAACGGTCTGGATCATCCGAACTGGAAGGAAAATCTGAAGCTGGGGCTGGAGATCCAGAGCGAGATGGAGATCCGCTATCCCGGTCTCAGCCGGGAGCTGTATCTTTCGCCCGCCCGGTATAACCAGCATCTCAGCACCGGCTCTTTCCTTGCGGAGGTCGGCACCGAGGCCAATACCCTCAGCGAGGCGAAGCGGGCCGCCGCGCTGCTGGGGGAGTGCCTTGCGACGGTGCTGCTGGGCAAATAAACCATTTCCCGGGAAACCTTCCGGCTTTTCCGGGAATTTTTCTTGCGTTTTCGGCGGGAGTATGGTAACATGACTTTCCGATTTTCAATCTGTATAAAACGGTGATCACTTTATGGACTATACTGGAAAACTCGCGTTCTCTCCGGCGGATATCCTGCTGCCGGTGACAGAGGAGATGGAAAAATGGAGCGTTATCGCCTGCGACCAGTTCACATCCGACCGGGCTTACTGGGCGCGGGTGGACGAATATGTGGGCGAAAACCCCAGCACCCTGCGGCTCATGCTGCCGGAAGCCCTGCTGGGCGAGCGGGATGAGGCCGCCGAGGCGGAGAAGATCAACGCCGTCATGGAAAAATACCTCTCCGGCGGCGTATTCCGGAAGCTGGAGCATTCCTACGTGTATCTGGAGCGGCATATCACCGGCCAGCGTGTGCGGCGCGGACTGCTGGGCGTCATCGATCTGGATGCGTATGATTACCGCCCGGAGATCCTCAGCCCGGTGAACCCCACCGAGGGCATCGTGCGCGACCGGCTGCCCAGCCGGGTAAAGATCCGCGCCGGTGCGGCTTTGGAAATGCCCCACATCATGGTATTTATCGACGACCCGCAGTTCACGGTCATCGAGCCGGTCATCTATGAGCTGCACGACCCGGACAGGCTTTACAGCTTCGACCTGATGGAGGGCGGCGGCCATATCACGGGCTGGGCCGTCTCCGGCGAGCATGAGAAGAAGGTGGAAGCCGCGCTGCTGAAGCTGGCCGAGGGCCGGGGCCGCAGTCCGCTGTATGCGGTGGGCGACGGGAACCACAGCCTTGCCGCCGCGAAGCTCCACTGGGAGCATATCCGCGAGGGCCTCAGCGAATCGGAACGGGAAACGCACCCCGCCCGCTGGTGCCTTGCGGAGCTGGTGAACCTGCATGATTCGGCCATCATCTTCGAGCCCATCCACCGCACCGTGTTTGAAACGGAAACGGAGGGGCTGGAGCAGGCGGTATCGGATTGGGTCTCCCGGATCAGCCGCCCGGGCGGCGGGCACGGTCTTACCCTTGTCTGCGGCGGGGCGGCGCGGGAATACACCGTCACGGGGCTGACGCTGGGCGAGCTCATCGCCGCGGTGGACCGGTTTACCGAGGAGTGGACTTCCGCCCACGGCGGATACATCGACTATGTGCATGGGGACGGGGAGGCCGCCGGACTTGGCCGCGGCGCGGGCTGCTTCAGCCTGCTGCTGCCGCCCATGAACAAGGCGGAGCTGTTCCCGGGCCTGACGAAAAGCGGGCCTTTCCCGAAAAAGAGCTTTTCCGTGGGCCATGCGCGGGACAAGCGCTATTATCTGGAATGCCGCCGCATCACGCCGGAAGCTGGTATGAATTGACAAACCGGCGCGGTCGGAGTACAATATCATCTGCCGGACGGATCGGACCGCGTTCTGTCCGCGCAGTGGAGTTGTCTGATCGGAATACCCCCCCTGCCGGAAGCCCGGCAGGAAGCGTGTTTTTGAAAGGGAGGTCATTATATGGCAATCTGTCCGTCCTGCGGTGCCGCCGTACCTGACGATACCCGTTTCTGCACCGAATGCGGCGCGAAGATCGAGGCCGCCGCGCCTGCCGTGCAATCGGATTTCACGGTCGACCTGCCGGAAGCGCCCGCCATTCCGGAAACGCCCCCGATGCCGGAGGCGCCCAAGTTGGAGCTGTATGAGATGCCGGTCTCCGAAAAGCCCGACGTGCCGTATCAGCCGCCCCAGCCCGCTGAAGCGCCCGCGTATACCGCCCCGGCCCCGGCTGCCGCGGCGCCCATCCCGGCTGCCGCAGCGCCCGCCGCGGTCTATACCGCGCCTGCCGCACCTGCGGTGGATCCGGACAGGCCCGGCAAGAAGAGCAAATATGCACCCATGACCGCGTGGGGCATGGCCATCGAGTGGATCCTCATGTCCATCCCCGTCATCGGCTTCATTCTGATGATCCTGTGGAGCTGCGGCGTCTGCCGCAAGATCGCCCGCCGCAATCTGGCCCGTGCCTACCTGATCATCCTCATCATCGGCATCGTGCTGGCCATCGTGGCGGCGCTGTTGGCCCGCTTCGTCTTTGCCGATACGCTCACGGCCATCGTGGAGCAGCTGCTGCCCGGCTATACCCTGCAGTGGGGCTGAGCCTGCTGCGCGGAACTGAAAAGAAACCCGGCCCCGGAAGGTATCCGATGACCTTCCGGGGCCGGTATCTGTTTTGTTACGCTTATTTCTTCACGGTTTTTTCGTATGCGGCGATGACCGCATCCATGGCGGCGGCACGGAAGCCGCCCTCCTCCAGCGTGCGCACGCCCTGAATGGTCGTGCCGCCGGGGGAGCAGACCGCGTCCTTCAGCTGACCGGGGTGCTGCCCGGTCTCCAGCAGGTATTTTGCCGAGCCGAGGAGCATCTGCAGGGCATATTCCGCGGCCTTCGCCCGAGGCAGCCCGCAGGCCACGCCCCCGTCCGCCAGCGCTTCCGCGAACAGGGCGGCAAAGGCCGGGCCGCAGCCGGAGACGGCGGAGCCAGCGTCCATGAGCTTTTCCTCCAGCCGGCTCAGCCTGCCCGCGGCGGCAAGGCCCGCGAGGAAGGCGTTCTCCTGTGCCTCCGTCACCTCGCTGCTCAAATCGTACAGCACCAGCCCTTCGCCCACCGCCACGGGGATATTGGGCATGATGCGGATGACGGGGACGGAAAAGCCCGCGAATGCCTGCAGCTGCGCGATGGTCACCCCCGCCAGCATACTCACCAGCACCGGCGCGGGCTGCCGCTGCAGCACGGGGCTCAGCTCCGCCAGCACACTTTCCGCCTGATAGGGCTTCACGCCGAGAAAGACGAAGTCCGCCTGCGCCGCCTCCGAAGCGGAAACGGCCCTGCCGCCCAGCTCCGATGCCAGCGCCTCAGCCTTGGCCATGGTGCGGTTATGGAGCCACAGCTCCGCTTCCAGCGAGGCCGCCCGCGCCAGCGCGCTGCCCATATTGCCCGTTCCGATAAATCCGAATTTCATAGCATGGGACCCTCCTTTACAGATACAGCGTCCGCCCCTGTCCGTCGGGGATCAGGGTCAGACGGTAGAGCCACGAATTGATGATATCCCGCCATTCCTTTGCGCTGCGCAGCTGTTCCCAGAAGCGCTCCTGTACCCGGCGGAAGGCCGCGTCCTCAATACGTCCTTCCAGTCCGTCCCATGCCCGGGCAAGACTTTCGGCGGCTTCATAGCCTTCAAAATGGTCATCGTACCATGTCTGCAGCAGCGTCCGCCCATCCAACATCACATGGTCATAGGGCATCCGGTGGAAGAAGAGCAGCAGATTTTCCGGGCAGGTAGCCGGGTCGTCATACATCTCCCGCAGGGGGGAATGGTACTGACTGACGAAATCTGTTCCCGTGCTGCCCCGCTCCACGCCGATCTCCCGGCAGGTCGCCCGGTGATAGGTACCCCAGCGGTCATATTCATAGCCCTCGGGATTGGGGCCGTAGTGGTAGCCGGGATTCACCATCCAGCCGATGCCCATGGGGGTGGTGTATCGTTCGTAGATTTCCCGGGATCGCATGAGAATGTCCGTCACCGTGCCGGTCACATCCCTGTCCGGCCCGAAGGTGAGGATGCTCCATTCCCTCGCGATCTCCCGCGGGTCGGCCTCCGGATCCCAGCTCAGGCAGCCGAAGCCGAAGAGGTTCGCGGCGGCAAGGTCATGCCCCGTCCAGTTGAAGTCATTCCCCAGATTGCTGACGGCGGTGACGGCCTCGATCGTGTCCCGCACCCGGTCGTTTTCCGCCCTGTGCCAGAGCCGGAAATCCAGCACCTCCCGGAACATGGGCATCAGATAGCAGACGTGCTTCTGCTGCCCGGTGTATTCCTGCGCCAGCTGAAACTCCGCCATGCTGCGGGTATGCTCCAGATGGCCGAAAAGAGGGCTGACGGGCTCCCGGATCTGGAAATCCACAGGCCCGTTTTTCAGCTGCAAAATCACATTGTCGGCAAACTGCCCGTCCAGCGGGGCGAAGGTGTCGCACTGGGCCTTTGCCCGGTCGCGCACGGTATCCCGCCAATCCTGCTGGCAGTCATAGACGAAGCAGCGCCAGAGGATCTGGCCGCCGCAGGGCCTTACCGCCGCGGCCAGCATATTCGCGCCCTCAGCCTGCGTGCGCCCGTAGGTATGGGGGCCGGGGCGGCCCTCGGAATCGGCCTTTACAAGGAAGCCGCGCAGGTTCGGCACCTCGGCAAAGAGACTGCCCGCCGCTTCCGCCCACCATGCCTGCACGGAAGGATCCAGCGGGTCGGCGGTGGGGAGGCCGCCCTGCTCCATGGGCGCGGCGAAGCTGACAGAGAGCCACAGGCCCACGCCGTATTCCGCGAACTGTTCGCCCAGCGCGGCGAGGGTATCGTTAAAATATCCGGTGAGCAGCCCGAGGGCAGCACCCTTCACGTTCACATTGTTGATGCAGCTGCCGTTCAGCCCGCAGGAGGCCAGCAGCCGGGCATAATCCCGGGTGCGGGCGTTGCAGATCGGCGCGTCGTTCTCAAAAAAGAGGGACCGGCCCGCATAGCCGCGCTCCACCGTACCGTCCGCATTGTCCCAGTGGTCCAGCATCCGCAGGCTGTAGCGCGGTTCCGATGCCGCTTCGGGCCAGCGATCCCCGCAGGCGAGGCGGCGCAGCAGGTAAAACGCGCCGAAAACGAGGCCCGCGCCGGAGGCGGCAAGGAACAGGTTTTCCCCGCTCCGCTTCAGCGCGAAGCCCTCGCCCCCGCCGGGGAACTCCTGCAGGACGAGGCAGGGGCCTTTCGGGGATTGAGAGACTTCGGGACGGACGCCGGTGAAGGCGGTAAAGCCCGCGGTCAGCTCCTCCAGCGCGGTCATGCCCTGCGGGGACATGAGGGAGGGGGCGATGGCGCGGAGGTATTCCGGCGGGTCGGGGAGCGGCTTCCAGTTCAGCCAGAGGGGAGCGTAGTTCATGGCGTTGGCCTCTTTTCTCCTGCGGTCGCGCAGGGGGAGATTCAAATGATTATGGAAGATACGGGGGCGGGGGTGCGGAGCCGCCGGAGGCAGCGGTACAATCTGACATCTCTGCACATACCCCCGGCGAATCCGTACAGCCCCACTTATTTCTCCGTCATAAATCTCGCGATGGTATCCCAATCCGCGGGCGGCATCCCGTGTCCGCCCTCCCGGAGGGAGTAGCACACGTTGCCCTCAAACATGGTCTCGCCGATCTTGGCATAGCGCGGGCCGGGGTTCACACCCTTGGGCTCGGGATAGATGAACCCGTCCGCACCCTGCACCTCCCACGCGGGAGAGGCGGCGATGCAGGTGAGGTATTCGTGGAAGGGGTCGCACCAGAAGTCCTCATAGGCCGAGCAGACCAGCAGCTTCCGGGGCGCGACGGCGGCGGCGAGGAAATGCGCGTCCATCTGCAGCTCGTCCACATCGTCGGCTGCGGCCTTGTAGGCGTCATTGAACCAGTAGGCGTAATTCGTGGTGATATCCGCCACGGTCTCGCCGATCTTGCCCCGCAGCAGGCTGGCGCCGCCGGTGCCGGAGCAGACGGATACCACGTGGGTGAAGCCCTCATCGAAGGCGCCCGCCACCATGGCGGTCTTCCCGTAGCGGGAGCAGCCCGCCGCGCCCACATGGGTCTTGTCAAATTCGCCGGAATCCAGCAGCGCGTCCTTCACGTAGCCCATGCAGCGGCCCCAGATGAGCAGCTTGCCGGCATCCGCGCCGGTATGCCCGTCGGGCCAGAGGATGGGGCAGATACCGTCGGCAAAGGGTGCGGCGTCGGCGGTGATCTCATTGGCGGCTACGGCAGCCACGGCGATGCCCTTCTGCACGAAGCCTTCCGGCGGCAGGGCGGCAAAAATGCCCTCCAGCGACATCCCCACGGTGACGAGCAGCGCGGGCTTTTCCACGCCCAGCGGCTTCATCAGCTTGAAGGGGAAGCGGAAGGTTCCGGTGGGGTAGCACAGCTCCAGCTCGCACAGCTCGCTGCGCACCTTGGGCGCGCCGTCCATGCCCCAGCCGGTATCGTAGCCCACGCGGGCGGAAATGCGCACGGTCAGCGGTTCGGGGGGCAGGAATCCATAGGCAAAGCGCTGGAGATCGTAGAGGATCTCACCCCGACGGCGGCTCCAGCTGTCCGCCGTGACGGCGACGCCGTCCGTATGCTGCATCAGCTCGGGAAGATGGAGATATCTGAGGATCTGTTCCATTGAATTTTGCCTCCTGTCGTGTTATGTTAGTATCTGTAAAGAGTATATCACAGATTTTCCCCAACGGGAACCGAAAGGATGGATTTTTCATGGAAATCTGGCTGAATACCAAGCTGCCCTTCAAGGTGCGCGCGCTGGCGCTGGTCGCCGCCATGACCCCGGAAGAAAAGGTGGGCCAGCTCAGCTTCGACGCGCCCGCGATCCCCCGGCTCGGCGTCCGGGCATGGACCTGGTGGAACGAGGCGAGCCACGGCGTCATCCCCGTGTTTCAGAGCTTCCCCGAGGCCAGCAGCTTCCCCGTCATGCTGGCGCTGGCCAATTCCTGGGACCCCGCCGGCACGAAGGAGGTCGCCACCGCCATTTCCGATGAGATGCGCGCCCTGTATAACCTGAACGGCAAGGAGCTGGACTACTGGTGCCCCACCGTGAACATGGGCCGCGATCCCCGCTGGGGCCGCAACGACGAGGCCTTCGGCGAGGACCCGGTGCTGGCCGGCGCGCTGGCCTCCGCCTACGTGCAGGGTATTCAGGGCGACGACGGGCACTACTGGAAGGCTGTCTCCACCCCCAAGCACTTCGCCGCCAACAACTCGGAATACAACCGCAACTCCTTCTCCTCCAATATGGACGAGGCTACGCTCCGGGAATACTACCTGCCCGTGTTCGAGCGCTGCTTCAGGGAAGGCGGCGCCCATAGCGTCATGACCGCGTATAACCGCATCTCCGGCGTGCCCTGCAGCGTGAACAGGCACCTTCTGCAGGATATCCTGCGGGATGAATGGGGCTTTGATGGCTACGTGGTCTCCGATGACGGCGCGGTGGGCGATATCGGCCCCAACTACAACCTGATGTGGGGCCAGCCGAGAGGCCATTTCTACACGAAGACCATGCAGGAGGGCGCAGGCCTCGCTCTCAATTCCGGCACGGATATCTGCTGCGGCAACGATTATCGCGTCTGGTTGCAGACCGCGCTGGACGAGGGCTACACCGATATGGACGCGGTGGACGCCGCGCTGGTGCACGCCTTCACCGCCCGCTTCGCGCTGGGCGAATTTGACCCGAAGGAAGCGCTGCCGTGGTCCGGCCTCGGCGCGGAGACCATCTGCTGCAAGAAGCACGCGGACATCGCCGTGAAGGCGGCGGAAGCCTCCCTGACCCTCCTGCGGAACGAGGGCGGCCTCCTGCCTCTGAAGTCCGACAAAAAGAAGCTGCTGGTCATCGGCCCCAACGCCATCTACCGCCAGCTGGGCAGCTACAGTATCGGCGGCTATGCGGATACCCGCGTTTCCGTCACGCCGCTGCAGGGCATTCAGGCTGAGGCGGAAAAGCTGGGCTTCGAGGTCATCTACCGCAAGGGCTGGCACATCGAGGGCGAGAGCGTGGACCATTCCGACAACCGATTCCCCGTGCTGGCCAAAGCCGCCGAAGAAAACGGCATGACCTACGACGAATACATCGACGCCCGCTGGCCCGAGGCCGTCAAGGCCCTGAACCGGGCGCGGGAAGCCCGCCTTGCCGAGCGCGGCGCCATGGAGCCGCCGGTGCCGCGCCATCCGGTCACCGACCTTGAGAAGGACGTCCCCGGCGCGGCGCTGTGGGAAAGCGCGCTGGCCGCCGCGAAGGAAGCGGACGCGGTCATCGTCATCGCGGGCACCGACCCCACCGTCACCAGCGAGGGGCGCGACCGGGCCACGCTGGCCATGCCCTATGAGCAGGACGCGAAGATCCGCGCCATCACCGAGGCGAACCCCAATACCGCCGCGGTGCTGATCACCTCCGGCCCCGTCACCGGCGATTTCCTGACGGTGACCCCCGCCATCCTCTGGGCGCCCTACGGCGGCGAAAGCCAGGGCACGGCCATCGCCCGCGCCATCTTCGGCCTCGTCAGCCCCTCCGGCAAGAGCTGCGAAACGTGGTACGCTTCCGACAGCGACCTGCCCGATATCGCGGACTACGGCGTAAAGATCCTTGACACCCCGAACCAGATGGGCCGTACTTATGCCTACTATCTGGGCAAGCCCGTCTTCCCCTTCGGCCACGGCCTGAGCTACACGAGCTTCCGCTACACCGATTTCGCCCTCGATAAAGCCGCTTACAGCCCGGACGATACCCTCACCGCCTCCGTCACCATCGAGAACACCGGCAGCATGGAGGCCGCCGAAACGGTGCAGCTCTATGTGAAGAAGCACGGTCTGTGGCATAATTTCCCCCTGCGCAAGCTCATCGGCTTCACGAAGCTCACGCTGAAGCCCGGCGAGAAGCAGCGCGTGACCATCTCTCTGCCGGTCTCGGTTCTGAAGCGCTGGGATCTGCCCGCCTCCGTCTACTACGTGCCGGAAGGGGACTATACCCTGTGGCTGGGCAGCTCCGCGGGCGAGGACGCGGTGCTGTGCTCCGCGGACATGACGGTTTCCGGCAAGTGGAACGCCGCGCTGCAGAACGTGACCCTCCGCTGCCCGAAGCGCATCCTGAAGGTGGGCGAGAAGGCCGCGCTGGACGTGACCGCCACGCTGGAGGACGCGCAGCGCATCCCGGCCTGCGGCGCGGTCATCACCTCCGATGACGAGCGGGTCGCCAAGGTCGTGAACGGCGAGGTCGTCGCCGTAGGCGAAGGCTATACCCTGCTGACCCTGCGCTTTGAGCGTGCGGGCGTGGGCAAGACCAGCACGATCCCCGTCTGTGTGGAAGCGTAAACGCTGACAGAATACAGAAACAGCCCCCGAAGGAACGATAAAGTCCTTCGGGGGCTTTCTGCCTTATCCGTTTGCGTTATCACCGCCGCCGGACTTTTTCTTATCCCGGTGATAATAGCGGTGCTTGTTGTAATTCCCGTTCTTCTTTTCGGGCCGGGGCGCGCCTTCGCCGGCACCTTCCTGCGCCGCGCGGGGCGGACGGTTCTCCTTCGGCGGGCGATTCTCTTTGGGCGGACGGTTCTGCTCCCGCTGCTCGGCAGGCTTCCCGTCCCGGACTCCGCCCTTGCCGCCGGAGACGTGGGGTTTCCCACCCCGATAGCGGCCCTGTTCGCCCTTTCTGCGCTCCCCGTCCGGAACGTTCTTCTCCCGCTGCTCGGCGGGTTTCCCGGCTTTCGGCTCCCGGGGCTGGGCGGGCTCCTGCGCCTCCCGGTCCTCCGACGGGGCAGGTCTGGGTCCGCGATTCTTCTGGTTCCGACCCCGGCGATGGTCGCCGCGGCCGCGCCGATCCTCCTCGGGTTCCGCCGGCTTATCGGCCATATAGAGGCTCAGATCCGGCAGTACCGGTTCGGGCGCTTTTTCCTCTTCGGGAATCGGCTCCACGTATTCGCCGTTCAGCGTATAGCCCAGCCGGTTCACCGGATAGCTCTGCACGGCGTTATCCGCACTGTCAGCCAGCTTCACCTTCACCGTGCGCCGCAGCAGATTTACCTCGGTCACGTTCCCCTTGCCCTTGGGCGTATCCACCGGCGCATCCACCTTGGGCATGGTCTTGATGAGATGCTCATAGGCGTCCTGCTCATATTTCAGGCAGCACATGAGCCGCCCGCAGGTGCCGGAAATTTTCGTGGGGTTCAGGCTCAGGTTCTGGGTCTTGGCCATGCGGATGCTCACCGGCTGAAATTCCTCCAGGAATGTGGAGCAGCAGAAGGGCCGCCCGCAGATGCCCAGACCGCCCAGCATCTTCGCCCCGTCCCGCACGCCGATCTGCCGCAGCTCGATGCGGGTATGGAAGACGCCGGCCAGATCCTTCACCAGCTCGCGGAAGTCCACGCGCCCGTCCGACGTGAAGAAAAAGAGGATCTTGCCGCCCTCAAAGGCATACTCCACGTCCACCAGCTTCATATCCAGCCCGTGGGCGCGGATCTTGTTCTCACAGATGGTGAAGGCATTCTTCTCCCGCAGGCGGTTCGTTTCCGCCACGCGCAGATCGTCCTTCGTGGCCATGCGCACCACCGGGCGCAGCGGCTGCACCACGCTGGTATCCGCGACCTCATGGACGCCCTCCACACAGTCGCCCAGCTCCAGCCCCTTGCTGGTCTCTACCACCACGGCGTCGCCCGCTTTGGGCTCGAAGCCGTTGGGGTCAAAAAAATACGCTTTTCCGCGGTTGCGAAACCGCACGTTTACAACATTCGGCATAAGTTCCTCCCGCCGGGCCAGACGCGTTCCCGCGCCGGGTCCGGGTCTCTATCATCCGCTCCGGACGCATCCCCGCCCGGATTCAGCATTCAATCTGTGTGCAAAGCCAGCCGAGGCAATGCCCCGGCGAAACGTAGACCTTCCGCATCTCCCGGAGCTTATCCGTCTTTTCGCAAAGGTCCAGCGCACGGCGCTGCTTTTCCCCCGCAAGGGTCTTTGCGCGCTGCCCGGCGGCCAGATACAGGTCTGCCAGCAGCCGGTCGAACCGATCCCGCTCATATTTCTCGCAGCGGAACGCCGTCTGCAGAAATCCCAGCCCGTCGCCGCCGATATAGGCTTCCGCCAGCGCGGCGGCCTCCTCCGAGGGAACGGCCTCCGCCGCTTCGCCCGATACCCGCAGCTCCACGCAGCGGGAGCGCACGGTCTGCAGGAACGAACCGGGGTTCGCGCCCATGAGCAGGAAGGCAGCATAGGCAGGCGGCTCCTCCAGCACCTTCAGCAGCGCATTCTGGGCGGGGATATTCATGGCGTCGGCCTCCGGGATGAGGAACACCTTCCGGCCCGCCTCGTTGGGCAGCACGGACGCATCCTGCCTTAACGCCCGGATCTGCTCCACCGTGATCTCCCGCTTTTCCTTCAACCGCTCCAACCGGATCAGGTCGGGGTGGATGCCCTTGCGCAGCTTCCGGCAGTGGACGCAGCGGCCGCAGGGCTTTTCCGCGCCCTCACAGAGCAGGGCCGCGGCGGCAAACTGCGCGGCTTTTTCCCGCGCTTTCCCGTCCGCTCCCAGCAGCAGGAACGCATGGCTCAGCTGATTGCGCCCGGCCAGCTCCCGGATATAGGCTGTTGCTTCCACGTTCATCCTCCGCAGTTTGCTTCTTCGTACAAATTAACATCATATTCTACCACGCGAAAACCCGGAATGCAAGAAAAACCGCAGCAAAAACCGGCGAACGGTCATACCCGTCCGCCGGTCTCGCTGATTTCTCCTGTCCGGTGCGCCGGAAGCAGGTCACAGGTCCCGCTCTTCCTCCCGATTTCGGAACAGAAGGGAGATACACCAGATGCCTGCCAGCCCCACCAGCGTGAAGATCACGCGGCTCAGGGTGGAAGTCTGGCCGCCGCAGAGCCATGCGACCACGTCGAACTTGAAAATGCCGATGCTGCCCCAGTTCAGGGCGCCGATGATGGCCAGCGTCAGCATGATCTTATGCATGACCATTTTTGCAGCCTCCAATCCATAAGATCGTCGGCCTCAGTATGTCCCGGTCGTTCCGCCATTATTCGTTTTTTCAGAATTTTCCGCAAAAAAAGCCGGGGCGGCGCTTTCACCCAGCACGGTCACGCCCGCCCGCTTCAGCGCCGCGGCCGCCGACCCGTCTCCACATTTCAGCGTATGGGTAAAGCTGCCGTCGTAAATTTCCCCGCAGCCGCAGGCGGGGCTGTGTTCCTTGAGGATCGCGGTCCGGCAGTTCATCAGCTCTGCCAGCTTTACCGCCTCCTCCGCGCCGCGGAGATACTGCGCTGTCACATCCGCGCCGTCCGCGTTCCGGATGTGTTCCCCCTGCCATTCCGACGGGCTGCGGGGCGTCGGCAAACCGCCCAGCTGCTCCGGGCAGACGGGGATAAGGGTGTGCCGATCCCGCAGGGCGAGAACGGCGGCATTGGGCTTTGCTTTCCCATCATAGCGGCAGCGGAGACCCAGCAGGCAGGCGCTCACCAGAATGTTCATATCGCTTCCTCCTTCGGCAGCAGCGCAGTTTCCACAGCGTTATAGCCGGGGATCCCGTCCCGGATTGCCGCTTCCTTTTCGGCGTGGCTTTTGCGTTTCAGGGCGTATTCCAGCCTGCTGGCGGCGGCCCGGTCCGGCAGCACCCACGCGGCCTCCATGCGCAGCGGCGGGTGGCTGCGGGTGTATTTCGCGCCACGGATGCCGCTCTGATGCTCCCGGAATCGGCGGCTCAGATCGGTGGTGATGCCCACATATAGGCTGCCGTCTTTACAGCGGAGAAGATAGGTATAGTACATGGAATGCCTTTCTGTGCGGGCGTTATGCAGCTGCGGAAAAAGCGAGCCCTGCCCGCGCCAGCAGGGGGATCGGCTCCGCGGCTTCGCAGAGGGCCAGTATCTCATAGACGGCCCCCTTCGTCCGGAAATAATACACGGCGGCGTGCGCTGCCTCCGAGGGGGCGTTCTGCCATTGACCGAAGTCCGCCTCCTGCAGGAATTCCGCCTCCGCCTCGCCCATGCTGCGCAGCAGCAGCGCCGCCTCCTGACCATCGCAGCGCAGCAGGACGGCGGCGCGGCCCGTGCGTTCATCCGTACCGAGGCGGAGAATTTCGGCTTCCGGCGCACAGAGCAGAGTCACCGAGCAATCAAAGCTGCCGGAAATGCGCGCATCCCAGCCCGGCTGCGGCTCAGGCGTTTTTTGCGGAAGACGGCCCGCACAGCACAGCGTTATGAAAACGGTCAGCACGACCAGCAGCAGAGCGGCCGTAAAATTCCACAGCAGCCGGATTCGACGCTCTCTCCGTTCGATCTCGGGATGAAAAGCCGCAAACAGGCGCTGCCGTTCATCCGCATCCAGCAGCTCGAAGCGCCCGAAATCCGGTTCCGGGTACGCCTGCGGAACGCCCTCCGTCCGTGTCCGCAGCCATGCCGCCAGCGCCGTAGGGTCTGAGCAGCTTTCCGCACCCTCCAGCGCTTCGGCGGCGCGCTGCCGCTCGGCGGACTCCAGCTGCAGCGAATCACGGAGCGAACGCACCAGCATGGGGAGCGCGGCGGGCTCCTCCTGCATTTCGGCTACCTGCGCGACGCTGAAGCCCGCGCGGCGAAGGGCGGAGATCTCCTGCAGCTTTGTCACGTCCGCCTCGGTGAAATCAAAATAGACCCGGTCGTTCTGCTCATAAGTCCGGGGCGCGAACAGCTTTTCGGAGACCCAGTAGCGTACCGTCCGCTCCGTCAGGCCCGTCCGGGTACATACCTCGCGCATCTTCATATTGCCCACGCTCCCTTCGGTTTCAGCGTAGCAGAAACGCGGCGCAAGGTCAAGCAGAGAAGCTGCAGCAGCCGGAAGCCTGATAACGAAAATCCCCCGACCTGTTCGGTCGGGGGATGATTTCATGTTACTGGATGGCGTTGAGCATCTTGGTGAGCCTGCTCTTTTTGCGGGCAGCGTTGTTCTTATGGATGATATGGTCGGCAACGGCCTGATCCACAGTCTTCACCGCCACGGTGTAGGCTTCCTTCGCGGCGGCCTTATCGCCTTCCTCAGCCTTGGTCTCGAACTTCTTGATGATGGTCTTCAGTTCGGACTTCTTGGCCTTGTTCGCAGCATTCTGCAGCTTGCTGAGCGCATCACGCTTGGACGCCGATTTAATATTGGGCAAATCACTCACCTCCTCGATTGGTTCTATAGCAGATTGAAAGTATAGCACCATGCGGGCAGAATTGCAAGTGATTTTCACAGAAAATTTTCCTTTTCCCGGAAAAACTTTGCCGGAAACCGGTATATCCCGCCCGGAAAGCCGACAGACTATGGGAAAAGGGGGCGATACGATATGCGCAGAACGGACCTTGCCGCCGAAGCGCGGGAGCTATGGACTGAAGGGCAGGAACCGCAGCTGCCTGAAGGCGTCACTGCAGACGAGGGATTCCGGCAGGGCTGCCGGGTAGAAAGGCTGATCATACACTCCGAAGAGGGCGCGGAAGCACTGGGGAAGCCTCCGGGAACTTATTATACCGTTACGCCCGAAGCCTTCCTCCGACGGGAGGACGGCAGCTTCGCAGAAACAGTAAGTCTGCTGTCGGTATGCCTGCGACAGCTGCTGAAATTGGACGGTTACGGCAGCATACTGGTAGCAGGACTTGGCAATGAAGCCGTCACACCTGATGCGCTGGGCCCGAAAACACTGCGCCATGTGCTGGCCACACGCCACCTGCGCAGTGCATATCCGGCGGAATTTGGCAGTTTCCGGCCGGTCAGCACCGTCTGCCCCGGCGTGACGGGCAACACCGGCTATGAAAGCGCGGAGCTGCTGCGAAGCCTCGTGAAGGAACTGCACCCATCTGCGGTCGTGACCGTGGACGCACTGGCGGCCCGGCGGCTGGGACGAGTCTGCCGCACCATACAGCTCAGCGATACCGGTATTATCCCCGGTTCCGGCGTCGGAAATGCGCGAAAAGCGTTGAATCGGGAAACAATCGGCGTGCCCGTCATTGCCATCGGCGTTCCGACGGTCGTAGACGCATTGACGCTTGCAGCCGATCTCACCGGGATGGCAAATAATGGAACGTCAGAACCGGACGCAGCCGCACAGAACATGATGGTCACTCCACGTGAGATCGACGCACAGATGGCCGAACTTAGCCGCCTGATCGGTTATTCCATCGACCTTGCGCTGCAGAATGATCTGACCGTTGCGGACATTACGGCGCTGATCGGATAAAAAAGAGGGAGCCGAACGCTCCCTCCGATACCTATTATATTATGCATGAAACTTACTTCAGATACAGCACTCTGCCATCCTTGCGCACCTGCGGTTTCGTAGGCTCCGCGATGCCGCCGATGCAGAGGCCGATCGTGAACAGATCCTGCTCCGTCATGCCGATCTTCTCCCTCCACGGCGCGCCTGCTTCGGAACGCATGAAACCCCGAATGCAGCCGATGATGACGGTGCCGAGTCCAAGCCCTTCCGCAGCGATGGCCATGTTTTCCACAACGATGCCGCTGTCCAGCTCCGTATAGGGGAAATCCTTGTCGCCATAGAGGAACAGGAACACCGGGCAGCCGTAATCGAAGTTCTTCCGCCCGCCTGCCGCTTCGTAAGCATCCTTGAAGGCTTTGCGCATATCCGGGTCGTCCATCACAGCAATTTTGATTTCCTGCTCATTGCGGGCGGTGGGCGCCCAGACGCCCGCGTCAATGATCTGCTGCAGAACGTCGGCAGGAATAGGCTCGGACGTGTATTTGCGGGTGCTGCGGCGATTCAGAATGGCCTGCATTGTTTCGTTCATGATAGGGAACCCTCCTAATTGTTATTTGAGGTTATCATAGCACAGAACGGGAAAATCTGCAATGTTTCACGTGAAACATCGGGCCTTCGGACACAGAAAAATGTTTCACATGAAACGCAATTCTCCGTTGCAAACTGCCGAAAAGCTGTTATAATAGTTCCTATTATGAGTAAAGTAATTGCCTTATTCAATCAAAAGGGCGGGGTCGGAAAAACGACCACCTGCGTCAATCTCTGCTGCGCTTTTACGGAGGCGGGGCGGAAAACGCTTGTGGTGGACTGCGATCCGCAGGGACACAGTACCTCCGGCCTGGGCGTGAATAAAAATAACGCCGCGCCCAATACCTATCATGTGCTGCTGGAAGGCGTTCCGGCGGAAAAGGCCATCATCCATACGGACTACGGGGATATCATCCCCTGCAATAAGGACCTTTTCGGCTCCGGCATTCAGCTGGCGGAAGCGGCAGGACGGGAAACCATCCTGCGCGAAGCGTTGCGCCCGCTGCGGGACAGATATGACTTTATCCTCATCGACTGCCCTGCCCTGCTGGAACTGTTGACGCTGAATGCCCTCACGGCGGCGGACAGCGTGCTGATCCCGGTGCAGTGCGAATATCTGGCGCTGGAGGGCCTGAGCGAGCTGATGGGCACCATCAAGATGATGCGCCGCAGCCTGAACCCCAAGCTGGAGATCGAGGGCGTCGTGCTGACCATGTACGACGGGCGCACGAATCTTTCCATGCAGGTGGCGAACGCCGTCAAAAAACACATGAAACAGGCAGTTTTCAAGACCGCCATTCCGCGAAACGTGCGTCTCAGCGAAGCGCCGTCCCACGGGATGCCGGTCATGCGCTATGATCGCAGCTCCAAGGGTTCGCAGGCTTATTACCAGCTTGCGGAGGAGATCATGGCGCAGAATCCGAAGGGCAGGTGACGAAATATGGCTAAAAAAGGGCTGGGCAGCGGATTGGACGCCCTTTTTCAGGAAAACGCACAATATGAGGAAGACGTTTCCCTGCGGATGCTGCCCGTATCCAAGGTAGAACCCAATCAGAATCAGCCCCGCGAGAATTTCGATGCGGAGAAGCTGGAGGCGCTGGCGGATTCCATTTCTGAGCATGGCGTGCTGCAGCCCATCGCGGTGCGCAGGCTGGATGGGGACCATTATCAGATCGTCGCGGGCGAACGCCGCTGGCGGGCCGCAAGAATGGCCGGCCTGCAGGAGATCCCCGCCCGCATCCTGGATGCGGACGATCGGGAGGTCATGGTGCTGGCGCTGGTGGAAAATCTGCAGCGCGAGGACCTGAACCCCATAGAAGAGGCCAAAGGTCTGAAAAAGCTCATCGAGGACTTCGGCTTCACGCAGGAGAGTGCCGCCGAGCGCGTGGGCGCATCCCGCCCCGCCGTGACCAATGCGCTCCGGCTGCTGGCGCTGCCGGAATATCTGCAGGCCATGCTGGAGGAGGGAACCCTTTCCGCGGGCCATGGCCGCGCCCTGCTGCCGCTGGGCGATGAAGGCAAAATGCAGGCCGCCGCGCAGGAGATCGTAAATCAGGGCTTGAACGTGCGTCAGACCGAGGCGCTGGTAAAACGGCTTCTGGCAGGACCGAAGCCGAAGGAGGAAAAGCCGGACGCAATCTACGTGAAAGCGCTGGAGGAGCGTCTCACTCGCCAGACCGGGCGGAAGGTGCGTCTGGTGAGCGGCCCGAAGAAGGGCAAGCTGGAAATCGAATACTATGGCAACGAGGATCTGGATGCGCTGCTCAGCGCGCTGGGGCTCGCCGCTGTGGAATAAACGGAGGAAATAACCGTGCTGGATATCAAGTTTGTCCGGGAAAACCCGGAAATCGTCAAGGAAAACATCAAAAAGAAGTTTCAGGACGCGAAGCTCCCCCTTGTGGACGAGGTAATCGCGCTGGATGCACAGCTGCGCGCCGTGAAGACCGAGGCGGATCAGCTGCGCGGCAATCGGAATACCCTGTCGAAGCAGATCGGCATCCTCATGGGTCAGGCCAAGAAGGACCCCTCCAAGAAGGAGGAGGCCGAGGCCGTGAAGCAGCAGGTGGCCCAGCAGGCCGCCCGCCTTGCGGAGCTGGAAGCGCAGGAGCCGGAGCTGGAGGAAAAGGTGCGCAGGATCATGCTCACCATCCCCAATATCATCGACCCCAGCGTTCCCATCGGCAAGGACGACAGCTTCAATGTGGAAGTGCAGCGCTTCGGCGAGCCGGTGGTGCCGGAGTTTGAGGTCCCCTATCATACGCAGATCATGGAGAGCTTCAACGGCGTGGATATGGACGCCGCCGGCCGCGTTTCCGGCAACGGCTTCTATTATCTCATGGGCGATATCGCCCGTCTGCATGAGGCGGTTCTGGCCTATGCCCGCGATTTCATGATCGACAAGGGCTTCATTTTCTGCATCCCCCCCTTCATGATCCACGGCAACGTGGTGGAGGGCGTCATGTCCCAGACGGATATGGACGCGATGATGTATAAGATCGAGGGCGAGGATCTGTATCTGATCGGCACCAGCGAACACAGCATGATCGGCAAGTTCATCGACCAGATCCTCCCGGAGGATTCCCTGCCTCAGAAGCTCACCAGCTACAGCCCCTGCTTCCGCAAGGAAAAGGGCGCCCATGGCATCGAGGAACGCGGCGTTTACCGCATCCATCAGTTCGAGAAGCAGGAGATGATCGTCGTCTGCCGTCCCGAGGAAAGCATGGATTGGTATGAAAAGATGTGGCGCTACAGCGTGGAGCTGTTCCGCTCGATGGAGATCCCCGTGCGCCAGCTGGAATGCTGCTCCGGCGATCTGGCCGATCTGAAGGTGAAATCCTGCGATATCGAAGCCTGGAGCCCCCGTCAGCAGAAGTATTTCGGGGGCTGCTCCTGCTCCAAACTGGGCGTTGCGCAGGGCCGCCCCCTGCAGATCC
>JAZQQF010000119.1:0-27182 GCA_045628925.1 Oscillospiraceae bacterium | reverse complement strand
TTCTGCTGGTCATGCTGGTTATGAACGTCTTGCAGGCGCGGGACACAGACAAGCATCGCAATCCCCGGCTGAGAAAGCAGTCCGGCGGACAGGCTTAAAGTGGAGGTAATGAAATTGAAAGATTCTCTGCGCCGCATTGCGGTTTCCCTGCTTCTCTGCGCGGTCCTTCTCGTCTCCCTCACCGGCTGCGGCGACAAGGAAGCCCGCAGCACCACCGGTTCCACCGGCGTCACCATCAACGTGTATAACTGGGGTCAGTACATTTCCGACGGCACCGACGGCTATATCGACGTGAACAAGGCATTCACCGAGGCCACCGGCATCGGCGTGAACTACATGACGTTCGACTCGAACGAAACCATGTATACGAAGCTGAAAACCGGCGGCAGCAGCTATGACATCATCATCCCCTCCGACTATATGATCGGCCGTCTCATCCATGAGGGTATGCTGAAGGAGCTGAACTTCGACAATATCCCCAACTACAGGTATATCGGCGAAGCGTATAAAAATACGGCGTATGACCCGGATAACCGCTACAGTGTGCCCTACACCTGGGGCACCATGGGCGTCATCTACAACACGAAGTATGTGGACGAGGCCGACATCGGCTCCTGGGACCTTCTCTGGAACGAGAAGTATTCCGGCAAAATCCTCATGTTCGATAATCCCCGCGACGCTTTCGGCGTAGCGGAGCTGATGCTGGGTTATGACCTGAACACCACAAATTCCGCCGAACTGCAAGCCTCCTGCGACCTGCTGGTGGAGCAGAAGCCCGTGGTGCAGGCCTACGTGATGGATCAGATCTACGACAAGATGGAGCATGAGGAAGCGTGGATCGCCACTTATTACGCGGGCGACTTCCTGCAGATGCAGGCGGAAAACGAGGATCTGGCCTTCTACTTCCCCGAGGAGGGCTTCAACCTCTTCATCGACGCCATCTGCATCCCCACCTCCTGCGAGCATCAGGCCGAGGCGGAAGCCTACATCAACTTCCTCTGCGACCCTGAGATCTCCGGTCAGAATCTGGACTATCTGGGCTACTCCACCCCCATTGAGGAAGCGCGGCAGTATATGGATCCCGAATCCGCGAACAGCCCCATCGCCTACCCCGATGACGAAACGCTGGCCCGCGGCGAAGCCTATCTGAACCTGCCCACCACCGCCACGCAGGAAATGGATTCCCTGTGGCTGAACGTGAAGACCTCCGGCGGCAGCAACACGCTGATCATCTGCATCGTGGGTCTCGTGGTCGTGGCTGCGGTGTGCGTCTTCCTCGTCCTGCGGAAGAACAGGAAGAAAAAGGCCAGACGCAGCGCCATGGGCAAGTAAGTCTCTTCCCTGATCAGCATTCGCGCCCCTTTCCGAATCCGGAAAGGGGCGTTTCTGTAGAAACCCTTGTACTTTTCACAGAAAGAGGCTGGCAGCTTGAAGCTGCCAGCCTCTTGGATTTTGTAATCAGTCCCGCTTTTTCTTTCTGCTCAGCTTACTGGAGAGCTTGTAGAAGAAATCCCCGATCCCGTGTACTGCCTTGGGTGCGCCCTTGATGACGCCCTTGCGAGCCTTCAGGATCGCCCAAACCAGAACGACCAGCAGCACCAGTGCCGGCAAAGCCAGCAGAATGAGCGCCGCCAGCAGCCACATAGCGCAGCGCATTTCTTCATACCGTGCCGCGTTCTCCCAATAGGGCAGGGCCACGGCCTTGGTCTGTGTACCGCGCAGATAGAGATCCTTCAGAACAGCCCACGAACCGGAAACGCTGTAACGCCCGGTCATCTGCTGCAGAACGCCGTTCCCCACGGGGAAGTTTTCCTCCAGAAGCCCTTCTCCATAACCGGCGATCGGTTCCGGCAGCACAACCTCATAGCAGCTGACGCCGCCGGAGCTAATGGACTGGTAGGTATCAAAGGGCATATACAGCGTGGGCGAATCGCTTCGGAACTGCTGGATGGCCTTGGAATCATCCTGCCGGACCACGCCGGCGATCTCGTAGACGATCCCGTTGATCTCCACGTCCAGCCCCGCCACGTTGCTGCTGCCGAACAGGACCCACGCCAGCAGCTCATCCAGAACGACCCGGTCGCGGGTGATATCGTCCCAGCGGAGATAACTGCCGCTGAGCAGCTCCATGGGGTGGAAG
This sequence comes from Oscillospiraceae bacterium, assembly GCA_045628925.1. Classification (GTDB taxonomy): domain Bacteria; phylum Bacillota; class Clostridia; order Oscillospirales; family Oscillospiraceae; genus UBA1774. Next base: position 25,042 of record JAZQQF010000119.1, on the reverse strand, counting down.
TCAAAGAACTGTCCGCCCACGGCGAGCACTTCCGTGTCCGTATCGCTCAGGTCGCTGCTCACGTGCAGCTTGCCCATCGCGCTCCATGCATCGCAGAACAGCTCACCGCCGCCGGGGCTTTCCAGTCCCTCCTCGGTGAAGTTGTCATTCAGCTTCTGCCGGAACCCGTAGATCCCTTCCAGATTCTTCTCGTCCTGCTTGCCGTAATAGCAGCTCAGCTGGACGAAATCCATCTCGCTGTCGCCCGCCCAGCGTTCCGCCTGTTTTGCGCTCTGAATGCTGTCAGCGATCTTTCCGCGCACACAGAGACAGATGATACCCGAAATCAGCAGGACGCCGCAGAGGATGCCTGCGGTCAGCCACAGCCGCTTCCTCATGCATTCGAGTCAGCCAGACGCACCTGATCGCCCGGCTCGATGGGGGCGTTGCGGCTGGCGGTGGTGATGACGCTGTCATAGGATTCGATGGCGCCGGAAATGGCGGAATACTTTTCATCGGAAGCGACCACGTCCACGTTCACGCGGGTAGCGAAGTAGCGGTTGCCCAGCGGGCTGTTCTTCGCGGTGATCTTCAGCACGAAGCTGCCGTTCACGTCGCTGCGGATGGCGCTGTTGGGCACCACCATGTCATAGTTCGCGTTCTTCTCGCCGATGGAAAGGGTCAGGCTGCTGCCGGCCGTCACGTCGCCCGTCACGTCGAAGGTCAGCTGCTTGCTGCCCTGCGGATTCTGGGGATCGGTCTTGATGGCGGTCAGCGTGGCGTTGATCTGGCTGCCCCAATAGAAGTTGGAGACCGTGGTGGTATCGCCCACCCTGAGCATCCGCGCCTGATCGTTCGTCACGCTGAAGGTCAGCGTATAGCCCAGATCGGGCACTTCGATGGTGGCCAGCGTGGCGCCCGCCTTGGCTTCATGGCCCGCGCTCACGGAGATGCTCTGCACCGTGCCGGTAACGAGGGACACCACCTCGGTGCCTTCGTCCTCACTGGTCAGCTCCTCGATCTCCGCTTTCTGCTTTTCGATCTGGTCCAGCAGCTTCTGCCGGTCCAGTGCTGCAAGCTGCGCGCTCACGCTGTCGGACTTCTTCTGCTGTTCCAGATTGAAGATCAGGTCTTCCAGCGCGTCCTGCTTGGATTCCACCGCCGCCTTGGCTGCCTTGTATTCAGCCTCGTCAGCTTCCATCTCGGACTTCATCTTGTCATGGTCCGCTTTTTCTTCGGTGAGCTGCTTCTCCAGGTCGGTCATGACCGCATTCAGCTCGGTCCACTTCGTCACCAGTTCGGCCTGCTCCTGCGTCAGGGAGAACTCGTCCTTGCCCTGCAGATGGGTGAGGTCCAGCTGTGCCTCGTTTACGGCATTCTTCGCCGCTTCCAGATCCGCTTTTGCGTCGGCAAGCACCGCATTCGCAGCTTCCAGATCCTTTTTGGCCGCGTCCACGGGCTTCTGCGCCGCATTGACTTCCTTCTGCGCAGCGTCCACGTCCTTCTGGGCCAGCTTCACGAGGTCCATCGCCGCGTCCGCTTCTTCCTGCGCCGCGTCGATCGCTTCATTCGCCGCGTCCAGTTCCTGCGTGACCAGCACGATCTCGCTGTTGTTGGAATTGTTCTTATTATACTCCCGCAGCGTATCGTTGTATTCGCCCTTGACGTCCGAATAGTTCTCGGACGCAGCGGTAAACGCGCTCTCCGCGGCGCTGATCGCCCGGTATGCTTCACCCAGTTCGTCGGACGGGTGATTTTCCGCGGCGGCGGGCAGATAGACCCGCAGGTTCAGCCGCTGATACTCCGCCAGTTCGCCCACCTGCGCGTCGGTCAGCGCAGCGTCGCTGCTGATGCCGCGGGAAGCACGGAAGGCTTCCTCCATCATGTCGTTCGCTTCCAGAACCAGCAGATCATAGTTCGCGCTGTGGAGCACCTTCTGGGTCTCCAGCGCTCTCTCCGCATTCTCAAGCGCGGCCTGCGCCGTATGGAGTCTTGCATTCGCCGCTTCCAGCGGGGCGCTGCTGCCGGCGGGGCCAAGCTCCGTCAGCTTCTTCTGGATCTTATCGCGGACCGCCTCGAGGGAATGCACGACCTCCATCTTTTCATCATAGAGTTCCTGCTTCTCTGCGACGATCTCTTTTTTCTCGTCGACGATGGCCTGCTTCCCGTCCACGACGGCCTGCTTTTCGTCAACGATTGCCTGCTTCGCCTTGACGATGGCTTCCTTCTCGGCAACGATGGCTTCCTTCTCGGCAACGATCTCCTTCTTGCCCCAGATCTCATCCTTCATGCCGCCGGCCTGCACATCCAGCTCCGCCTGACATTCGTCGAGCAGCGCCTGCTGCTCTTCGATCTGCTTCTCAAGGTTCTCGATGAGCGCCTCGGAGGCTGCCAGATCCGCCTCATACGCCGCCGTTTCCTCCGGCGCGATGGTGGCTTCCGCCAGCTTTTCCTTCAGCTCCTCCAGTTCCTCCCGGGCCTTGGCGATATTCCGGTCTTCCCGGGCATAGTCGGAGGAGGAAGCGTTGATCAGGCTGCGCTGATACTGATCTTCCAGATTGGCCAGCTGCTCCATCGCCATTTCCAGCTCGGTGCTTTCGCCCGGCTGCAGGATCATGAGCACGTCGCCCGCGGCGACCTCCTGCCCCACATTCACGAGGACGGAAACGACCTTATGGGACTGCTCGATGGTCACGTCATAGTTTTCCTTGGCGACCACCGTGCCGGTGCCGCGCACCTTGCTGGTGATCGTGCCATCCGTCACGTACTCCGTGGCCACCTCGGGCAGGGAGCGGTTCAGGATCGTGCTGGAGAAAAAGGTCAGGACCAGCAGAACTGCCAGGAATATGATCGCTGCATCCTTGACCCAGCCTCTTTTTTTCGTTTTTTCTTCCATGCTTCGTTTACCCCTTTATACTGCCGGAATGGGTGATGCCCTCCATCAGATACGATTCTCCCGCGAGGAAGATGAGGAGGGACGGGAACATATAGACCGTTGCCATGGCGAAGGCCAGGCCGATCTCGCCGGAATTGATGGTGCTCAGGTATACGCTCAGCGGCTGCATCTCCGCGTCGTTCAGAAGGACCAGCGGCTGCTCCACCATGTTCCAGTAGTCGATGAACACCAGAATGGCGATGGAGTAGATGGAGCTGCGGCACTGGGGCAGGCAGACCTTGGTGAAGATCTGCCACTCGCCCGCGCCGTCGATCTTCGCGGCCTCGATCAGCGCATAGGGAATGCGGCGCATATACTTCGTGAGCAGGAACACGCTGAAGGGCGCGAACATACCCGGCAGGATGATGCTCCAGCGGGTGTTCAGAATGCCCAGCTTCTCGCTCACCAGATAGTTGGGGACCAGTGTGACCTGATAGGGCATGAGCATCAGGATGACGTATGCGAAGAAGATGATGCTCCGCACCTTGCCGCGCCAGCGGGTAAAGCTGTAGGCCGCCACGGAGGCCACCGCCAGCTGGAAAAACACCACCGGCACGGTGAGGATCACGCTGTTCCAGAACTTCATCAGGTATTCCGGCGAATGGACGAGGCCGGTGATATACTGGCTGAACGTCACCTTATCCGGAATGAATTTCAGGTTGACCGTCTCCGACACGTAGCCGCCGGTGGTGGTCTCGAAGATCATGCCGTAGTTGGAGGTGATCTCCGATTCGGTCATGAAGGAATTCGTGATGGTCAGTACCGTGGGCACCAGAAACATCACGGCAAAGATGCCGCACAGCAGGAACATGACGCCCCGGCTGAAATAGCGTTTCTTCTTCCTCCGCAGTTTTTTCTCTTTTTTCATCCCTCCACGTCCTTTCCGAACCAGTTCTCGATGGCGAAAAGCAGCGCGATCAGGACGATCATCACCAGCGCCATGAGGATGGCGGTGGCGGAGAGCTTCTGGTAATCCAGCGAGTTGAACATATTATTCATGAAGTGCTGCAGGGTATACAGGTTCTCATACGGATAGTTGCCTGCCAGCAGGTAGACCTCGCGGAAGACCTTGAAGGAGTTGATCAGGCTCAGGATCGTTACGAAAAGCACGGTGGGGCTCAGGTAACGGAGCTTGATGGCCCGGAACTTATACCATTCCGAGGCGCCCTCCACGTCCGCGTATTCCAGCAGCTCCTTGGGGATATTGGCAAGTCCGGCCATGAACAGGATCATGTTATAGCCGAGGTTCTTCCACAGGAACAGCAGCACCACCACGCCCAGCGCCCATTTGGAATTGAGCCAGTCGATGGCGTTGACGCCAAATGCGGACAGCCACACGTTCACGCTGCCGTTGAAATTGAAGAGGACCTGCCAGATCAGCACCACGGAGGCCACCGGCACCATCAGCGGGCTCAGGAAGAAGGAGCGGAACGCACTCTTTCCGGGAATGCGGCTCTCCAGCATGATGGCCAGCACGATGGCGAGGATGACGCTCAGGGGAACGGCGATGGCGGAGAAGGTCAGGGTATTCTTCGCCGCCAGCTTAAACGCCGCGTTTTCGATGAGTTTTTTGAAGTTCTCCAGTCCGGCGAACTCGGTGGAGCCCATGCCCTTGATGAAGGCATAGCGCACCACTACGCCGAAGGGAACGATAAAGAACAGGCAGACGCCGAGAAAACTGGGGCTCAAAAAGCACAGGCTTTTCAGGAAGTCACCGAATCTGGCCGCCCGTTTGCTCTTATGTTTCGTTTTCAATTTACCGCTGCTCGTTCACGTAGATGGTCATCTTGCTCTGCAGAAGGCTGGCGACCTCGTCCGCGCTCTTCTGGCCGGAGAAGAAAGCCTCGCAGTCCGTGGTGATGACGCTCATCAGGTCATCGTCGCGGTCGTAAACCTTGTCAGTGCTGTTGATGATGCTCATGATCTCATCGGCCTGCTCCTGGGTCAGCGCATAGATGGATTCGGTGTTGCCGCCGAATCCGAAGCCGAAGCCAAAGCCGAAACCGCCGTTCTTGGGGATCTGGATGCGTTCGCCGTTCTCGTCCAGCAGGTAGTTGCCGTTTTCGTCCTTCTCATATTCGGGCGTCATGGCCGTATCCAGCTTCTTCTGGAAGGAAGCCATGTTGGTGGGGAACTGCCAGGCGTTGGTATCCTGATAATCCTCGGTGAACAGGGTGCGGATGAACTGCCACGCCGCGTCCTTGTTCTGGCAGTTGGAGCTGATGGCATAACCGTTGGAGGTGAACTGGAACGCATTGCCCACGCCATTGGCCACGGGGAAGCCGATCATGGTGGAGTCGCCGCCGAACCACAGGTCATACTGCTGCCAGGTGGAGAAGTCATAGAGCCAGGTGTAGGTCAGCATCTGGCGGCCGGTGGCGATGCGGTTGTTTTCCTGATCCTGCTCATTCCAGCCGCCGAACATATCCCACTGGGCTTCGGTCGGGAACTCATTGGCAAAGTTCAGGATATCCGCAAACAGGCCGGTATTGAAGAAGCACTCGCCGGTCTCCCAGTTCACAAGAGAATCCCAGTTCATGTTGATGCAGTAGTCCAGGATCGTGCTGCGGGTGGTATACGCATTGAAGGGTTCGCAGCCCTCGGGCATGTTGCTCAGCGCGGTCTTGAAATCCTTCAGGGTCCAGCCCGGCTGGTCGCCCACGATGCTGGCAGCGCCCAGAACGGTGAAGAGCTGGAAGGTGGGAGCGGTTCTGTAGAGCTTGCCATTGGATTCCATCGCCTTCAGCACGCTGGGGAAGATGGCGTCCTTCAGTTCAGCATCCCCGTTCAGCAGCGGATACAGGTCGCTGAGCAGGCCCTTGGATTCCAGCTGGCCCACGGGCATCTGGGCAAGGTCGATGATGTCGGGCATATTGCCGGCCAGCAGCTCGGTGGAGAGCTTGGTCACGCCGGCGGAGGCATCGTCCTGCGTATTGTATTCGCTGTAGTCACGCAGCTCGATGCGGAAGTCGGGGCTGGAACGGTTGAACTTGATGATTTGGTCCTGCATACCCCATTCAAGGGCCTGCGTCGCCAGCGTCAGCGTCTGCTTCTGCTCCACGCTGGAAGCGGGCACCTTGCTCAGGATGACGAAGCTGTTGTTGGTGGTGGTGAAGTCGGAGCTCCAGGTGGTCTCCAGCGTCACGATGCGGCCGTCCTCCATCATGGTGGGGCTGGTGGCATTGTTGGGGTTCACGTCGCAGTTGATCCAGTTGAGGATCTTCTCGGTGCTGCCGTCGGCTAGCTTGTAGCCCATCAGGTTGGAGCCGTTGGTATAAATGAAGTCATAGTCGCCGGTGGTGGTAGGCGTCATGCTGCTGCCGCCGCCGAAACCGCCGAAGCCGAAGCCGAAGCCGAAGCCGCCGCTGGTCGCGCCCGCAGTGAAAGCGTTCGCGTTATCCAGCTCCAGCGTCACGGGGTCGATGGGGACCATCTGCTGTCCCGCCATGCCCCAGACGGTAACGGCCACGCGCCCGTCTGGCAGCGCGGAGATGCCGCTGAGCCACTGGTCGCCGCCGATGGTCTTAACGATCTCGCCTTCGCTGTTGATGACGGTGACGCCGGTGGCAAGCACGTAGAAGTTGCCGGCAGCGTCCGCGCTGAAGCCGGAAACGTAGAAGTTATCGTTGCCCTCGCTCAGCTCGGCCAGGTCGATGCAGAGCTTCTCGCTGCCGTCATCATTCAGGACGCGCAGATAATAAGCCTGCTCGTTATGCTGGTAGATGTAATATCCCTTGCTGTACCACTCGTCGGTATACATCTCGATGCCGTCGTCCGGTCCGTCATACCAGGAGGAATATGTGCTTTCGAGAACGGCGACAGAGCCGTCGGGCGTAATGATGAAGCTGCTCACGAAGCTGCTGGAGGTCACTTCGGCCTCCACGTCCTCAAAGGTGGGGGCGGGAACGGGCTCATAGGCGGTCAGCTCTTCGACGCTGCCGTCCAGATTCAGCCAGTAGAACTTGGTGCCGTAGACGGCATACTGGCCTTCCCACTCGGGGGTCACGCCTTCGGGCGTCGCGTCGCCGATGACGGCGTAGGTGCTGGTGAGGAAGTGTCCGTCCCGATAGATCGGCGCCTGCGGATAGCTGTTCAGCTCGCCGATGGGAACGAATTCGGATACGTAAACATAGGTCTCTTCCGCCGATGCCGTGGTGCCGCTGCCGGAACTGCCGCTGCCGCTGCCGGTATTATTGCCGGAACCGGAGCCGCTGCCGCCGGCATTATTGCCGCCGCTGCCAGTGTTTCCGCCGCAGGCTGCAAGGGAAAGCACCATTACAGCGCAGAGGAGGAGCGTCAGGATCTTCTTGATTTGTTTCATACTTGCCTCCGTTTTTAATAGATTCGTCCGCCTTATATCAGACGTGGTTTACGGTGTTTTGTTCCGCCGTTCTCCGAAAAACCGACTGTTTTCCCGGGATCCGGCTCATTTCATGCCTGATTTTTTAAAACGATTCAGTATATCATGGTTTTCCCGTTTTTCCTACTCCCATTTGTCAGAAATCCGTCTGACTTTCGTCATAATTTTCGCATTTTCGTCTCTGACGCCGTGCGGCTGATACGATCCCAAATTAGTACGGAAAGGGTAACAGAATCAGCCTTCAAAGTCAACAACAAAGCGGTTACAAAAAGATGTCTCTCCTGTGAACACAAGAGCGTCGGAAAACACAGTTTTCCGAAAAAGTGTCTGTCCCTCTTGCAAGTGCGGGTCATGCTGGCTATAATGATTCTTTGCGCGAAGAACGCCGAAAAAGAAGGAGGAAACAGTCATCATGAACAAAAAACCGCTCTCTCTGCTGCTGGTGCTGGCACTGGTATTCTGCCTGTGCATCCCCGCGCTGGCCGCCGAAGAGGACACGGCCGCCGTCCAGCCCGCCGCGGAGGATGGGATCGTGCTGCTCTACACCAACGACGTACATACCTATATTGATGGGGCGTTGAACTACGCTTCCATCGCCGCCCTGAAGCAGGCGTATCAGGCCGCGGGCAACAGCGTCCTGCTGCTGGATGCGGGCGACCATTCTCAGGGCACGGCCTTCGGCTCCATGGACAAGGGCGCCAGCATCATTGCCCTGATGAACGCCGCGGGCTATGATGCCGCCACGCTGGGCAACCACGAATTTGACTACAATATGTCCGGCTGCATGAACCTGATCGAATGGGCCGAATACCCCTACCTCTCCTGCAACTTCTACCACGAAGAAGCGGGTGTGCCCGGCGACAGCGTGCTGGACGCCTACAAGGTGTTTGAGCTGGATGGTGTGAAGGTCGCCGTCATCGGCATCACCACGCCGGAATCCTTCACGAAGTCCACCCCCGCCTACTTCCAGAACGAGGCCGGCGAGTATATCTACGGCATCGCCGGCGGCGCGGACGGCAGCGAGCTGTATGCCGCTGTGCAGACCGCCATCGACGCGGCGCAGCAGGAAGCGGACTACATCATCGCGCTGGGCCATCTGGGCGACGATCTGGCTTCCGATCCCTGGAACTCCGAGGACGTGATCGAGCATACCACCGGCCTCGATGCTTTCATCGACGGTCATTCTCACAGCACCATCCCCATGAAGGAAGTCGCCGACCAGAGCGGGAACACCGTCGTTCTCACCTCCACCGGCAACTACTTCAATGCCATCGGTAAGCTGGTCATTGCCGCCGACGGCAGCATCTCCTCTTCCCTGATCACCGAGTATGACGGCGCGGACGCGGAAGTCGCTGCGCTGGAGGATGCGTGGATCGGTCAGGTGACCGATCAGCTGGGCGAAGTGATCGGCACCACGGAAGTGGTCTTCGACAACTATGATGCGGAGGGCACCCGTCTCGTCCGCAAGATGGAGACCAACACCGGCGACTTTGCCGCCGATGCCCTCTATTACCTCTTTGATAACATGGGTCTTGACGTGGACATCGCCATCATGAACGGCGGCGGCGTGCGCAACAAGACCGTCACCGGCGATATCTCCTACCTCGTCTGCAAGAACATCCATACCTTCGGCAACGTGGCCTGCCTCCAGACCATCACCGGCCAGCAGATGCTGGACGCGCTGGAATGGGGTGCGCGGGAAGCAATGCCCGAAGGCGGCAAGGACTGCGGCGGCTTCCTGCAGGTCAGCGGCCTCACCTATGAGATCCATACCTACATCGACTCCACCGTCCAGAAGGACGACAAGGACGTGTGGACCGGCGGCCCCACCGGCGAATACCGTGTGAAGAACGTGCAGGTCCTGAATAAGGAGACCGGCGCTTATGAGCCCCTCGATCTGAATGCCCGCTACAATCTGGCCGGTTACAACTACACCCTCCGCGATCTGGGCGACGGCTTCAATATGTTCGACGGCGCGGTGAACGTGCTGGACTACGTGGCTGAGGACTACATGGTGCTGGCCAACTACGTCCAGTCCTTCCCGAAGAACGACGCGGGTCTGAGCGTGGTCACCGGTTATGATGACCTTTACGGCGCGGGCCGCATCACGCTGGTGAACGAGGATCCCAATGCTGCGGAAGTGCCCGAAGCGCCCGTTGAAGCGCCCGAAGCGTCTGCCGAAGCTCCTGAGGCTCCTGCCGAACAGCAGACCGAGGTCGCTCCTGCGGAGATGTTCTACACCGTCCAGAAGGGCGACTGCCTGTGGAGCATTGCGCAGAAGTTCTTTGGTACCGGCATGAAGTGGAACGCGATCTATGCGGCCAACACCGCTTCCATCCGCAATCCCAACCTGCTGTCCGTTGGCCAGACCCTCATCATCCCCGAAGCGTAATTCTTCCTATAGACGCAATACAGCCGGAAAGGGCATTTGCCCTTTCCGGCTGTTTCATTGTTCCGCAAGTGCAAGGATCTCCCGTACAAATTCCGTTTTCGCCGCGGTATACCCGTCCCGGTCATGCTCATACTGCTTCCAAAGGCTGAGTTTCAGGCGCTCATACGCTTTGGCCTGTTCGGGATGGTCATTCAGATAGTCCCGGAAACGAAGCTCGCCGCTGTCCCCTTCCAGCCGCAGGTGCAGGTGGTATACCTTTTCTGCAAAGCCGTGTTTCGTATAGCCGAAGTTCAGGGAAATGCGCCCGTCCCCCTCGGACATCCGAAGGAAGCCCGCCGACTCCAGCTTTTCCGCAGCCATCCGCAGCTCCGTCCGGGTCGGCAGTTCCACCAAAATGTCAATGATCGGCTTTGCCCAGATGCCGTGGATCGCGGTGCTGCCGACGTGATTGATGCGCCTGACCTGCAGACCCTGCAGCTCAGACCGGAGCAGCGCTTCCATCTCGGCATAGAAGTCTGCCCATTCCGGATCCGGCTCCGTCAGAAAAATGGGAAACAGCTCCCACAGTTCTGCCAGTGTCATTTCATGCAGTTCTTTTTCCAAGCCTTTTACCCGCTCAGAAATACTCCGCCAGTTCCTTCTTGTCGTTTGTGTACTTCTCCGCCGTCTCCCGGGTGATCTTCCCGATGCTCACCAGACGGCTCAGGTCGCCGTTCAGCGTGTGCATCCCCAGCGCGGCCCCGGCCTGCATGGCGCTGGGCAGCTGGTGGCACTTGTTCTCGCGGATCATGTTCAGCACCGCGTCGGTGCCCAGCAGGATCTCCGTGGCGGCCACGCGCCCTGTCCCGTCCGCCGTGCGCATGAGGCACTGGGTGATGACGCCCTTCAGAACGCCCGCCAGCTGGGTGCGGATCTGGTTCTGCGTCTCGCCCGGGCAGGCGTCGATGATACGGTCGATGGTCTGAGCGGCGCCGGTGGTGTGCAGCGTGCTCATGACCAGATGGCCCGTTTCCGCCGCGGTGAGGGCCGCGGAGATGGTCTCATAGTCGCGCATCTCGCCCACGAGGATGATATCCGGGTCCTCACGCAGCGCACTGCGCAGCGCCGTTGCAAAGGAAGCGGCGTCCCGTCCCACTTCGCGCTGGTGGATCAGGCTGAGCTTCTGCTCATAAACGTATTCGATGGGGTCCTCGATGGTGATAACGTGCTCGGCGCGGCTGCCGTTGATATGGTCGATCATCGCGGCCAGCGTGGTGGATTTACCGCTGCCGGTCGGCCCCGTTACGAGGATGAGGCCCCGGGGCTGCTCCGCCAGTGTGCGCAGCACCTTGGGCATCCCCAGCTGGTCCAGCGAGGGGATCATCGTATTCAGCAGGCGGATCGTGGCCGCCAGCTGGTTTTTCTGCTTGAACACGTTCACGCGCTGCCGGTCGCCGAAGCGGCCCTCGATGGCGAAGTCCGCGTCAATGCCCTTGTCCAGACCTTCTATCTGCTCCGGCGTCAGCAGATCCAGCAGCATCTGCGTGGTCTCCTCCGCCGTCATGCGGATGGGCGCGGGCGTGAGCACACCGTTCACGCGGAACAGGGTCTCCATCCCCGCGGTGATATGGATGTCCGAGCAGTTCATGCTGCGGGCAGCCTGCAGGATCTCTTGAATCGTTGCCATACCGTTTTCCCTCTTTCATAAATCTGAAAATCCTGCGGCGACGCATCGCCGCAGGATCGTTATTTGTTTTAGAAGCCTTACACGTAGTAGGCTACCTTCAGCAGTTCTTCCATCGTGGTAACGCCTTCGCGCACCTTCCGTGCGGCAGCGTCCTGCAGGAGGACCATGCCCTGCTCCCGGATCGCGTAATCCTTGATCTCGTCCGTGCTGGCGCCCTCGGAAATGAGCTTTCGCACCTGCGCATCCACCATGAAGATCTCGTGGATGGCCAGACGGCCCCGATACCCGGTGAAGGAACAGCTGCTGCAGCCCTTCGCCACCGGAACGGTCTCCACGTCTTCGCCGAGGATCGCCTTTTCCTCCGCCGTCGTGGGCCGCGTGGAACCGCAGGCCGGGCAGACCTTCCGCATCAGACGCTGCGCCACCACGCCCACCAGCGAGTTTGCCACCATATACGGGGCAAGACCCATATCCTCCAGACGGACGATGGTGGAGGTGGCGTCATTGGTATGCAGGGTGGAAAAGACCTGATGGCCCGTGATGGCGGCACGGACGGAGGTCTCCGCCGTCTCCGCGGCGCGGGTCTCGCCCACCATGATGATATCCGGGTCCTGACGGAGCAGGGCGCGGAGACCGATCTCGAAGGTCAGGCCCGCCACGGTATTCACCTGCATCTGGTTGATGCGGGGCAGATTCTTTTCCACGGGGTCTTCGATCGTGCTGATATTCACGCTCTTTTTGGAAAGCTCCTCCAAAATCATGTAGAGCGTGGTGGTCTTGCCGCTGCCGGTCGGCCCCGTCAGATAAACGATGCCGTTGGGGCTTTTGAGCATCCGGCACAGCAGCTCATAGTCATTGTCCTCCATGCCGTAATGGCTGCGGTGGTCGATGGTATTGTTGCTGGCCAGCAGACGCAGCACCGCCTTTTCCCCGAACACTGTGGGGATGACGGACACACGGATATTCACCGGCATCCCATCCACCGCGAGGCGGAAATGCCCGTCCTGCGGGACGCGATGCTCCGCGATATCCATTTCGGACAGGATCTTGATTCGGGTAATGAGACTGGGGTGCAGGCCGCGTTTCAGCGTCAGGTAATCCGTGATCGTACCGTCGATACGCATACGCACCAGCGTATTGGTCTCAAACGGCTCGATATGGATATCGCTGGCGTTCATGGCATAGGCGCGGCGGATGAGCGTATTCACCAGATTGATGATGGGCGTATCGTCGCCGCCCTCGTCCGCGTCCAGCTCCTGCAGTTCCTCGTCCACGCTGCTGACGTTCGCCGCCACGGCGGCGCGATGGGCCGCGACCTCTGAGTAATAGTAGGCGATGGCCTGCTCCAGCGGCTCCCGCTCGCACAGCATCAGCTGCAGTTCCATGCCGCTGAGCTGCCGGATCTCCTCCTGCCCGTAGAAGTTGATGGGGTCATTGGTCACGACCTGCAGCATTCCGTCCTGCACGTCCACGGCCAGCATCCCGTATTTCTCGGCCAGCGCCTGCGGGATCTTCTGCGTCGCGTCCACGTGGACGGTCAGGTCCGCGATCTCCACGGTACGCAGATTCAGGCGTTCCGCCAGCGCGGAAAGCATCTGCTTTTCCGTGATGAAGCCCATTTCGATGAGCACGTTGCCCAGACGCTTGCCCTTATTCGCTTTCTGGTAATCCAGCGCCTGCTGAAGCTGCAGCTCATTGACATAGCCGTATTCCTTCAGCACGTCGCCGATGCGCACGTTCCGAATGTTGACAGTTTCCATGTCTTAACCTCTGGCTTCGTACATATAGAGCTCCATATCCATGGTCAGCTCGTCATAAGTATCCCGGATACTTCCGTCCTCGTTGCGGATCACGACCTCGCCCGGCTCCCAGATATAGGACTTCATGCGGAGCGCAGGATTCTGCAGGATCATATAATCCAGCAGCTCCCGGCACTGGTCATAGCTGCCCCAGACCTGCAGCCGCAGACTCGCGCAGCTGATGCCCGGCAGGGCCGCCTTGGCGTCCTCGGTGGCGTGCAGCTCGGAATCGACGTAAGGCGCCAGGTAGAGCGGCGCGGGCGTGATCTCGATATCGAAGGTATCGCAGAACATCCCGCGTTCCAACGCGATCTCCGTGAGCATCCGCTCGATGGCCTGACTTTCCATGGGCGGATAGAAGAACGACACTTCCTCCTGATAATCCGCCAGCGCCTGATCATACCGGGTGCGGAGGGCGGGCAGCTGCAGGATCTTATCCTCCAGCACGATCTTTTTCGCCTCTGCGGCTTCGATATCCGCCTGCAGCGCCTTGTTGTTCTGAATGGTGGGACGGATCGCGTAATACCCGACCAGGAAAAGGACCAGGGCCAGCAGCAGCACCGTCAGCAGGGTGCGGTCCCGTTTCGTCATGCTCTGCATCAGGATTCCGCCTCCTTTTCCCGTCCGGCGTCGTCCGCCAGCGTGCAGACGACCTTCACGACCCACGTTTCGACCTTCTCGTCAAAGCTGTAGCCGGTATAGTACACGTCGGAGAACACGTCCTCCTGCCGCAGCAGTTCGATATACCGGTTGACTACGGCCACGTCTTCCGCAGAACTGGAAACGGAAAGGACGCCGGTCACGGAATCATAGCCGGTGATGGTCACATCCGCCAGCCCGTCGGCGCAGCGGTAGATCACGTCCGCCACCTCGCTGGTGGGCAGCGGATAACTCCCGACCCGGCCGATCGCCTTTTCGGAAGCCTCCATGAGCTTCTCCAGCTCCTGCAGTTCGGCCTTCTTGGCATCGTACTCCGTTCCGGCGGAAATGTACTGGGGATTCAGCAGGAAATCATTCAGGCCCTTCAGCTCCCGCTTCAGCGCGGCGCGGCGGGTCAGCAGCACGCCGAAAATGGTGCCCGTCACCAGCAGGGCCGCCACGGCGGGCAGCAGTATCTTCACGATGGACCACGTGTTCTTTTTCTTATCCGTATTGGTGCGCAGTTCCTTGAGCAGCTGCAGCTCCTGCGGCATACTCAGACCGCCCACCGCGGGGATCACCTCATGGAACTGGCCCGCCGCGGTGCCGGAAACGATGCCGGTGCCGCTGAGGGCGCTGACCTCCAGCGTGGGATCCATCTGCGCGATGCTCTCGATGCAGACCTCCGTCCCGTCCATGCTCAGGCCGCCGAGGAACACGTCCGTCACCGGATCGTCGGCATACTGGGCCTTGCCGAACTGCAGGATGCTGCTGACGATGCGCGCCACGCTGATGCCGAACTCGAAGGTATCCGGCGCGGCGGTCATGCGGTTGGCGGTGGAATAGGCATATTCCCCGTTGACGAACAGCAGGCTGGTCAGGCTGTTTCCCTCCAGCAGCTGCACGATGCAGGTCTTCTTTTTCAGCGCGCTCAGGCTGCGCAGCACGCGGATGGAGCAGCCCAGCGAGCTGTCCGCCGCGTTGATCTTCACGCCGGCCTGCTGGAAAATACCGATGATCTTCGTGAGGAAGGGCCGCTCGCCCACGGCGGCCAGATACTGCACCTGCTTTTTCTTCGCATCCGCCGAAAGCGGGAAGCAGGTAAAGACCGGCTGGCTGCTCCGGTCCAGATCGGAATACTCCCGGGCGATAAACGCGCGAAGCCGACGCCCCCGGATCTGCGGCGCGTCGATGGTCTTCAGCACGAAGCGTGAACCGTTGATGACCAGATTGGCCGTCTTCGGCAGCTTGTTTTCCTTCCAGAAAGCGGTGACTGCTTCTTTCAGCAGCACAGCGTCGGTGACTTCTCCGTTATGGAGTGCATCCGGCGGCAGCTCCTGACGCCAGACCCGGTTCAGCCGGTACTTCTTGCCGATCACGCTGCCGGAGACCGCCTGAATTTCCGTATTGGTCAGGTATACCGTAAGCAACGCCGCTCACCTCCTTTGAAATCTCGCTCTATGAAACAGCCGAAGCTGCGAAAACTCGAAGTTAATAGCCCTGATAGGCGCTGGTCTCGATGGTGCTGTAGCTCTGATAGATGGGCACGATGACCGCCATCATGATGAAGCCCACGATGCCCGCCATCACGATGATGAGCAGCGGCTCCAGATAGCCGAGCATCCGGTTCATGGCCTGTTCGGCGTCATATTCCAGCGTGTCGGCGATGGAGGTCAGCATACTGTCCAGCGCGCCGGATTCTTCACCCACGCGGACGGAGTTGGTCAGCTTTTTCGTGAAGCCGTCCACCTTGTCCAGCGCGTCGGAAAGGTTGCCGCCGCCGCGCACGTCCGTCAGCACCTGATCGAACTGACTCTCGATATAAGTGTTCCCGATGGTCTTCCGGGAGATATTCAGCGCGGAGACGATGCTCAGGCCGGAGGAATACAGGCTGGAAAGCGTCCGCGCAAACTGGGCGGTGCAGATGATCTTTTTCTGCTTCCCGATGAGCGGCAGCCGCAGGATGAGCTTATCCCACCACAGCCGGATGAAGGGAATGCGGAAAACGAGCATCACCGCAACGATGATGATGGCCGCGGCGATGAGCAGCACGGGCCATTTGGTGATGACCACGTTGCTCAGCCACATGAGGAAACGGGTCGGCGCGGGAAGGGTCTCCATCTGGGCGAACATATCCGCGAACTGGGGCATGACGAAGGCCATGATGAAGGCGACCGCCGCGACGATGAGGCCGCACAGCACCTTGGGATAGATGGTGGCGCTCCTGATCTTGGATTTCAGTTTATACTGCTTTTCGTAATACACAGCCAGACGCATGGAGGTCTTATCCAGTGTGCCGCTGGCCTCGGCAGCACGGAACATATTCACCGCGAGGGTGGGGAACGCGCCGCCGGTCTGCTCCATCGCGTCGGATACGGCGGTGCCCTGCCGGATATTGCGCACCAGCAGTTCATAGGACAGGCGCAGGTGGGTCTTCAGCCCGTCCTCCTGCATGATGATGTTCAGAGCGCGCACCAGCGTGATGCCCGCGCTGGTCAGCTCGCCCAGCTGGCGGAAGAAATCGCTCAGCTCCTTGTCGCTGAGGGGCTTGATGCTGACGCCGTTGCTGCGGCCGGAGCAGGAAATGAGCATCAGGTTTTTCTGTTTCAGGCGGACGGCAAGGTCCAGCTCGTCCACGGCCTCCATTTTGCCGGAAACGCGCTTGCCCTTTTCATCCTGTGCTTTGTAGCGGAAGCTGCGCATGAAGCTCTCTCCTCTCCCCGGGTTTTGCTGCGGCGGCGATCTTCCCGAACGGCAGATTTTCGGGAAATCATTTTCATCGGGTTTTCCGCGCTTCTTGTTCATTTCCGAAAACCCGACAAGCGGGCGCGGGATATACCGCGCCCGCAGGCATCGTTCAATCGTTCTTTGTATCAGCGCTGAGGCGGAGCGGCCGGGAAACGACCCAGCCGGGTTCCTGCACGCCGTAGGTGGCCACATAACCCTTTGGGGAGATATAGACCATCGAAGCGGCGTCGATCCCGTCCTCCGTCAGGCTGATGAGGAACAGGTCGCCGGTGATACCGGAATAATACCGGATATCCTCCAGCGCTTCTTCCGCGAAACCGCTGGGCTGGCTCCGATCATAGGCGGTCCTGTCCAGGCCATAATATTCGATCGACACCAACTTCACTGCAAGCTGCGCGTTCTTCGCTTCCCGGAGCGTTCGACGCGCTTCGGCAGCGGAATGAACCCAGAGGGCGGCCGACGCAAGCACCGCCACTGTAACGACAGCGATCAGAAGCCCATGGCAGAGGCGACGTTTCCGCCGCCTCTTTTCCATCAGTTCCGCAGAAAATTCCATCGGTTAAGTAAAGTTCCTTGTTATTCGAGAGAATTAGGTGCCGGAAGACGCCACGTCGTCAATATTCCACGCACCGGTAGAAGAGTCCCAAATAGCAATTTTCTTGTCCTGCGTGTAGTTGAAACCAGTGATAGTTGCTGCATCATCATAAGCGTAAGCAATCGTCGGATCGGTATCAAAACCGTCAAGCTGCGCCAACTCAAGAATATCGTCATCATCAATAACCAGAGTGCCCTTCGTCACAGTGCCATCCGTGCCGACAGAACCGCTGGCAACAAAAGTGGCACTGGTGCCGTACTTTTCGGACAGCAGAGCCTGCGTGGCAACGTAAGCGCCGCGGGCGTTAGCCGCAATGGTCTTCTCACGAGCCTTGTCGATGTAGGTGGTCAGGGAGGGGATCAGCACGGCAGCCAGGATAGCCAGGATGACGAGGATCACGATCACTTCGACCAGCGTGAAGCCTTTGTTCTTCTTCATAATATACTTCTCCTTTTTGTTTTTCTCTCGCCCGCGGGTATGCAGTGCCCGGGGCGATGATTCTATAACGACCCTTCGGTGCGTCTCCTCCGGGAGGTTACCGCTTTCATCCGCCTGTGCGGGGTGGGGACTCTGACCATAATATGCTGCCGATGACGGAAAGGTTACACGTATCAGAAATTGACAGTTACATCATAAAGCATCTTTTTCCCCCTGTCAATCGCAATTTTTACGCAAAAACCGGGGTTTTTTGTGCGAATCGGCGCGGTTTTTCCGCAATCCACCATATATTGTGGGCAGGCCTCCGCCGACGCCATATTGTTTTTTTCGACAGACTTCCCCGCCGCGCAGAAAGGGCCTCCGCCGAAGCGGAGGCCCTGAAAATCTGCGATCAGGAAATCACTTCTCGATCACGCCGCAGAAACGCTGCAGCATCGTGGCGACTTCCGCACGGGTGGCGGTCGCGCCGGGGTTCAGGTTGGCGCCGTCGCCGATGATGATGCCTTCGCCCACAGCCCACTGGATGGCGGAAACCGCCCAGTCGCTGACGGACGCAGCGTCGCCGAAGCTGAGGATGTTGGTGTCCTCACCGGCGGTAACGTCGAGGCCAAGCATCGTGGCGAAGCGGTACATGACGACCGCCAGCTGCTCGCGGGTGATGGCGTCGGCAGGACCGAAGTCGCCGGAATCATAGCCGCTCATGACGCCCTTCATGGTCATCCACGCGATGGGCTCATAGGCATAATCCGGGATCGCGGCGATGTCGCCGTAAGGCATCAGGAACATCCAGTCGCCGTCGAAGCCAAGGCCCTCCGCCTTCGCGATGCGGTACAGGACGGTGGCGATCATGGCGCGGTTGGTGGTCTCGTTCACGCCGAACTCATTCTCGGAGATGCCGATCATCAGGCCCTTGTTCAGGCAGAACTCGATGGGGCCTTCAAACCAGTCGCCTTCCTTCACGTCGCTGAACTTCTCGGCGGCGGAAACGGCGGACTCACCGGTGGTATCCTCATCGGAGGTTTCGCCGGCGTCTTCAGCGGGGGCGAAGGTGGCGTTCACGGTCACCTTCGTGCCGGGCATCACGAAGCTGTAGGTGCCGTCGCCCAGATCGGTCACAGGCACTTCCTTGCCGGTAGCCGTCTTCACGACGGTGACGCCGGTCACTTCGTAGCCTTCGTCGGGCGTCACGGTGATGATGACCGTATCGCCGACGGTGGCCCTGGTATCGCTCAGCTTGACGGTGCCGTTGTCAGCAGAGCTGGCGGCAACCGCGTAAGCGGCGGTATCAAAGTCGGAGGAGACGACGACCGGTTCTTCCGGCGCTTCCTCGGTAACGGTGACGATACCGACAGCGTCGCCCGCAGAAGCGGTGGTGGCCTTCACGACCACGTAGTAGGTGCCTTCCGCGTCGAAGGTCACAGGCACAGCGCCCTTCACAGCCGCGACGCCGGTGTCTTCCAGCGCATCCAGAGAGGCGCCGACGAAGATCTCGCCGTCCAGACCGGTGGCGGTATAGCCATAGGTGGAGGAATCAAACGCATAGTACTGGGCAAAGAGGTTGGCTTCCACACCGACGCCGGCCGTCGCAAAGTCAGGCGTCATGTAGCCGGGAGTGAAGAAGTCGCTCATGCTGGCGTAGACAGGCACGTAGTAGCATTCGCCGCCGATGGCCGCCGCCGCAGCATCAACATAGTTGGAGCCGTCGTAGGCAAGGATGCCGTTCTCGGGCACGACGCCCCAGACCTTGGTCAGGTTATAGAAGCCATAGGTGCTGTCGGTCACTTCGATGCCGTTCGCGCCGTCGGCGTATTCCAGCTCATGGACCTTGGTGATGGCGTCGCCCACGGTCATGCCTTCTTCATAAGGCACGGGGTACAGGGCGATGGGCGTGCCGGAGGCGCCGGTCACGTAGGTGCAGTTCTGCTCGATGGTGATGTAGACGTAGTTGGTGTCGACTTCGCCGGATTCCGCAGTGTCCATCTCGTACTTGGCGGTCACGAGGGTGGGCTGGGTAATGGGCTGGGTGAAGTCGGTATCCCATTCGACGAACTTGTAGCCGTCGATCTCAATGGGATCGGGAGGCGTGACAGTGCCGCCAATGGCAACGTACTCGGAAGCGAACACGTCCCAATCGCCAACGTTGGAGCGGAAGGAAACGACGGTGTCGCCGTCTTCTTCGATGATGCTGCCGTCGATGGTGATGTAGTCGTACTGCAGGGAGCCGTCCGCCTTGATGGTGACGATCAGGCCCTTGTTCAGGGTCCAGGCGCTGCCGGCCTCGGGGCCGGTGTACTCGGCGTCGGCAGTGGTGCCGGCGGCCATGTAGTCGAAGTTGATGGTGGCGATGGTGCCCTTGGGAACGATTTCGATCGTATCGCCCGCATGGCGGATATCGAAGTAGTTCACGTCCTTGTCGGAGTGGTTATGGCCCCAGAGGACGACCACGTTGGGATACTTATTGAGCGTATCGACCAGCTTCTGGCCGAGCGCGATCTGACGGTCGCCCCAGATGTGGATGGGGTAATGCATCAGGATGAAGATGGGAATATCGGTGGGAGCGGAGGCCAGATAGGTATCCATGGTATTCAGGTCTTCTTCCCAGACGGTGTACATATGCTTGGTATCGTAGCCGTAGGTGTTCCAGTCGAAGCCGGCGTCGGGGCTGGCGCCGAAGTCATAGATGATGTAGTCATCGGTCTTGATGGCTTCGCCGACGCGCAGCAGACGCTGGGCGGTGGGCTGCTCATAGTTGACCATGTATTCGCCGCCGGCGCCCACGAACCATTCGTGGTTGCCGTAGGTGTAGGTCGCGGCGCCGATGTTGCCGGCAGCGATCTCACCGTCCATGTAATCGAAGATGTCGGCGATGGTGGTCCAGTAGGTCTCGCCGCTGATATAGGCGGAGCCCATATCGCCGCAGAAGCCCATGGCGTCGATGAAGCCGTACTTCTCTTCCGCGATGGGCAGCCACTTGGCCAGGTTGTTGTGGGTGCCGTCGTAATGCACGTCAGAGGTGAACGCGAGGACGATGTCGCCGTTGGCGTTCTTCTTCGCGGTGCGCACCTGAGACTCCACGTTGTTGGTCTCGGGAACGGTGGCGGGGTCGACCTTTCCTTCCCAGTTGTTGGGATCTTCGGGCTCGACCACGGGCGCCTCGGCAGAGAACAGAACGAACTTGCCGTCCGCGCCGCTGCCCTTGGCGGCAAAGCCGAACGTGCCGCCGGCATAGGTGATGGCGAACTCACCGGCGGAGGTAGTGGTGGTCAGCGCGCCGGTGGAGGCGTCGTAGCTGAAAGCGCGGCCGCTGCTGTAAAGCAGGAGGCCCTTGGAGCTGCTGGGATAGAGGAACTGCTCCGCGCCGGCATTCTCAAAGTACTTCTCGCCTTCACTGTCGGTCAGCCAGATGGCTTCCGCGTCCTTGGAGGTGATGTAAGCGTCGCCCGCAGTGCCGACTTCCTTCGCGGAGAAGGTGCTGCCGTCAGTGGCGAGGGCAACGTACTTGCCGCCGTCTTCCACGGTCAGCAGATAGTACATATTGTCTTCGATCGCGGTCGTCTTGCTGAAGGTCATCTCCTCCAGAGGCTGCTTCGCCGCGAACAGCATGACCTTGCAGCCCGCAGTCAGATCATCGCTCTGGCCGAAGTTAGTGCCGTCGAAGGTCATGACGTACTTGGTGTGCAGGGCAACGGTCTCGGAGGCCGCATCATAGATGAACGCGCGGCCGCTGGAATAGACCATGAAGCCGCCGGAGCCGGCATAAATATACTTGCCGTTGCCGACGTTCAGGATCGTATCGTCTTCGTCGGGCGTCCACACAAGGCTCAGGTCATCCGTGGTGACGCTGTCGCCGGACACGGTGACTTCCACAGCCTTGGGGCTGCTGCCGGCCGCGAGGGCATAATACTTGCCCGCGCTTTCGGTGACGATCACGTAGTTCATGCCGGCTTCCAGCGCAGTGGCCGCCTTATAGGTCACGGCCTCGAGTTCGGGTTCGGGCTCCTCAGGGAGCACGAAGGAATCGGCAGAGAACAGCTCGACGATGCAGGCTTCGCTGCCGTTCGTGAACGTGCCGGAGGCAAAGCTCAGAACATAAGCGCCGCTGTGGAGAGCGACCGTCTGCGTGGATGCATCATACACAAAGGTACGAAGCATGGAGCTGTCATAGGTCTGGAAACCGTGGCTGCCCGCAAAAACGAACTCGCCGCCTTCCGAGTTTTCCAGATGGTCGCTGCCATCGGGCTTCCACACGATAGCCGCATTGGACGTGGTCAGCGTATCGCCGGAGACGGTGACTTCCGTCGCTCCGATGGTGCCGTGTTCACCCGTATACGTGAGGGCATAATACTTGCCTCCCGCTTCGGTGACAACCACGTAATACTTGCCCGCATCCAGCGAAGCGGCCTTGTTAAAGGTCGTGCTTTCCGCGGACCCTTCTGCGCCGACGACGAACGCGCCGCTCATCAGCGACACGACCATCATCAGGCAAAGCAGAAGTGCCAGGAATTTCTTGCCTGTTTTCATGGGATCCTCCTCCATAAAATTTAATAAAAAGACCGCTTTCCCGGTTCACGGTATTTCACCGGGAAATCAGTTCTTTTTTCCAGCAAAGTCCTGTCGTTCTTCATATTATTGTAACTATTATTTATGTATTATAATTCTTTCTTTCAGACGCATTCAAGATACTATCGTCACATTTTTCCATGACTATCGTCATGTATTTTCCTTCCTATCAAACAGCAGGTATTGAATATGAATCTAAATGCATTCGAAATCACTGCTTTATTTGAATATTGCGCTGCGTCATGTGACTTTTGTACTGTTTGCAAAATCGCGAACAGGCTTTCGCAGATCTGTTACACTTTTCTTTTCCTTTCCCCGGTTCTTCCGTCAAATAAACGCAAAAGGGAGGCCCCGAAACCGGGACCTCCCAATCGTGCGTTCGCTAAGTTTACTTGGTGATGATCAGCGCATTCGTGCCGTCGAAATCGACCGTGAAGCCCAGCGCGGTGCCCAGATCGCGCAGCTTGAAGAAGTTGTAGCCGCCGATGTTGTAGGCGCCGAAGGCCTGCTCTTCACCGTTGACCAGCAGCTTCTGCTTGCTGCCGACCGCCTTGCCGGCGTTGTTCTCGATGTTCAGCTCGCCGCCCACCAGCTCATAGGCTTCGCCGGTGACGCAGGTGATCGTCTTCGTGGCATTGTCATAGCCCACGCTGAACTGCTTCGCAGTGCCGTTCAGGATGGCAGCCATGTCGCGCAGCTTGAAGTAGTTATAGCCATTGATGTTGTAATGCTCGACTTCCACTTCCGCGCCGTCCAGCATGACCTTCTGCGCGGAAACGACCGCGTTGGCGTCGGGCATACCGGTGGTGCCGGGGAACTCCTTGATCGGGGTGTCAGGCGCAAGGGACGCGAAGTTGCCGGGGTTATCCAGATCGAGGATCATCAGCATATTGCCGTCATCCAGCTGGACGTACATTTCGCTCCAGCTGCCGCCGTTGTAGCCGTCGGCGATCTTGTAGACCTTGCCGGCCTCCAGCTGAGCCTTGGGAGCGCCCTGATAGATCAGGGTGACGTCCTTGTTGAAGCTGAAGGAGCCGCCGTCATGATCGAACCAGAAGCCGTATTCGATGCCGGTGCCGTAGCCGATGGAGGCCAGATCGAACTTGGTCAGCTTGTTGTAGACGCCGGTGGCGGTCATGACGAGCTTCTCGCCGCCCACGGTGGCGTTGGGGGTAACGGCGACGGGGGTCATGTCAACGACGACCTTGTACTTCGCGGTAACGGTCAGCGGATGGGCGACATTGGAGAAGTCCGTATCCCAGCCAGCGAACTCATAGCCGTCGAACGCGGGGGCTTCAGGGGCAACGGCAGCCTTGCCGGCTTCCACGAACTGCACCTCGATGGTGGGGTAATCTTCCAGACCCGCGCGGAACTGCACGAGGTAGGGGCCTTCCTCTTCCATCACGTGACCGTCGAGGGAATAGTAATCGTATTCCAGAGAACCGTCGGCGCCGATGGTGACGATGAGGCCCTTGTTCAGGGTCCACTTGCTGCCGCCGGAGGGGCCGGTGTACTCCGCGTCGGAGGACACGCCCGCGGTCATGTAATCAAAGTTGAGGGTGCGGGTTTCGCCCTGAGGATTGATGACGATCTCGTCGCCCGCATGGCGGATGGTATAGTAGTTTTCGTCAAACTCGGTGTGGTTGTGGCCCCACAGCAGGACGACGTTGGGGTACTTGTTCAGCACGTCAATGAGTTCGCCCGCGTGCGCCGCATAGCGGGTCGAGGTCGCGCCGACCCACATATGGAGGGGGAAGTGGGTCAGGATGAAGATGGGAATGTCGCTGGGAGCGGTGCTCAGGTATTCGTCCAGCGCAGCGATGTCAGCCGAATTGAAGTCGCAGGCGAAGGTGCGGGCGATCTCGCCGGCGCCGAAGCAGTAGATGATATAGTCTTCCGTGCGGATGCCTTCGCCCATCAGGTTGATGCGCTGCGCCGCGGGGTTGGAGTTGAGGACAGCGTAGTTGCCGCCCATGGTGGGGAACCATTCATGGTTGCCGGTGGTGTAGATCGCGTCACCGATCTTGCCGGCAGCGATCTGCTCTTCGTCCATGTAATCAATGATGTTCTGAACAGCATTCCAGTACTGCACGCCGCTCAGGGACGCAGCGCCCATGTCGCCGCAGAAGCCCATCGCGTCGATGTAGCCCACTTCGGCTTCCGCGTAGCTCAGCCACACGTCCAGATTGTTGTTCACGCCATTGTGATGCACGTCAGAGGTGAAAGCGAGGGTGATGGAGCCGTCAGCGTTCTTTACCGCGTCGCGCACGACGGTTTCCGGGCCCGCGGCGGGAGCTTCTTCCGCCGGTTCTTCTTTGGCGGGCGCGGAAGCATTGGCAACGCCGTTCACGGTGCCGGGGAACTCGGACAGGTCCATGTCGGGAGTCAGGGAAGCGAAGTTGCCGGGGTTCGCAGCGTCAAGGATCATCAGCATATTGCCGTCGTCCAGCTGCACGTACTTTTCGCTCCAGTTGCCGCCAGCGATGGTGTAGACTTCGCCGGCCTTCAGTTCATCGGCAGCGACGCCCTGATAGGTCAGGGTGACGTCCTTGTCGAAGCTGAACGTGCCGTCCGCGTCGAACCACAGAGCGTATTCGATGCCGACGCCGAAGCCGATGGAGGCCAGGTCGAACTTGGTGAGCTTGTCGCCCACGCCGGTCGCGGTCAGGGTCAGGGCCTCGTCGTTATAGGTGGCGTTGGGGGTGATGACCGTCGCGCCGTCCGCAGCAGCGGGGGCTTCCTCAGCGGGAGCTTCCTCAGCAGGAGCCGCAGCCGTCGCAGAGGCGACCGTGCCGGGGAACTGGGCCACGGGGGTGTTCGCGGGAGAAGAGGCGTAGTTGCCCGGCTCCGCGCTGTCGATGATCATCCAGGAGTTCGCGTCGTCCAGCGTGATGCAGAACTCGCTCCACACGACGTTCGCACCGTTGAACT
>JAZQQF010000118.1:0-6969 GCA_045628925.1 Oscillospiraceae bacterium | reverse complement strand
GGTACCGGGCGCTATCTGAAGGAGCAGAACCCGGAGATCCGCGTGGTGGCGGTGGAGCCGAAGTCCAGCGCGGTACTGTCCGGCGGCGCGGCAGGCAGCCACAAGATCCAGGGCATCGGCGCGGGCTTCGTACCGGAGGTGCTGGACACGGCCGTTTACGACGAGGTCATCGCAGTTTCGGACGAGGACGCTTATGCTTACGGCGCGGCGCTGGGAAAGACCGAGGGCTTCCTTGCGGGCATCAGCTCCGGCGCGGCGCTCTGCGCGGCGGTCGAGCTGGCAAAGCGGCCGGAAAACGCGGGCAGGACCATCGTCGTCCTGCTGCCGGACGGGGGCGACCATTATCTTTCCACCCCCGGATATTATGATTGAGGTATGAAGATGGAACGAAATTATCAGGACTGGCATCAGGCCATTTTATCCACCGCCGTGGAGCTGACCGGCAGAGAGGAAGCGGAACATAAAGGCTCCTCCGCCGGTCTGAAGGAGCTGACCATCGAACTGCTGGGGCATCTCCGCAGCGCCATGTTCCCCCAGATCTTCGGCGACCGGGACGGGCGGCGGCATTCGGACGAATGTGTGCTGAGCCTGCAGAATGCCTTCGTGCTGCTGCAGCAGGCGCTGAAAAGCGTCCTCCCGGAAGGTCAGGACTGCGTCAGCGCCGCGCTGGAGCTGATCCAGGCCCTGCCGGAGATCAAATCCACGCTGGAAACGGACGTGCTGGCCGCCTATGAGGGCGACCCCGCCGCCAAGAGCACGGACGAGGTCATGCTCACCTACCCGGCCTTCGAGGCCATCAGCATCTTCCGCATCGCGCACAAGCTCTATACCATGTCCGTTCCCATCCTGCCCCGGATGATGACGGAATACGCCCACCGCATCACGGGCATCGACATCCACCCCGGCGCGACGGTCGGCCCCTATTTCTTCATCGACCACGGCACCGGCGTGGTCATCGGCGAGACCACCACCATCGGCAGCCACGTGAAGCTGTATCAGGGCGTGACGCTGGGCGCCAAGAGCTTCGACGTGAACCCGGACGGCAGCCTCGTCAAGGGCGTGAAGCGTCACCCCGATCTGGGCGACAACGTGGTCGTCTACGCGGGCGCGACCATCCTCGGCGGCAGCACCGTCATCGGCGACGGCTGCGTCATCGGCGGCAACGTGTGGCTGACCCATTCCGTTCCCGCGGGCGAGACCGTTCTGGCCGCCCACGGCGCGCACGGGCGGGATGTGAACGCGTAATTTGGTCAAATTCATCTTCCGGGGCAGACTCCTGCCCCGGTTTTCGTTTTTTTGCAGTTTTCCCCAACAAAAGCATCGTTTTCCCTTGCGTTCTATCGGAATCTGTGCTATCATGTTCCCTGTCTTAGTATGCATATCAATAAATCGTAGAGGGGTAAAGTTATGGACAAGCGAGAAAAACTGGGCAGCCGCCTTGGTTTCATCCTGCTGAGCGCAGGCTGTGCCATCGGCTGCGGCAACGTGTGGAAGTTCCCGTGGATGACGGGGCAGTATGGCGGCGGCGGCTTCGTGCTGGTGTATATCATCTGCCTGTTGCTGCTGGGTCTCCCGGTCATGACCATGGAGTTCGCGCTGGGTCGCGCCGCGCAGGCAAGTCCCATCAAGATGATGGCCAAGCTCCAGAAGCCCAAGCAGAAATGGAAGATCTACGGGCCCTTCGCCCTGCTGGGCAATATCTGCCTGATGGCGTTCTATCTGGTCGTCACCGGCTGGATCATCAGCTACTTCGTGCGTTTCCTCACCGGCAATCTGGACGGGCTGGGCTTTGTGAACATGATCACCAACCCCGGCGTGAACGTGACCTATCTGGCGGTGTCGGTCATCCTCGGCTTCGGCATTCTCTGCTTCAATCTGCAGGGCGGTCTGGAGCGCGTGACGAAGTATATGATGATCGTCCTCCTGCTCCTGATGATCGTGCTGGGCATCCGCAGCTGCACGCTCTCCGGTGCGAAGGAAGGTCTCAAGTTCTATCTGGTCCCCGACTTCAGCAAGATCAACGGTGAAGTCATCGTGGGCGCCATGAATCAGGCGTTCTTCACCCTGACCCTCGGCATCGGCTCCATGGCCATCTTCGGCAGCTACATCGGCAAGGAGCGCGCCCTGATGGGGGAATCCGTCAACGTCATCATTCTGGATACCTTCGTGGCCCTGATGGCCGGCATCATCATCTTCCCCGCCTGCACGACCTACGGTGTGGACGTGGGCGCCGGCCCCGGCCTTCTGTTCGACACCATGGCTACCGTGTTCACCAACATGGAAGGCGGCCGCTGGTGGGGCGCTCTGTTCTTCCTGTTCATGACCTTCGCCGCGCTCAGCACCGTGCTGGCCGTGTGCGAGAATATCCTCGCCATGATCCGCGAGATCACCGGCTGGGGCCGCGTGAAGGGCTGCATCATCTGCGGCGTCTGCCTGTTCGTCATCGCGCTGACCACCGCGCTGGGCTACAGCAAGTTCTCCTTCCAGCCCTTTGCGGAAGGCTCCGCGTGGCTGGACTTCTGGGATTTCATCGTCAGCACCAACCTGCTCCCGCTGGGTTCTCTGGTCTTCGCCCTGTTCTGCTGCTCCAAGCGCTTCGGCTGGGGCTGGGACAATTTCATTGCCGAGGTCAATGCCGGCAAGGGCATGAAGGTCAGGAGCTGGATGAAGCCCGTGTTCCAGTTTGTGGTGCCCATCATCGTCATCGTCCTGTATGTTTACGGGCTTTGCACCTTCGGCTGGAAATAAGTTAATCCGCTTGATACCGTGGAACGGTTCGTCCGTTCCACGGTTTTTTATTTTCCGGCGATACCTATATATAAAATTCCCTTGACAGATGGCCTTATAAACCGTATTCTATAGTTGGATTATTATCGGGATGGTATGCATTATTACCTTCTCCCGCGAACCCGGAAAGGGGTGTTTGGATGACCGATTCCCTCCGTGTTCTGGGCGCCCGGGGTTCCGTTCCCGTCAGCGGTGAACGGTATGCCTGTTTCGGCGGTCAGACCACCTGTTTCTTTCTCCGTTTGGGCGGCACGCCCGTCATTCTGGATGCCGGCAGCGGCCTCATGGACGTGGGGGCCTGTCTGCAGCCGGAAGAAACGCAGGCTTCCCTGCTTCTGACCCATCCGCACGCGGACCATCTGCTGGGCTTCCCCCTCTGCCCGCCCGTGATGCGGCCCGGTTTCCGGCTGGATGTGTTCGCCGCGACCCGCTACGGGCTCAGCGCCGAGGAGCAGATCAGCGCCTATATGTCGCCGCCGCTGTGGCCGGTGGAGCCGAAGCATCTGCCCGGCGACATTGAATTTCATGAGCTGACCGAGCGTCAGCAGGTCGGCGCGGTCGCGGTGCAGACCATGGAAGGCATCCACCCCGGCGGCGTCAGCATCCTTCGGCTGGGCTGCGGGGAGAAGTCCGTCGTGCTGGCTACGGACTGCACGCTGACGGACACGCTGCTGCCGATGCTGGCGGAATTTGCTTCCGGCTGCGATCTGCTCCTGTGCGACGGGCAGTATTCTCCCGCGGAATGGGAGCTGCGTTCCAATTTCGGACACAGCACGTGGACTGCCGCCGCCCTGCTGGGGCAGCTCTCCGGCGCAAAGGAAACGCGCATCATCCACCATGACCCCGGTCACGACGATGCGTTCCTGCTGGCGGCGGAGGATGCGCTCCGGCGCGAATATCCCCGCTGTGCGTTTGCCCGGGAAGGAGAGGAGGTCCTGCTATGAATACACAGCTGGAAATGTCCCCGCAGGAGCTGGATCAGTTCCTGAAGCTCTGTCTTTCCCTCTCCGCCGAGCAGGACCGGGAAAAGCTGCTCAGCAGCATTCTGGACACGGCGATGGATCTTTGCAATGCCGACGCCGGGACCCTCTATCTGCTGGAGGACGACGGTCTGCATTTCTGCCGGATGGTGACCCGCTCCATGGGGGTCCGGCAGGGCGGCCACGCGGCGCCCATCTCGCTGCCCCCCGTCCCGCTGGATCGGAGCTACGTCTGCTCCTACTGCGTCATGGAAAACCAGTCCATCTTCGTGGACGATGTGCGGACCGACACCCGCTACAACTTCTCCGGTTCTCTGAAATACGATGCGCAGACCGGATATCATACGCAGACCATGCTGGTCGTCCCGCTGGCAGATGACCACGGCGACCTCATCGGCGCGATGCAGCTCATCAACGCCGTGGCCGACACCGGGGAGACCATCCCCTTCGACAGCAAGATGGAAACGCTGGTGCGTGCCATCTCCGCGCAGGCCGCCATCAGCATGACGAATATGCAGTATTCCGAGCAGATCACTTCTCTGCTGGATTCGCTGGTGGGCGCGCTTTCCAAGGCCATCGACGAGCGGACGCCCTATAACGCCAAGCACACGGAAAACATGGCGCGCATCGCCGCCAAATTTCTGGACTGGCTGGATCGGACGGACAGTCCTCACCGCTTCGACGCCGACCGGCGGCGCACCTTCCTCCTCAGCGTCTGGCTGCACGACGTGGGCAAGCTGGTCGTGCCGCTGGAGGTCATGGACAAGGAAAGCCGTCTCGGCCCCGGATTGGAGCCGATCCGCCAGCGCTTCGGGACGATGGCCCTGCTGGACCGGATCGCCGTGCTGGAGGGCAGGCTCTCCCCCGCCGATGCGGAACAGCTGGCTGCGGCCCGGTCGGAAGGTCTCGCCCTGATCGAGCGGGTGAACCGCGCGGGTTTCCTGCCGGACGGCGACCTTGCCGCCGTGGATGCGCTGGCCGCGAGGACGTATGTGGATGCTAGCGGGGTCACGCAGCCGTGGCTGACGGAAGCGGAGCACACTTCGCTCAGCATCCGCAAGGGAACGCTCACCGCTTCGGAGCGCAGCATCATGGAAAGTCACGCCACCGTCACGGCCCACATTCTGGATCGGGTCACGTTCCCGAAAAACTATGCGCAGGTCCCGCAATGGGCTTCCGCGCACCATGAATATCTGAACGGGACCGGCTACCCGCAGCATCTCACGGCGGAGTCGCTTCCGTGGGAAGTCCGTCTGCTGACGATTCTGGATATCTTCGACGCGCTCACCGCACAGGACCGCCCCTATAAGCCCGCCATGCCGCTGCCGAAGGCGCTTGGCGTTCTCCACAGCATGGTGGACGAGGGCAGTCTGGACGGGTCGATCGTCGATCTCTTTGAACAAAGCAAAGCATGGGAGGAACACACATGAAACGTGCAATCACACTCATCCTCGCGGTCCTGCTCCTGATGACGCTGACCCTTCCGGCAGCGGCGGCGGGCAAGATCAAGGCGAGCACGCTGCGTCTGGAGCTGGCGGATGGGACCGTCAGCATCCAGAATTCCAGTGGCGTGGCGCAGAGCTATTCGGCGGGTATGCGGCTTTACAGCGGCTATACCATCGCCACCGCGGAAGACAGTTATGCCTATCTCACGCTGGATGACAAGAAGGCCGTTAAGCTGGATATGCTCACCACCGTCAAGGTGAAGCAGTCCGGCAAAAAGCTGCAGGTGCAGCTGGTCTCCGGTCAGGTCTATGCAGACGTGACTTCGCCCCTTGCCGCGGATGAAAGTCTGGAGATCCGCACCAGCACCATGGTGACGGGTATCCGCGGCTCCAGCTTCCTCATGCGGGCGAACCCGCTCAAGCAGGAGACCACCGTCCTCTGCATCACCGGCCACGGCATCGTCACCTGGTTCCGCAGCCATAACGGCCCTGCCAGCTGGGCGGATGAAACGCAGAACGCGGATGCATTTACGAACCGGCCTCCCTGGAACGACGCCAATGTTACCGGCCTTGCGGGTTCCTCGCGGACCCCGGGCGGCAGCGTGGTATCCCTGTCCGGCGGTGGGGAATCCTATTCCTTTGAGCTGAACGGCGGTCAGGGCTTCTCCTGCCTGACGGATGGCGAAGGACAGGAGAACCGCCGCTATGAGAGCGGCGCGGGCGATATCCCCAGCTTTGTCGTGGACGAGATCCTCAATAATCCCTACATTCTGGACGAACTCGATGAGGAAGGGAACTATTCTGCCGAGGAGCTGACCGCCGGTATCGAAGAAAAGCGGCAGCAGGAAGCGGAGCAGCGCCAGCAGCTGGAGAAGCAGCTGGCGGAGGAACAGAAGCCCGCCGAAGAAGAATACGTCGATCCGGCGTTCACCCGTGGGGATTCCGACAGCGATACGGGCAGCAGCGGCGAATCGCCCTACGTCCCCGAGCCGGTGCCCGAATCCACCCCGGAACCGACCCCCGAGCCGACGCCCGACGTGACCTATCCTGTCACGCTGAATCTGGCGGGCGGTTCCCTCTCCGAAACGCTGACCGAGTATACCGCCGGTGTGGGCGCGGCGCTGCCCGTCCCCACCCGTGAGAATTATTCGTTCGGCGGCTGGTACGAAACGTCCGACTTCAGCGGTTCCCCCGTCACAGCCATCACCGCCGCGGACACGGGCGAGAAGGTATTCTTTGCCAAGTGGACCACCGATGATTACACCATCACCTATGCGCTGGACGGCGGCACGAACGCCGCGGCCAACCCGGCTTCCTACAGCGCCGACACCGCGGACTTTACCCTCGCAGCGCCCACGAAGGACGGATATGCGTTCGCGGGCTGGACCGGCACCGGTCTCACCGAAGCGACCATGACCGTCACCATCCCGCAGGGCAGCACCGGCGACCGCAGCTATACCGCTACGTGGGCCCCGGTCACCTACACCGTGACCTACGATCTGGACGGCGGCGCCATTGCCGGTACCGATCCGGATTCCTACACGATCGAAACGGCGGACTTCTCCCTCACTGCGCCCACAAAGGACGGATATGTTTTCGCGGGCTGGACCGGCACGGACCTCTCCGCCGCAACAATGACCGTCACCGTCCCGCAGGGCAGCACCGGCGACCGCAGCTATACCGCCACGTGGTCCCCGGTCGGCTACAGCATCACCTACTCGCTGGATGGCGGCACGAACGCCGCTGCCAATCCGGCT